>JAKZTB010000380.1:0-2573 GCA_047517345.1 Alphaproteobacteria bacterium
GAATCACAGCTGATTCAGCTCTTCAAGAGGGGGCGCCGGATAACCGATTCATCCGACTCATAAAGTCCCCGGACGGATACTTAGTGTTTAAGGAGCGATAGATTTCGGGCGTGGCGCTTCATGGCACCGACCGCACCGCCTTCGCCTATGACGCGCGTGAACGCGTCGTTGTCGTCGACAACAAGACCGGATAGCGCGTCGATGCCGTGATCGAAGAGGCATTCCGCCAGCGGCGTTCCCGGGCCGAGCAGAATAATGAACGCCTGTGGCGCCAACGCGAGCAGGCCCGGCAGCGCCCCGTCGAGCAATGTCGATGCGGTGATAACCAAATGTTCGCATTGCGGCAGGAGTGTTTCCGCCGCCGACTCGGGATAATCGCCAGGACCGGGCTCGCGTTCGATAACAGCGGCACCTGGCAGGCGCTGGTCGAGGCCAGGGAACCGCCCAACGACGACGGTCTTCGTGCCGTTCGCTTTTACCAGATCCAGCCCGTTGCTTGTGTTGCCGGCCAAATCGGTTCTGTTGTGAAACGCATTGATTGCGGCAATCGCGATGGTGACTTCGAAAACATTGTCGGAATTGCGGAGCGCAGCCAGCAAGGAAAGGTCGCGGCCTGCGTAGCTGCCCGGATCGGGTAACGCGTGGCATCCGTTGGTCCCGCGTGTTGGTGTGTGAGAAACGCCTGCGCCATTCGGACCTTCGACTAGCGTCCAGTTCAGGCCGACGATGACGCGGTGCGCCGTACCGGTTAGGCCGCTTGCCAGGTTTTCGTATAACGGGTCTGAAAGACCCGAAAAAACCGTCTCATTATCGGACATCGTCATCGGTTGCTTTGCAGAAAATCCCGCCCGACGAGCGAAGTATCTTCGCGTTCTTTGAGGAACTTAGCGTTCGCCATCCGCATCGCTTTGATAATCTCAAGGCCAACATTGCCGCCGTCGCCGCGGACTTCGTCGCGCAAGACGATTTTCAATGTTTCGATATGGTTCTGGACCAGATACAGACATTCGTCCGAACGATCGAGCGTGTCTTTCGTCAGTTCGAAAAGCGATTTCGCGACGGCGGAAACCAACGGATATCCGAAGATACCACCTTGCCCGCGAAGTTCGTGTGCGATTTCGTTTATGCGGGTGAATTCGCCGCGCCGGTCCGATGGCTCCTTGCGGCGCGTTGCGACAACCAGACGCGTCAATTTCTCGATATAGTCTAGCGTCCAATTGACGAAGTCGTCGTTCCAGGAATCGAGTTCTTTTTGTATATTTGCAATGCGATTGGCATCGATAGCGATGTCACCGCCCGTCTTGGCGCGGAGGCCGCGCGGCGGCGTGTAGAAGCGAATCCCCTTGTCGATGGCATCCTCGTCGGACGTGTGGACGGTCCGGCGGTCGGTCCCAATAGCATTTGAACTCCGCCGCCGGTCCGGTCCAAAAAACGTGTTGGTTCGAACGTACCTTCTGCGGTCCTGAACGACCGCAAGAATGTGCTCCATCACACTTGCCACGGAGAATGGTTTGGCGAGGAACTCGTTAACGCCCAATTCACGCGCGGTTTGAACGCGGTGCCATTCCGAATAGGCGCTGACCATCATGAAGGGCAGAAACCGGTCGGGCGAATCCTTGTGACGGCGAACCCAGCGCAACAGCGTTGCACCATCGATCGGATCCATCACCCAATCCGATATAATGAGGTCGATTGACGACGCGCCGACCGACAATGGGTCGACCCGTGCACGTCTGATCAGGCGAATCGCTTCGGCGCCTTCGGGTGCCCGTATGATCTGGCCTATTCCGAGTTGATTGAGCACCGACACAAACAGGGATCGTACCTGCGGCGAATCCTCGACCAGCAAAACCGATATTTTCTCAAGACTGGACATTCAAAAAATTCTACCCAGAGCCAGCGAGCCGACGACGATTATCCATGATTGAATTTTCACCAACTAAGGAAGATTTTCAATGGCTGGATTCGAAATGGACGAAAAACGACTGGCTTGATACCCAACACGAGATTTGACCTTGTTTTTCCGCCGTGGAGCGCGGGAACCAAGGCTGCGTTCATCGTGTTGATCACCACACTTCCTCTGTTTTCGAAGTAAACGCGACACGGTCTTCTACCGCCGGTTGGACTTGACCCGGCTCCTGTCAGGCTGGGTTGGGTGTTTGACACAATCGCAGGGAACGAAATCTTGGGTCTTGTCTGTCGATAGGATAGTTTTGCGCGAATTGCGGGCAAAATTTTGGTTAACGGTAGCTTTACTCAATCGTACTACGGTAGTTTCGATGAAAGACTTTGTCGATATGCGGATCATCGATCTGTTGTGCTCGCGGTTGTGCCATGAATTGGCCAGCCCGGTGGGCGCAATTAACAACGGCATCGAGATGATCGAAGAATTCGACGAATCCATGTTGCTGGATGCGTTGCCGCTAATCGGTAGCAGCGCGAAGATGGTCGCTGCGCGTTTGGCTTTCTATCGGATGGCCTACGGTGGCGCTGGAATCCAATCGTTAGCGTCGTTTTCCGAAATCAAAGATTTGGCGAACGCTTATTTTACTGAAGGCCGCACGGTATTGTCA
>JAKZTB010000381.1:0-9715 GCA_047517345.1 Alphaproteobacteria bacterium
GCGACCGAGCCCGGGCCTGTGGATAAGTGGACAGCTCGGCAAAGCAGCCGACCTGACCACTTATCCACAGGCCCAACCACCACAACAGAAGCGGTCAATTCATATGGTACATAAAGCGGTCAACTCAGTTTGTTATCGACATGGATCACGACGTATGATCGATGGACAAGGTAGGGAGGCAACATGAGCAACATCACAGGCGATTTCGTGGCGATGGTTTCGCGGGTATGGCATCGCTTCACATTACCGGCCGCTGATGCGGAATCTCTTGCCGGAATGCTCGCCCCGATGGACGGTGCCGGCGAGACCGTCGCCGAATACCTCCAATTCGATATGGAACCTTCGGATTTCGATCGCGCGCTCGAGGAACTCGCACCGCCTCTGGACAAATCATGAGCGACGATCTCGCCACGCTAGACCTCTGCGGCATCGCAGACCGCATCCGGGGGCGCGACGTTTCCGCAGAGACAGTGACGCGCGCCGCGATCGCGCGGGCGGAGAAATTGCAACCGACATTGAACACTTTTATCCGGCTGGAAGCCGACAGCGCTTTGACAACGGCCAGGGACATTGACGTCCGTATCGCCAAGGACGAAGCCGTTGGCCCTCTCGCGGGTGTACCGCTCGCGCACAAGGACATGTTCTATCGCAAAGGTTTGCCGACATCCTGCGGCTCGAAGATCCGCGCAGACTTCGTCGCCGACCGCACTTCGACTTCACTGGCACGGCTGGCAACGGCCGGGGCGATCGACCTCGGCGGCCTCAACATGTCGGAGTTCGCGGTCGGTCCGATCGGCAACAATGTTCACTACGGCGATTGCCACAACCCGTGGAACCCGGACCACGCGCCGGGCGGCTCGTCCAGTGGCTCCGGCGCCTCGGTCGCGGCGCGGATCGTCTATGGCGCGCTCGGCTCGGACACCGGCGGATCAATCCGCATCCCGTCCGCCATGTCCGGCGTCGTCGGCTTCAAGCCGACGCAAAACCGCGTCAGCCGCTACGGGCTGATGCCGCTCTCCTTCTCGTTCGACACCAGTGGACCGCTCACCCGCACGGTGCGCGATGCCGCCCGCATCATCGATGTCATTGCGGGCCACGACCCAAAGGACCCGACATCCAGCCGACGCCTCGGCCCTTCTTGCGAAGCTGCATGCGGGAGGCCTGTAAGCGGCCTGCGGATTGGCTTGCCGACCAGCTACTTCTATGACGATTTGACGCCGGATGTCGCTGTGGCGATCGAGGTTGCGCAGCAGGTGTTCGCCGATGCGGGCGCGGACTTGCGGGCCGTCGATGTGCCAAGCCATGACGAGATAAATCTAATCTGGGCCGCCGCACTGGCGGCGGAAGCGGCGACGATCCACCGCAAATGGCTGCGCGAGCGTCCCGGTGACTACGGTCCCATGGTTCGCCGACGCATCGAATTCGGCCTCTACCAGCCAGCGACGCGCTACCTCGAAGCGATGACCCTGCGTGAGAAATATCTGCGCGACTACTGCGCCACGGCCTTCTCCGAGTGCGACGTGCTGCTGGCGCCGACCATACCCATTACCGCGCCGCGGCTGGACGAGGTCGACGTCTCGGACGGCAAGGGCATGACGGACTTGGTTCTGCAAATCTCCCGTAATACCCGGCCGATCAGCTATCTCGGACTCCCGGCGCTGAGCGTGCCGTGCGGCTTCAACGCTGCGGGTCTGCCGATCGCGTTGCAGCTCATCGGCCGCCCCTTCGCCGAGGCGCAGCTCTGCGCATTGGGCCACGCCTATCAGCAGGCAACCGAATGGCACCAACAGGTGCCGGCGCTGGCGCAGTAGTGATCGAAAGGAGCATCCAATGACCGCCGAACTCTCCACCCATCCCGCCTGGATGGAATTTGATCTCGACGCGCTCGCGGCGAACTATGCCGAGCTGGAGCGCCGCGCCGGACCGAACGTCAAGATTATCGCGTCGCTGAAGGCCAACGCCTACGGCCACGGCGCCGTCGCCACCGCGAAGAAACTCGCCGGCCTCGGCGTCTTCGCCCTGTCCACGGGATCGTATCGCGACGCGTTGGCGATCCGGGACGCGGGTGTGACGACGCCGATCCTGATGTTCGGCGGCAACTTGCCGGATAGCGTTCCGCAATATCTGGTATCCGACCTGATTCCCACGGTCTACAACATGGAAACGGCGCGAGCCGTGTCCAACGCGGCACGTCATCCGGCGGCGATCTACGTCAAAGTCGACGCGGGCATGGGCCGCCTTGGCGTCGAGCTCGAGTCGGCGGAAGCTTTCATTCGCGAGGTCGCAAACCTGCCCAACGTCAAAGTCGAAGGCGTCTATACGCATCTCTCCTTCAAGGACGTCAAGGGACAGGCCTGGTCGCAGCGCGGAATCGAACGCTTCAACGCCTTGATCGCGCGGCTGCGCGACGGCGGCCTCGATATACCCGTAACCCAAGCGGTCGCCAGCTCGAACCTCATGGTCGGCCATAGGGACGGCGGCAACGCGATCTGTCCCGGGCACTTGCTGTACGGTCTGCCTTCGGTGAACCCGGACCTCGCACCCATCGCCCCCTTCCGGCCGGTGTTGAAAGCGGTCAAAGCCCGGTTGATCCATGTCGGTGAATTTCCCAACGGTCCCGGTTTGAAGGATGGCGGTTACCACCCGCACCGCCGCGGCAAGCGCACCGGTGTCGTCCCGCTCGGCCTGTACGACGGCTACCGCAAACCGCGCGAGGGCGCGCCCGCGGCGATCCTGTTGCAAGGAAAGCGGATGCCGATACTTGGCGTATCGCTGGAACACCTAACCTTCGATCTGCTGGATTTCGACGGTGCAGCCATCGGCGACGGGGTGACCGTGCTGGGCGCCGACGGAAAGGACGAGATTACGCTAAGCGAACTGGCCGGCTGGCAAGGCGCCGGTACGCTCGACATGCTGATGAATTTCGATGGCCGCCTGCCGCACCGGTACAGCGGCGAATTTTGAAACTCAGTAATGCGGCGGCGGCGGTTCGGGCGCCGCCTCGGACTCCGCCGTTTCCGCCATCGTCTGGATATTCGACTCCAGCCGTGCGAGCTTTTCGGCGAGCGCCTCGATCTCGCGCCATTGCCGGAGCGTCACCTCGTTGAGGTCGTCGATGGTGCTGTCCTGATGCGCGATATGCGCTTCCAGATCGTCGAGCCGCTGTGTGATATCCGGGCCATCGCCCATGATCGTCCCTCGCGAAGCCAAGCGGGTTCGCACCCTTGCATAAATGGCGGCCGGGGAAAATCATTGACCGCTTAACCGGGAGAGAAATGCACGATGCAAGCGGATTATATCGTCATCGGGGCCGGATCGGCAGGATGCGCCGTCGCCTGCCGCCTGGTGCAGGGCGGCGCGCGGGTGGCGCTGCTCGAGGCCGGACCGAAGGACCGAAACTGGCGCATCCATATTCCCGCCGCGCTGCGGCCTTTGCTGAAGGACCCGAGCGTCAACTGGAACTATCAGACCGAGCCGGTGGAAAGCTCGGCCGGCCGCCGCGTCGCGTTGCCCCGCGGCAAGGTGCTCGGCGGGTCGAGCTCGATCAACGGCATGCTTTATGTGCGCGGCAATGCGGCCGACTATGACGGTTGGGCGCAGCGCGGCTGCCGCGGCTGGTCGTACGACGAAGTCCTGCCTCATTTCCAAAATTCGGAAACCTACAAGCAGGGCGGCGATCCCGAGTATCGCGGCGGCGGCGGCCCGCTCGAAGTGGAGGACTACCGCACCATCCTGCCGCTGACCCATCGTTTCGTTCAGGCCGCCCAACAAGCCGGTTTCCCGCTGACCGACGACTACAACGGCGGACTGCAGGAAGGCGTCGGCTATTCGCAGATGACCCGGCGCGGCCGGTTCCGCGGTTCCACGGCGCAGACCTATCTGCGTGCGGTGCGCGACAATCCCAATTTGGAGATCATCACCGGCGCCACCGCCGGCCCGCTGATCTTCGACGGCAAAACATGCGTCGGTGTCACCTACCAGCAGGACGGCCAGGACAAGGAATTCCGCGCGAACAGGGAGGTCGTGCTGTGCGGGGGCGCCTACAACTCCCCGCAACTGCTGCAGATTTCCGGCATCGGACCGGCAGCGCACCTGAAGGAGATCGGCGTCGCAATCCGCCACGATCTGCCCGGCGTCGGGGCCAATCTGGCCGACCATTTCGGCGCACGGCTGAAGCACCGCGTGCGAGGCCTGACCATGAACCAGCTGTCGCGCTTCCCGCGGGTCGTACCGGAAGTCGCGAAGTACGTCCTGTTCGGCAATGGCGCGCTAACTTTCGGCGTCACCAGCGCGATGGTGTTCTGCCGCAGCCGCGACGGGCTCGCCAGCCCGGACCTGCAGCTCAGCTTCACACCGGCGACGCCGGTCGATACGGGCCAGGGCGCCCTGGAGAAGGAGCCCGGCGTCCAGATCACGGCGATCCCGGTGCGCGCCGAGAGCCGCGGCACGGTGATGGCGAAGAGCGGTGATCCCAACGACGACCCGGTCATCACGCCGAACTATCTGGGCGACGAGAACGACGTCAATGTTCTGGTCGCCGGTGTCGAGATCGCGCGCCGCGTCTTCGACGCCCCGGCGTTGAAAGAGGTCAGCCTGGGCGAACACGCGCCGGGTCCTCATGTGCAAAGCCGCGACGAAATCCGCCAATTCACGCGCGAGACCGGCGGCACCATCCATCACCCGGTCGGCACCTGCAAGATGGGCGAGGACCCCGCCGCCGTCGTCGATCCGCGGCTGCGCGTCCATGGGGTACAAGGCGTGCGCGTCATCGACGCCTCGATCATGCCGACTCTGACCACCGGCAACACCAACGCGCCGACCATCATGATCGGCGAGAAGGGCGCGGCGATGATCTTGGAGGACAATGCCAGCGGCTGATAGTATTGCCTGATAATGCAAATCGATCCCTTAAGCGACGTCCTGGGCGCGGCGGTGACCGGCGTCGATCTCGGCGTGCTGGCCGGTCCGGATATCTCCGCTTCACTGGAGAACGCGCTGACGGAACACCTCATGCTGTGCATCCGGGACCAAGTCCTGAAACCGCAAGCCTTCGCGCAGGCGTCGCGGATTTTCGGGCCGCCCAAGACCTTCGTCCTGCGCCGCGACCGTCTCGACGGCGCGCCGGAAGTGTCGGTCGTCTCGAACCGGCCGCCTTCGCTGGAAGGCAAACCGCTGGTGCAGGCGAAATACTGGCACACCGACGATTCCTACCTCGCCGAGCCTGCGACGCTAACCCTGTTGCACGCCAAGACCTTGCCGGACGACGGCGGCGATACGGAGTTCATCAACTGCTACCAGGTGCTGGAAGCGCTGCCGCCGGCGATGCGCGATCGGATCGAAGGGCTGCGCGCAGTCCACAAATACCGCAGCCGGCGCAACCAATCCTGGGTCGCCAAACGCTCGGCGGAAGAGGAAGCGGAAACGCCGCCAGTCGACCATCCGTTGATCCGCACCCATCCGAAAAGCGCAAAACAGTCGCTCTACATTAATCCTAACCGGATCGACCATATCCTCGGCTGGACCGAGGCGGAAAGCGACGCACTGCTCGACAAGCTCTACGAATTCGCCTTCCAGCCGCAGTTCCAGTACCGGCACCGCTGGCAACCCGGCGATATGGTCGTCTGGGACAATCGCTGTACGATGCACCGCGCCAACGCGGACTACGATCTGAGCCAGCCGCGGGTCATGCACCGGATCATGCTGGAGGGCGAAGTACCGGTCTGACGACCCGGTAAACTCAATCGAAACAAGGGGAGGAACCAATGGCACGACTCGAAGGGAAAGTCGCGCTGATCACCGGCGCGGCGTCGGGGATCGGCCAGAAGACGGCGCAGCTTATGGCGCGCGAAGGGGCAACGGTCGTCCTGACCGACATCCGCGACATCGAAGGCGAGAGGTCGGCGGCCGAGATCGTGGATGACGGCGGCGCGGCACGCTACTTGGCGCTCGACGTGACCAAGGAAACGGATTGGGAAACCGCCATCGAGACCGTCATGGACGAAGCCGGGCAACTCGACATATTGGTCAACAATGCCGGTATTCCCGGCGCCGGGATCAAGCTCGAGGACATGGAGATGGAGACCTGGCGGTTGTGCATCTCGATCTGCCTCGACGGCGTATTCCTTGGCATCAAGCACGGGATAAGGGCCATGAAGAAGGGCACGGGCGGCTCGATCGTCAACACCTCGTCGATCGCCGGAAAGATCGGCATCCCGATGTCCGGCAACTATTGCGCGGCGAAGGGCGGGGTGAAACTGCTGACCAAGACGGCCGCGCTGGAATGCGCCAAGACGGATCCGGTCGTGCGGGTCAACTCGGTGCATCCCGGCTTCATCGAAACCGATCTCCTGCAGAGCGCGATCCAGCATCGCGGCCGCTGGTTCAGCGAGTACATCGACAGCACGGTGCCGATGGCGAAGCTGGGCGAGACCGAGGACATCGCCGAGGGCATCCTCTACCTGGCAAGTGACGCGGCGAAGTTCGTGACCGGCTCGGAACTGGTGATCGACGGTGGTTTCCTGGCGCGGTGAAATTGCGCAGCCTGTTCGTCAAATTCCCGATGGGGAATACGTTCGGTCGGCCGGGCGATACCGTGATACAGACGAAGATACTCCGGAAAGCGCTGGACTTCGCCGTCACCGCGTCAGAGCCCGGCGTGTTGGTCGACCTGCCGATCCAATGGGACAAGGCGTTCGAGTATTTCGCGGGCGAAGCGACGCCCGAGGCGATCGCCCGGCAGCTGAAGAAGTAGGCTAAATTTTACTGTCGGTTCGGACCGTTTGTTAAACCGGTCGGTCGCCTTGCAGCATCACCCGGTACAGGTACCGCGTCTGGCTGTGGTCGTAATCGCCGTTCGCCTTGTGCAGCAGGCAGCGGTTGTCCCACATAACCAGGTCGCCCGGCCGCCATTTGTGGCGGTACTGGTATTTCTCCTGAGTCGCATGGCTCAGCAGCTCGTCCAGCAGGTTTAGCGTATCCGCCTCCGCCATGCCCTCGATCTCTTCGATGCGGATCGGGTTGATGTAGATCGCTTTGCGGCCGCTCTCGGGATGGGTGCGGACGATCGGATGAACGACCGCGTCGGGCACGCTCTTCTTCGCCTCGTCCGTCAGGCCCATCAGCTTCCGTTCGCTATATTTGCTTTGATAGACATGCATGCCCTTTAGTTCTGCGATGCGCTGCTTGGTCGACTCCGGCAAATCCTCGTAGGCTCGTGCCATGTTGACGTATTGGGTGTCGCCGCCGCTGTCGGGCAGTTCGAGGGCCAGCAATACCGTTGCCTTCGGAGGCATGTCCGAATTGGAATGGTCCGTATGGTAGCCCTCGCCCGGGATGTAGCGCGTCCCGTCCTGGTAGCTGTCCTGGTTGGAGAGGTAGTGGATCTGTGGGCAGTCCGGCAGCGCGAAGCGGGTGTTGTGCTGGGGGAATATCTCGCCGAAATTCCGCACGCCCACGAGCAGCTGGTCCGCCGTCAACGACTGATCGCGGATCACCAGCACCGAAGCGTCGACGAAGGCCTGGTTCAGCGTCGCCCGCGTCGCGTCGTCGAGCGGCTTGGAAAGATCGACGCCCCTGGCTTCGACTCCGGTGTGGTCGGACAATGGCGATAATTCGACATTCATTCTTGATGCTCCCTATCCGAGATAGAACGGCCGTCCCTTGTCGCGCAGCCAGATGCGCACGAGGTGGCGGCGCCGCTCGGGCTCCGGCCAGTCGCGGAAGGCGGTGCGCCGGTGGGCAAGCCGCTTGTTGTTGACGATCTGGATCTGACCGCGCCGGAATTCGAACGCCTTGCCGAGACCGCTGCGTTCGGAGACACGCTGCAGAGCTTGGATCGCCGCGCGCGTCGGCGGATCCATGTCCTTGCCCTGCATTTCGTAGCCGTGCTCGACGCGGCGCGGGTTGAAGTTGGCGGATACCCGTTCACCATCTGACTCGAAGACCGGCTTGAAGGACCAGCGCGTGTCGTCCGGCGGGTGCTCCGCCTGGCGGTCGAAATAGAACGGCTCGTAAAGGCGCGGCAACACGTCCGGATATTCTTCCAGCAGCAGGTTGTAGACCGTTTCCAGACTGATCAGACCGCTGACCCCGCCCTTGCGCGCCGTTTGAATGCAGAGCAGGCCGACGAATTCGGGCGGCAGGTTGAAGGTGTTGTCGCAGTGATAGCTCTGCCCGCCATTGGTCCTGGACGAACGAACGCCGCTGCCCGCCGTCGACTTCTTGCCGGTATCCGTCACATCGTAGACCATCTTGCCGTCCCAGCTCTGCGCCACGTGACGGCCGGCCATCGACATCAACAGCCAATAGAGTTTCTTCGAGATATCCTTGTCCAAATCTTCGACCGGCAAGCGGTCGACGACCGCGAACCCGATCCCCTCGTCGAGCTGTCTACGGACGCGCGCCATCGTCGTCTGGCAGGCGGGCATTGCGAAGTCGCCGGTCCGCAGCGCTTCGAGGGGCAAGGGGTTGGCGATGAGCTCCTGCGCCGTCCGGTCGATCTCGGCGCGGCAATCCTCGTCGAGTGCGACCAACCCGTCGTTCTCCAACAGCGTTTCCGCCGCCCAGGTCATCGGGCTATCCAGCGGCAGTTCGCGGATCGTCGTCATCGCGCTATCCCAATCGGACCGAATTCACTTCAGCAAATCATAGTGCCGGCGCAGGCATCGTCAAACCGGCACGCGCAATACGCGATTTAGAAAAACACGGCGATGGCCACCGAAATTTGGCCTAGCGCTTCGTCACAGAGCTAATCTGAAATCGATCGGACTTTTACGCCCCGATTGAAAACCGCGGTTTGCGTGCACCGGAGCGCTGCGAATTGCTCAGCCTGAGGAGGACGGTGAGAATTTTATCGACGTCCCCACCGTTCGACGCGAGCGGCAGGTGCAACCTTTCGATTTCGATTTCATTGTTCAACCGAGCATCGTACAGGGATGCCCGTCTGAAATGCGGCAAGCGCATCTCGGCAACCGTCCAATAGTCGGCCAGCGTGTCTTCAAATTTGCGACGATGCACCAAATCTTCCATACGCATGCCCGTAAAATCGACACCGTCGATATCGACGACCGCCGTCCCCACCAGCCTGTAAGTCACGGATAGCGGCTCTTCGGTTAGATCCGAGAGCATCAAGTGTGGCCACAATCGGCCGGGCAGATCCAGCGGATCGATATCGCCACGCGCGGGTAAACGTCCGCCGGTACCGCGAATTTTCTGCCAGTAACGGAACACTTCATAAATTCGCGAATCCACTTCTTCCGGCAAATCGGACCCCGTATCCACGACGCCCCCGAAATCGGAATTCGGTTGGATCGAAGAGAGGCCCTGCAAAATAAACTGCGTTACTGTGTTTCCCATGACCGACCGTTTTACGGTTTAGCCAAAACGAGTCGTACGGGTCGGCGATTTTCGTCTTTCACCGACAACCAGGGACAATTTATTGAAGGTTACGCATTAAAATTAGGTTAACTGGTTAACTTTGTTTCGCAAGAACTTCCGTTTAGACACATCTAGGTTATTTTACCTGGAACTAATTTTGTAAGCGTTCGTTCAGGCCATGGAATGGGTCCCGTCAAGCGTATCTGTAGCGCACCCGGTTCCTTGGACACAAGTTTGTCTCACGCGGCGGGCCTGATTGAGATCGCGGCGTGCCACGCCTGACGAGCTTGAGCGGGGCTCAGGTAGCCGTTCTTTTCGACGATCCACTGGGCATTGTAGA
>JAKZTB010000382.1:0-2770 GCA_047517345.1 Alphaproteobacteria bacterium
GCTCCTCGACCCCCAGGGCCGGAGCGCCCATCTCTTGCAATGTCATCGATTCTCTCTCTGCGGTCATTGGTATTCACCTCCACCGCCCTACAGTAATTCCAAGCGGGGCCGGTGTCTCAGTGATGTTGGCAGAGAGGGATGATCGTGTCGTTGCCGCCAAGACCTTCGATCCGTGCAATATTCGTCAGTGTTGTCTCGCTGAAATCGAGCACGTTTTGGCTGGACGTTCCCTGGATAACGTTTGCGCCACCACCGCCGTCTATCTCTTCGACGGTGTCATCGTCGGTAAAGCGGAAAAGGCCGACGTCGTCGTCCTCGTCACCACCGAGGATGCGGTCGAAACCGGTTCCGCCGTTCACTCGGTCGAAGCCCTCATTCGTTCCGGAAACAAGGAATGTGTCGTTCCCTTCGCCACCGAGCAAAACGTCATTGCCGCCTTTGCCGATCAGGAAGTCGTCTCCGCCGCCGCCATCGAGCGTTTCTCCGGAATCGGTCCCGATGATGATGCCGTCCGCATCGCCGCCTTCTACGCCGGTCGCCAGCACAAGCGTCCGGTCCGCGCCGTCTTCGAACTCGAAAGTGATCGCTTCGACCGTTCCGTTCGCGAAATGGTCGGCAATCACCACGTCGTCGTCGCCCAGCTCTATAATCAGGTCATTGCCGACACGGATCGTGCCGCCGAAGGCGGCCAAAGATTCACCGATGCCGGTCACGACGATACGATCGCCGTCGCCGCCGCTATCCTCGATGCGATCCGCCCCTTCGCCGAGCGTGATGCGATAGACGTCGTCATCGTCGCCGCCTCGCAGCAGATCGTCGCCGCCACCGCCGTCCAACGTATCCCTGCCGTCGTTGCCATCCAGGGTGTCCGCACCCATCGCGCCGACGATATTATCGTCTCCGGCACCGCCATTAAGGCTGTTGTCGCCGTCATCGCCCGTAATCGTATCGTTGCCACTGCCACCGACGACATTCTCGACGTTGGCGATTACATCGCTATCCGTCTCGGCGCCAACCGCGGTACCGGCTTCGAGATCGACCGTGACCGGGCCGGACGAGCTGGAAAAAATGAGCGTGTCGTTGCCGCTGCCGCCGTCGTAGGTGTCGTCGCCACCACCGAAGCCCGCGACGATCACATCGTCTCCAGCGCCGGCGTCGACGGTATCGTCCCCATCGCCAGCATCGATCAGGTCGTTTCCAGCGCCGCCGAAATTTCGATCGTTGCCGTCGGATCCGACGATAGTCTCCGGCCCGGTCGATTCGCGCAGGTCGAAAAGCAGACCACCATCGGCGAACGCGACGTCTTCGGCAGCGGCGGCGGCGCTATTGCCGTTATCATCTTCATTGCCGCCGAAAGTCGTCGGGCCGCTGCCCGTATTGGCGCTGCCGCCGGCGCTACCGCCGATACCGCCGCCGTCGTTCTCGCCGTTTAGCTCGTCGCCGGCATTTGCGGTGAGGTTAAATGCCTGTTCGGGATCCGTGCGGAACGGCGACTGATCGACCCGCAACAGCGAAACTTCGCCTTCGAATGCATCGCCTTCGCCTTCTCCTGCGCCACCTTCGCCTTCGCCCCCAGGTCCGGCCGCGGGCGCGAGATCCGCCAACGCATCCGCCAACTGGTCGAGATCGGGCTCACCGCCTTCGCCTTCGCCACCGCCCGTCCCTTCGGAGCCCGTCTCCCCACCTGGGCCGGTGCCCTGCTCGCCTCTGGAGCCGTCTTGCTGTGTCGTACTGGGGTCGTAATAGCCGTTCGAAATGCTTTTTACGTTGCTATAGAAACTGTCGATTTCTCCAGCGCTGAACAAGATGGCTTCCGACGGCGGTGCATCGAAACTGGTGACGAAAGTCGTCTCGTTCGCCTCGCTCAACTCGACGTAACCGGCATCGGTGAGAATGATAATTTCGCCTTCGAGGATCGTGAACTTGCTCTGCTCCCCGGCAGGATTGACTTCACCGGCGACCTTGGTGCCGCGAATACCGATGGTTGCGATGGTGGTCTTCACCGTCATGTAGAGCGGGTTGATCTTGGCGATCTCGCCGCTCGAAAAAACGAACATGCCCTTGAGGATCGAGTAGGACGAAGAACCCTCGTGCGTATCCGGATCGTAGACCAGCTTGTCGATCGCAAGACGCGCATCGCCACTGATCGCGAAGGTCGTCTTGTCGATAAACAGTATATCGACCGCACCCCCCTCGGCCGTTTCGATCACATCGCCCTGGAAGATCGGGTCGCCGGCGCCAACCGCTTCGCGAACGCCGTTTGTCCGAACAACGAAGACTTTTCCGACCGCGCTGCTGATCTGCCCCACCGCCTCCGCTTCAGTAGCGCCCACCTGCGCAAACTGTCCGACGGCCTCAGGCGGCGCGAACGCTTTGACGATCGCCGGTGTAACGCGGCCGCCTTCCGGTGTCAGCAGGTCGGGCGGCGAATCGGTCAGGAAATAATCGCGAACAATCACGGTCGTTCCATCCGGCGCGATCAACAACAGGTCGTCGCCTTGCTGCAGATACTCGGCGTCGGCTGCAAACCGGCCGCTCGGCAGCATCAAAGGCGCCTGCGATCCAGCGTCGACAACGATTGCCGACCCCGTCGTAGGAAAAACCTGGGCACCGCCCAGATTAACGTCCTCACCTAGCCCGCATTATTCACGCTTGGCGGCCGATTTGAGCGAGGCGAGCGGTATCGGCCGGGTTGACGGCGGCTTTCGGGGCGGGTTTTCGTTACGGGTTGGAGATTGACGTTCGAGGTTCATCCGGCGGCACGCGCCGC
>JAKZTB010000383.1:0-8700 GCA_047517345.1 Alphaproteobacteria bacterium
CTAAACCGGAACCGCGATGGCCTCCGCTGTGGATAGCCGGCTTGCCTACGCCAGACTCTCGGCGGTCGCTACGGCAAGCCGCCTACCCACAGCTAACAGAGGCTCCAACAACTCCTACACCACGTCCTGGGACACGACCCACAATCATGATTGTTGGCATGGGTTCCGCACCAATTTGCTTCCTTCTCGCCATCAATAACGCCCTTCATTATCGTCAAATTAAATGAATTTTTCTCGTATGCCTCTTTTTCCCCATGGCATTTGTCTACCATTGGAAGTTTCCGATCGATCACCGTCCGTTAAGTGGTCCGGATTGATATGCATGATTGGTCTTTAAACATCCGCAAAGTGGGGTCAGGCTGAGTTAGCCCGGTATTCCTATTCGTGGAGATGCTAGCCAACCTTGCCGTTTAGAGGAATCTGGTGGAAAATCCCGCCAAGCGGATGGGAGAGATACACGCCATGTCCTATGAGTTAATATCGGGCGACAACCACATCGACCTGACCTATTGCCCGCCTGAGCTGTGGTCGGACCCGGCGCCAGCCAAGTGGAAGGCGGCTGTGCCGCGCTGCGAGGAACGCGATGACGGTCTGCACTGGTTCATTGACGGCCAGGACAAGGGTATGTGGAACGGTGTCGGTCCCACCTTTCTGAAATACCGGAAGGGGTCCTTCAGTCACATCGACGAGATGAAAGAAATCGGCTTTGAGTGGGACAACCGGCGCGGCGCCAGGCCCCGGCCCACCACACCCGAACTTCGGGTCGCCGACCTCGACCGGGACGGGCTCGATGCCGAGATCGTCTACGGCTGTCTGATGATCAACGAGATGATCGAAGACGGCGAGATGCGCACTTGGGTCGACCAGACCTACAACAACTGGGTCGCTGACTTCGCCAAGCGGGCGGACGCCAACCGGGTATTCCCGCTGGCCATCGTGCCGAACCATGATCCAAAGGCGGCAGCGGCCGAGGTGCGGCGCTGCGCCAAGCTGGGCCTGCGGGGCGGCGATCTCGCCTTCAAGGGCATGTCGTTGCCGCTCTGGCACCACGACTGGGACGCGCTGTGGGAGGCGGCGGCGGAATGCCGCTTCCCGATCTCCTTCCATTCGACCGGTTTCAAGGCGCTGCGCGCGCCCGATACGCCGGAGATGGAGAAAGAATATTTCACCGAGTACCGGCTGGTGCGCTCGTCGCTTTTCCAGCTCGACACCATGGAAGTGCTCGTCTCGCTGCTGGCCTCCGGCGCCTGCGAGAGGTACCCGGACTTCAACTTCGTGCTTGGCGAGTCAGGCGTCACGTGGCTGCCCTACGTGTTCGACCGGATCGACACCGAGTACCACGACCGGGCGCGCAGCCTTGGCTTCAAAATGAAGCCGAGCGACTACTTCCGCCGCCAGGGTTTCGTCACCTACCAGCAGGACCAGTACCTGGACCCGATCGTGCCACTGATCGGCGAGGACAACATCATCTGGGGCGCCGACTACCCACATCCGGACTGCCTGTGGCCGGAATCCAAGAAAATCCTGGACCGGACTCTTTCGGGCTTCCCGCCCTCTGTCCGGCGCAAGTTCACGCGCGACAATGCGGCACGTTTGTACGGCTTGAACTGACGGCGGGTTCAACCGGGCAGCATGGCTTTGCGATTCAACGGCAAAGTCGAGGGTCCGCCCTGCCTGCCTAACGCCGCGCGGCGCCCAAACGCGAGATCTGCAGGATTGCGCGGCCGCACAGTTCCGGCGCCGGCGCGCCGGTCCGTTTGCAGTCCCGCTCGGCCTGCAGGACCAGCCCCAGGGCGCGGGCGATTTTCGATCCCGACCAGACGCGGAGCTGTTGCCGGAAGGGTCCGGCCAGCTTGAAGAAGACCGGCGGCCGCAGCGCCTTCATCGCGGCGTCGACCGGCGCGCCACCGTCGATTTTCGCGCGCGCTAGCTGCAGCCGCATCAGATGCCGGCCCAGGGCGCGCAGAATGGTGACCGGGTTGACCCCTTCTTGGTAGCTGCGGGTCAGGGCCCGGTCGGCGGCCAGCCCGTTGCCGCCCGCCGCTGCGAAAACCACATCGTCGATCGACAGGGCGCTTGAGTCGCCCACCGAAGCGGCCGCGTCTTTCAGGCCGACCGTGCTGCCCGGTCCGACATAGATCGCGAGCTTTTCGAGTTCGGCGACGCTCAACCCGCGGTCCGCGCCAAGATTGGCGGTGAGATAGTCCATGGCGTCGGTCGAAACCGAAATGCCGTCCGCCTTCAGAGTGCTGCGGATCACCTGGTCGAGTGCCCGCTCGTCGTCGGCGTAGCACGCCAGCGCCGCGGCGTTCTTTGCGTCTTCGAACAGCTTGCGAAGTTTGGAGCGCGCGTTGAGCGCGCCGGCCTGTACGACAACCAGGGCGTCGCCCGGCGAGTCGGTCAGGAAAAATTCAAGGACGCCGGCCGCCGATTCCGGCGCATCGCGCATCCGGACCACCCTGCGCCCGCCGGTGAGCGCGATCGCCGCCGCCTCGTCGGCAATCAAGGACGGTTCCTCGCGCAGCGCCGCGGCGGACACTTCGGCAACCCGGAAGGGATCGTTGGTGTCTTCGGCAACCGCCTTGGTCAAGGCGTCGGCGCGCGCCCGGACGAGACCGTCGTCGGGGCCATAGACGAGAACCGCGCGGACCGCCGCATCGGGGTCGCGGGCGAAGGCGTCTGCACGGTTGGCGGCGACTTTCATTACTCCGACAGGCTCCAAGTGGATACAATCTAACATATGGCACCCCTACGATCCCGTATCCCGTTTTCTCGGCAGGAGACCGCCCGCAGGCGATGCGGGCACATCGGCAAGGGCCGTCGACGCCCCGAGAAGCCGGGATACGGGACCCGGAGGGCGGCTTCCCGAGTTCACCGGCCGCGTTGCGCGACGCTTGGATGGCCCCCGCATCACGGCGCATCGCGCGCCTAACCGGTGAACTCGCGAAGCCGTCGCAGGGGTACCATATGTTAGATTGTATCCACTACTTACGGGTGAAATAGAGCGCCAGCCGCGTTTTGATATCGTCGCTGACCTCCCGCGCGGCGCGTTCGATCGCGTCCGTTTCGCCGCTTAGGGTCGCGAAATCCGACGCGACGATATTGAAGCTATTCGTCGATTGCGTCGATCCTCTCACCAAGACGGTTTTTTTGGCAGAATCGGAAAGTTTGTATTTCGCGGTCAAAACAAGAATAGCGCGGGTTGCCGTTTCGTCCCGCTGGATGCCGAGATCGGTACGCGAAACGCTGGTCTTGACCTGCAAGTAGTACAATGGCCGCGCCGGTTGACCCGCGGGATTGATCCGGTCGAGCAGAAAGTTGCGCAACTTCTGTCCGGTCCGGTCCGGTATGTTCTCGATCCGAACCTGCGCGAATAGGTTCGAAAGCTTTTCATTGGCGCCGGTGGTGCCGTATAGGGGGCGAAAGCCGCATCCGAACAGCAGTGCCGCGAGGGCAAAAGCCGCGAAGGGTTTAGAGCGAACCACGTTTGGTCGAACCCATTTCATGGGTTCGAACGAAATTGAGAATCTGCTCTTTGTCAAGTGTTTTAGAGCGGATTCACGCGGTTGTCGGATCACCGAAGGTGATTCCAACCAACCCCGATTTGCTCTAGACCACCACATTGACGATCTTGTTCGGCACGACGATGATTCGCTGCGGCGGGCTGCCGTTGGTCACGCGTTGGACGGATTCCAGCGCCAGCGCCGCGACCTCTACCGCTGCCTTGTCGGCGTCGCGCGGCATTTCAATCGTACCGCGCAATTTGCCCTTGATCTGAACCGCGATGGTTACCGTCTCTTCGATCAGGTAGGCCGGATCCGCTTTCGGCCAGGGCGCGTCGGCCAAGAGTTCCTCGTGGCCGAGCATGCGCCAGAACTCCTCGGCGATATGCGGCATCATCGGCCCGATCAGCTGCACCGTGGTGTCGAAGGCGAACCGGCGGACGCAATCGTGCGCCGCGCCCAATTCCCGATAGTCGCCCAACAGATTCGTCAGTTCGCGGACATGGGCGACTGCCCGGTTGAAGCGGAACCGCTCCAGATCGTCCGTCACCGCGGCGACGGCCTGATGCACCGTGCGCAGCATTGCGTCGCCGGCGGCGTCCCGTTCGGCCGGAATCGTTGCACCGCGCGCGCCGATCGGCGCTTCCGGTTCCGTGACCATCCGCCACAACCGGTTAAGGTACCGCCAGGCGCCCTCGATGCCGGCTTCGGTCCATTCTAGGTCGCGTTCCGGCGGGCTGTCCGACATCATGAACAGGCGGCCGGCGTCGGCGCCGTAGGTGTCGAGTATAAATTCAGGATCGACGACGTTGCGGCGCGATTTGCTCATCTTTTCGGAGCGGCCGACCGTGACCGGTTGCCCCGACTCGCGGTCGGTCTTGGCGCCGCTTTCGTCCGTGTCAACATGATCGGGAAACACCCAGCCGCCGTCTTCGGTCCGGTAGGTCTCATGGCAAACCATGCCTTGCGTAAACAGCCCCGTAAAGGGCTCTTCGATATCGAGATAGCCGCAGTCCCGCAGCGCGCGGGTGAAAAAACGAGCGTAGAGCAGATGCAGCACCGCATGCTCGACGCCGCCGATATACTGGTCCACCGGCATCCAGTAATCCGCCGCGTCGCGCTCGAAGGCGGCATCCGGGCTGAGCGAGCAGAACCGTATGAAATACCAGGACGACTCGACGAACGTGTCGAAGGTGTCGGTCTCCCGCACCGCGGGCTTGCCGCAGGCCGGACAATCAACGTGCTTCCAGGTCGGGTGCCGGTCGAGCGGGTTACCGGACGTATCGAAGTCGACGTCTTCGGGCAGGGTGACCGGCAGGTCGGCCTCCGGCACCGGCACGATGCCGCAGCTCTCGCAATGGATGACCGGCACGGGACAGCCCCAATAGCGTTGCCGCGAGACGCCCCAATCGCGCAGACGGTAATTGACCGTGCCCTCGCCCACGCCCCTCTCGGCGAGCCGTTCCGTCGCCCGATGGATCGCGGTCGGCACGTCGAGCCCGTCGAGGAATTCCGAATTTATCATCGTGCCGGGGCCGGTATAAGCCTCGTCGCCGATCTCGAAGGTCGCCGCATCGGTGTCCGGCGGGCACACTACGGGGATCACGTCGAGCCCGTATTTGCGGGCGAACCCCAGGTCGCGCCCGTCATGGCCGGGGCAACCGAAAATTGCGCCGGCGCCATACTCCATCAGCACGAAATTGGCGACATAGATCGGCAGTTCGCGGCCCGGTTGGAAGGGATGTGCGACCGTCAGGCCGATATCAAAGCCGCGCTTTTCCGCCTGCTCCAGGGCGGCTTCGCTGGTGCCGAGCTTGCCGCACTCGACCAGGAACGCCGCCAGGTCGGAATTGTCCGCCGCCAGCGATTGCGACAGCGGATGGTTCGGCGACAGGGCGCAGAAGGACGCGCCGAACAGCGTGTCGGGCCGCGTCGTGAAAACCTCGAGCTTGTCGTCGCGACCGACGATGTCGAACAGGATCTTGGCGCCTTCCGACCGGTTGATCCAGTTGGTCTGCATCAGGCGGACCTTGTCCGGCCAGCGGTCGAGCGACCCGATGGCCTCCAGCAGCTCGTCGGCGTAGGCGGTGATCTTGAAGAACCACTGATGCAGCAGTTTCTTTTCGACCGCCGCGCCGGAACGCCAGCCACGGCCGTCGATCACCTGCTCGTTGGCCAGGACGGTGTCCTCGACCGGATCCCAATTGACCCAGGATTCGCCGCGGTAGGCCAGGCCCGCCTTGAAGAAGTCGAGGAACATCTTTTGTTCGTGGCGGTAGTATTCCGGCTCGCAAGTCGACAGCTCGCGGCTCCAGTCGAGCGACAACCCCATGGATTTTAGCTGATCGCGCATGACGGTGACGTTCTCGCGCGTCCATTTCGCCGGGTGGACACTGTTCTCGAAGGCGGCGTTTTCCGCCGGCAACCCGAAGGAATCCCATCCCATCGGATGCAGCACGTTGAAGCCTTGCGCCCGTTTGTAGCGCGCCACGACGTCGCCCATCGTATAGTTCCGCACGTGGCCCATATGAATCCGGCCGGACGGGTATGGAAACATTTCAAGAACATAATATTTCGGCCGGGATCGGTCTTCGGTCACTTCGAAGACGCCCTGTTCGGACCAGATCCGTTGCCATTTGGCTTCGGTTTCCTTGGCGTTGTACCGGGTCATGATGTTGGCGAACTTCCTTGCGGCGCGGCGGCGGAACGAGTCGAGGCAGCCCTACGGTCGCTCATTGAACGCGCGAATTGGCGATACGAAGTTCGCGGGCGCGTTTCAGGATCGCGTTTTCGATGTCCCGGACCGTTTTAGGGTCGACCTTCGCTTCCTGCCACGGCTGGTTGCCGCGGGTTTGCCGGAAGACCGACACGCGCAGCCCATCGGCGCGCAATTCCCGGCCCAGGATATAGACATTCAGTTTGACCCTTTCGCGCGGCGTCTCGGGCGGCGAGTACCAATCGGTGATGATGACGCCGCCGAACGGATCGGCGGAACTCAATGGCATGAACGAAATCGTATCCAGCGACGCCCGCCACAGGAAGCTGTTCACGCCGATGCCGCTTCCCGCGCCGACCGAGGGCGAGTCGCTTCCGAACAGCGTGTCGATCAGCCCGCCATTGCCGCTGCTCGAACTCGACGACCGGTCCTCGGTCGGCGGCGGCGGGTCAGGGGCGATGCCCATGCTTTCGCAGGCGGACAGCAGCAACGCGAATGTTAATGCCGTCGCGAGATGGGGTAAGGATTTGAACATGGCCGCTTTATGCCCGAAAACCACAGTGGGATTCCACTACAATGTCGCAGTCGGTACCCGAACCCGCCAGGCCGATTGCGCACCGGGCGAGGCTTTGCTACGAAAAGACACTCCGTTGGGTCTATGCAAGGGCGAAACCAGATGTCGGAAACCGAACCCCTGAGCGGCCTGGACGGCGATCTCGACATCGCCGGAAACCTCCGCGCCGTGCGCTCCGAAATCGCCAAGGCGGCGCAGGCGGCCGGGCGCGACAGGCGCGCGGTGACGCTCGTGGCGGTCGGCAAGGCACATCCGGCGGAACGGTCACGTGCGGCGCTCGAGGCGGGGCATCTCGTGTTCGGCGAAAACCGGGTCCAGGAAGCCGAGGGAAAATGGCCGGCGCTGAAGGAAGCGTTCCCGGCGACACAGCTGCATCTCATCGGGCCGTTGCAGACCAACAAGGTGCGCCAGGCGCTGGCATTTTTCGATGTCGTCGAGACGGTCGACCGGCCGAAGCTCGCCCGCGCGATCGCCAAGGAGATGGACCGCACGGGCCGCCGGCCGGATTGCCTGCTCCAGGTCAACACCGGCAACGAGACGCAAAAGGCGGGCGTCGCGCCGGAGGCGGCGGATGCGTTCATCCAGCAGTGCCGCGACGAATTCGGGCTGCCGGTCCGCGGCCTGATGTGCATTCCCCCGATCGACGACGAGCCGTCCTTGCATTTCGCGTTGCTGCGCGAGATCGCCAAGCGGCACGACCTGCCCTGGCTCAGCATGGGCATGTCCGCGGATTACGCCATCGCCATCGCGTTCGGGGCGACCCATGTCCGCGTCGGAACGGCTATATTTGGCCAGCGCCCGCCGCGCTAGACCGAAACCGGGCTGGTTGGAACCGCCTTCGGCGCGCCAGCAATTTCCATAACGAACACTTCGCCGCTGGCTTGCTGCCCGGACGTTACGCTTTGCATACAGTGCTGTCGGACGAGCGCCGCGAAACGCGTGGTTTGGGCGGAAATTAGCGTAGCGCGTGGAAAATTGTCGCGCATGTCTGCTTTCGGCCCCGTCGGGTCCGATTTGATCGAAAATTCAAACATCGTTCGCATGGCGGTCGATGGGCCAGTTTTGACCCATAGGAAGCATTCACAGACTCTTTTAAACGATCTGCTTTCAAATTTGTTGGCGAGAACGCCCGATGTGAAACGATCGATGCCCTGTCGGCTTTGCGGAAAGATCACCCTATAACCAGCAAAAAGCGGACACCGGGCCGGTAACAGGTTCTGATCGGTCGGCTGCGCCAACCATCAACGTAGCGCAAGCCGACAAATGCTAACCAAATTCAGATTGGGGCGTCGTACTTTCGTCGGCGCCCACGGTATCTTCGAAGGATTTCCGACTAATTCGTCGTGTCCTCGGTTCGTTTGTTCGATCCTAGGGCACGGACAAGCGCCACGGCATCGTCCAAAGAAGATGTTGCCATATCGTAACATGCCACTGCCTTGATCCACCGGACGAGACTCGCGACTTGTTCAACATGGAGAGGTGTTGAGACGATCAAGCACTGGTTGAGCAGGCGCTTTAACGCGTCACCTTTACCGACCGGCCGCAGGTCCGACACAACATCTGGATCGTAGCTTGGAAAGACAATGACGCGCGCCGGCAGACCCTCGGCGGGAATGGCGACGGGCGGCGGCGGCGGCAAGTAACGAACGTCTTTGCCATCGGACCGGTGGTGAACCCTCAAGTTCGACAGTTCGGGGAACAAGCGGGACATCGCTGTCCATCCGGTTGACTTTACACAGATCGCCAGCGGCGTCGGACGGACATGGAACGAACCTTGCCTATCCGGTTTACACCCACACCCACTAGGGCTAGAATGGGCGCAAACCGGATATAGGGGAGCGCGCCATGGATGTTCTCGACCGCGCCGATCTCCCATTCCCGCATTCGCTACCCGAGTTCCAGCGACT
>JAKZTB010000384.1:0-37139 GCA_047517345.1 Alphaproteobacteria bacterium
CGAATGCGGGAATGGGAGATCGGCGCGGTCGAGAACATCCATGGCGCGCTCCCCTATATCCGGTTTGCGCCCATTCTAGCCCTAGTGGGTGTGGGTGTAAACCGAATAGGCTAGAATTGAACATTAGATCGCCCTCCACGCGGTTTAAGTTCCATGACATCCATTTTGTGCGGTTTGGGTCGGCAGATGAAATATCGATGGGTTCTGGTTTTCATAGCTATTGGCTATGGGCGCTCGCGACCGACTCGGACGGTCGTTCCTGGGTGTTTCCGTTAAAGTCCTATAGGCGATACTCTGGGCGAAACTTGATCCACCGCTTTGTTCCAATTCCTGAGGAGGAAAACAGACCATGACCGCCTACGAGCACATTCTGACGGAAAAGGAAAACGGGGTCGGGATCGTGACGATGAACCGTCCGGAAGTCCTCAACGCGATGAACCGGCAGTTGACGATCGAGTTGCACGATGCGCTCCAGAAGTATGCGGCCGATGACGCGATTGGATGCATTGTCATTACCGGTTCCGGCGAGCGGGCGTTTTCCGCAGGTGGCGATATTCACGAACAGCGCGAGAACGACCGCAAATACACCGAGGAGGAACTCGATCAACGCAACGAGAATTACCTGCACATCAGTTACGACATTGGCGCCTGTCCGAAACCGACGATCGGCATGATGAACGGTCTCGCCTATGGCGGGGCGGCGGTGCTGGCGTCGTCGCTCGACATGCGGATCGGCTGCGAGGAAACGAAGTTCCGATTCCTCGCCGCGGCCTATGGGCGCATCAACAGCACGTGGACGCTGCCCAATCAGGTCGGTTGGCCGATGGCGAAGGAACTGTTGTTCACCGCGCGCCTCGTCGAGGCCGAAGAGGCCCTGCGCATCGGTTTGCTGAACCACTTGGTATCGCGCGCCGACCTTCGCGCGAAAACGATGGAGGTCGCCGGTACGATTGCCGGGAACGACCGCGCTTCGGTTATGGGAATAAAGAAGCTGCTGCTCGACGATATGGGCGGATCTCTGGAAGATCACTTGAACAACGAGAAAGACTTCACTCGCAATGTGTTGCGCGGGGCGAAAGCTGAAGACGCCTTCCCTGATTTCATCGCGCGCAAGGGCCGGCCGGCCGGATGACCGCGACGCGGCCGGTCGTAATCCTCTGGGGTGCGAGCGGCGCGATCGTCGCAGAGGCTTTGTATGACTTCGCACAAGCGGGTGGTGATTTACATTGTGCGGGCTATCTAAACGTCGTTTTGGGGCACGACGAAACGATTGCGGGACTGCCCGTATTAGGGCCGTTCGAACGTTGGATGGACTTGCCGGAAAACACGCTGTTCATCAGCGTACTGCACAAAGCGACACGGGCGTCCGCGCGTATGGCATCATGAAGATTGGGTAGCTTTCGAAGGGGACACAGGGTAGTTATCGGACCGCCCTTTGAATGGCACTAATTGGACCTTATCTATAACGGCGTAACCTACCGTCTACCATTCACTGTTACGCCTAGCCCGCAAATTCGGAAGTCGTCAGGTCCTGTATGGACATAATTTCACATCTCCAATTTGACCTGACCACATTTATGCAGGTCGTTTTTATCGATCTGGTGTTGTCCGGCGACAACGCCATCATCATTGGCATGGCAGCCGCCGCTTTGCCGCCGAAATTACGCCAGAAGGCAATCGTCTGGGGCATCGCACTAGCCGTTATCCTGCGCATCGTGCTCGCGGCGCTGACGGTCTATTTGCTGTCGATAACCGGGTTGAAGCTCGTTGGCGGGCTGCTGTTGTTCGTTGTCGGCTACCAGCTGTGGAGTGATCTGCGGTCCAACGGGCATGAGGAAGACGAAAAGCACGAGGGCGCGCAGGCCGACGGCGCGACAAATGCCGACTCGGCTGGCGTTTCGTCACCGATGTTCATTCGGGCGATGTTGACGATTATCGTCGCCGATGTGTCGATGTCCCTCGACAATGTGCTCGGCGTCGCCGGCGCGGCGAAGGACAATATCCAAATGCTCGTATTCGGGCTTGTCCTGTCCATCGTGTTGATGGCGATCGGCGCGAACCTTGTGGCGAACTTGCTCAATCGCTACCAGTGGATCGGCTATATCGGGCTTGCGGTCATTGTCTGGGTCGCTGGCGAAATGACCTTTGTCGGGTCTATCGAGGTTTACGAATACCTTCGTGCCTGAATGTCTTATGATCGTTGGTACAAGACGGCAAGGAGGCGGTTATGGCGAGGTTCGATACTATTGACGTAGGCGGCAAGCCGATGCGCATTTGCGTCGCGTCTCCAGAGGGGGAGGGGCCGCATGCGGCGGTGATTCTCATGTGCCATATAAACGGGCTCGATGCCTTTACCGAGGATCGCATCGATCGGCTGGCCGCGGCCGGTTATGTCGCGGCGGCGCCCGATATCTTTCACTACAACGACTGGATCGAAGAACGCGATGCCCGCCGCGCAACGCTGCGGGACAAAAGGGTTTTGGCGGATATCGAGGCGGCGCTCGGCCTTATCGACGAGACGGAGAATGTCGACCCTGGCCGGACCGCGATCATGGGACACTGCATGGGGGGCCGCACGGCAATGCTCGGCGCCGGCTCGCTCCCACGCTTCAATGTGCTGGTCGATTATTATGGCGGCAATACGATGGTTTCCTGGGGCGAAGACCAGGGCCCGACTCCGTTCGAACGTATCCCCAACATCAAGGCCTCGGTGATCGGCTTTTTCGGGCGCGAGGACGCGAACCCGTCGCCCGCCGATGTTGAAAAGATCGAAGCCGAGTTCGATAAGCACGGTATCCCGCGCGAGTTCCATAGTTACGAAGGCGCGGACCACGCGTTCCAGAACTTTACCAATCCGGAACGCTATCACGAGGCTGCGGCAAACGATTCCTGGGACAGGACGCTCAAATTTTTGGCGGATACGCTAGGATAGCGATTCCTCAGCCAGGTTTCCGCGCCAGGAAGGCGTAACCGAAGACTTCGAACGCGCGGGCGTTCGGTTCGCCGCCGGCGCCCCCGAATGTGTCCACCGCCGGGCCGATCGATACATCCTCGAAACCCGCCAGTTCGATCATCCGTTTCCAGCCTGCGCACGGCAGGCCTCCGGCGATTCAAGCGGTCCAAAGATCGATGTTGCGTACCGCAGCCTCCGGAACCGGTTTCCCGTTGGCGATATCCGCGAATTGCAAGTGCCCACCCGGTTTGAGAACCCGGAATATCTCCGCGAAGACTTGCTTTTTGTCTGCGCAGAGATTGATGACGCCGTTGCTGATCACGGTATCGGCCCAGCCGTCTTCGACAGGGATGTTCTCGATCAGGCCCTCTTCGAACGGGACCTGTCCAAGACTCATGGCCTCAGCCGTCGCGCGCGATTTCTCGAGCATCTCTTCGGTCATATCGATGCCGACGACCCGGCCATCCGAACCGACCTGACCGGCGGAGACGAAACAGTCGAAACCGCCCCCCGACCCGATATCGACGACGCGCTCGCCCGGCGCCAACGTGCGCAGCGAGAACGGGTTGCCCACGCCGGCAAAGGATTCGACCGCCGCATCCGGCATCGAATCGACGATACTGTCTTCGTAGCCGAGCCTTTTCGCCAAAGGCCGCCCGGTATGGAAGTGATAGGTCGCATCCGGCTCAACCGCGACTTCGCGGTATTTGTTGCGCACTTCCTCACGTAAGGCCTCGGGATCGACGGCAATGTCAGCTTCCGCTTCCACGCTCATGGCTTACCCTTTCATTTGTCCGCGGCTCCTGCGCCGTGGGGGTATCATTTTACCGCATTCTCGGGCTCGGCGCTATGCCGCCAAATTGGCACCGACCCCGTCAGCCAGTGATAACCGCTTCCGCCTCGATTTCGACCTTCATCTCCGGCGCAACAAGCGCGGAGACCTCGAATAGGGTCGAGGCCGGCCAATGGTCGCCGAAATAGCGCTGGCGGATCGGGTTGATCTTCGCCCGGTCGCCGATATCGGTCAGCAAGACCGTGACCTTGACGATGTGCTCCGGCCTGCCGCCCGCGGCGCGAAGGCACCGGTCCAGGCTGTTGATCGCGATTTGAAACTGATCCGCCGTATCCTCGGGGATGGTGCCGTCCTGCCGGACGCCGACCGTGCCCGAAATCCACAACCGTTCGCCCGCCCGCACCGCGTGACAGTAATGGCTCACCGGCTCCATCTCGTCCGGCAGCAGATAGCGCTGAATATCCGTCATGCTTTGTTCTCTCGTCTCATGTCTAAGAATTTGATGTTGGCGCGCGCATCTCGATGGGGCAAGGGTTGCACCGCGGTGGGACTTTGTTAGAATCGCGCCATGTCAGAAACCGTATTCGAAGATGCGATCGTATTCGATCGCGATTTTGCCGGTCCGATCGCCTGGCGTGGCGTAACGCTCGGCGCGGAAGAGGGCGTATTGCGCCCTGACCGGGCCTGCCTCGATGAACTCTGCGCCGTGGTCGCCAAGGTCCGGGCCAACCCTCTGCCGACCCTGATGATGACGCCGGATTTGTTCGACATGGCGGCGTGCCGCGAGTTAATGGCAACCGCAAACAAGGAGATCCGCGAAGGGCACGGCTTCGTCATCATCGACCGAATTCCAGTGGAGGAATACTCCCCCGACGAAGCGGTGATGCTGTACTGGTTGTTGGCTTCGATGATCGCCCGGCCGGTGGCGCAGAGCTGGGACGGCAAGATGATCTACGACGTCTACGACAAAGGAAGGCCACTGGGTAACGGTGTGCGGCCCGACGTCACCAATGCGCGCCAGAACTTCCACACCGACAACAGCTACAATCACTGCGCGCCGCACTACTTAGGATTGCTTTGCCTGCAGACTGCGAAGTCCGGCGGCATCAGCCGTGTGATCAGCTTTGCCGCGGCGCATAACGAGATGCGGCGACGGCACCCGGACCTGCTGCGCCGGCTCTATCAGCCTTTCTACTTCGACCGTCAGCGCGAACATGCACCGGACGACGTCATGACGACTTATCACCCGATGTTCGAGAATCATGATGGCGAATTCGTCGCGCGCCTGTCCCACCGACAGGTCGTCTACGGCTACGAATTGGCGGGTAAGGAATTAGATGCCGAGGGCAAGGCGGCGCTGGATGCGTTCGAAGCGATCCTCAACGAACCGTCGATGTGGAAGGATTTCTTCTTCGAGCCCGGACAGATCCAGTTGCTCGACAACCGGCGCTGCGGTCACTGCCGGACCGGCTTCGAGGATCATCCCGAACCGGAACGCCGCCGCCGGCTGGTTCGCCTCTGGTTACGCGACAGCGGGCGCACCTTCTACCACGGCTAGCTTCCGATCACGTGTCGTAATCGACACGGGCGAGGGCGATGCCGCTTTCACCCGCGACGGCGTAAAGCAGATAAGTCTCGCCGTCTTCGGTGAAAATTGCCGGATCGCGGAGCTGGTTCACTTGGCCATAGGCGGTACTCCGGATGGATGGTTCATTCGGTGCATCGGCACCTTCCCACGGAAATTCCGGACGCAAAATTTCATCCGGCTCGGAATCCTTCCAGCGCGTCCAGTCGCCGGTCAGGTCGATCGTGCTTAATAAGATGCTCTCCGGTGCGTGACCGACCTGCGTCCAGAAAACGTCCAGCGTGTTGCCGCGCGGCAGCACCGCGGCATGCCGCATATCCGTATTGAAAATCAGCGGCCCCATCTCGAAGCCGCTATACCCGTCGCGCGACCGGTAGAGTTGGCCGGGCATGGCCAGGGCGTAGACTTCACCGCGATGTTTGAAGACGCGAAAGTAGGTGCGTCCGAGAATTTCCGGTTTTGCCGTGAAGTCGATCCCGTTGGCGGAAACCGCGGCCCGCGTGGATTGTTTCGCGTACGCTTCCAATCCGTGGAAGTACATCACGATGCACCGGTCGTCCTCGTTGACGTGCACGTCCGGCGAAGCGATATGCGTCGTCGTCGCTTCGGTATGGAAGTCGTGCGACCGTTTGCCGGGCAGGGAAGCGCCACCGCCGTATTTGGTTTTTCCCTCGGCATCGTTGGGGATGGGCGGCGCTTCGGTCGGGAAAAGCGAATCTTTTAAATGAAGACTTCCGGGTACATGGACCTGCCATGGGCCCGTCAGCGCGTCGGCGTAGGCAAGGCGAATATAGGTTCCCTTGTGGTCCGCGAAGTACAGGTAGTAGCGGCCCAATGGGTTTTCGACCCAATCGGGCACGCGGATCAGCGAGGGCCCTTGGATGTTTTTCCCGATCGAGGGATGCGTGTCCGGAGAGATGATCGGGCCGTCGCCCAACCGTTCGACGTGAACCATGTTCGCAATCCTATTCTATGAACTAACCGTGCGCCGGTTGCGGTTTCTCGCCAACATAGCGCGCGCGGGGGCGAATGAGTTCGGGATTTTCATATTGTTCCTGGGCGTGCGCGATCCAGCCGACGCATCGTCCAATCGCAAATATCGCCAGTGGCGCGATAGGGGGCAATTCCAAGGCACGTTGTAACGCGACCAGTCCGAAATCGATATTGGGCGCCAGATCTGTCAGATTCACGGCGGCAGCCGCGAGTGACGTTGCCGTTGTTCGGGCGGGCCCTTCGAACCCGTGTGTATCGAGAGCCTGCATGATCGCCGAATAACGTGGATCGCCGTCGGGATATAGGAAATGGCCGATACCCGGCAGGCGTTCGCCGCGTTGCAGGCGCGCCGAAACCGCCTTGTCGCCGTCTCGTTCAGCCTCCTCGAATAGTGCCGATACGCGGGCGGTCTCGCCGCCATGCCGAGGTCCCTGCAGGGCTGCCAAACCGGCTAGGACGGCGGCATACGGCGTCGAGCGCGCAGAGGCGACGCAACGAACGGTAAAGGCTGATACATTGAGCTCGTGGTCGGCAGACAATACTAGAGCCGTGCGTATGACTTCCGCCGCGGCGGGAGAGGCGGACCAGGCGGCGGCCAGCTGTTCGTGTATAAGTCCCGGACTCGGCTCGTCCGAAACGATTGCGGCAACAAGCAGCCGCAAAATGCGCGCGCCCGTACAAGCGACCCCCCAGGGTCTCAAATTCAACGCCTTCAGGTCATCCGGCGCCGCCGTGGAAAGCATCGTTTGCATTCTGGCAAATGGCGAAGCGATGTCCGGCAGGGGTGGCAGTTGCGGATAGTCTTGCTCGAAGGAATCGCGGTCGCCGCATTGCCAAAGGAGACCGGCCACGGCCTCGAGACTCGCGACGAAGGCAAGATGCCGCGCGTCCCGGCCGCGATAGAAAAATCGATGGTCATCGATCAACGTGACGGCCGAGTCGAGGAATGGGGCACTCTGTTCGAGACCTTTGTTGGTGTCCGTGGACGGGGATTTATGCGCCCGAAGGTTTCGCACGTCGTCGGCACGATAAAGATGGTGGCGGCCATTCTCCGCCGGTTCGGAACGGATCAATCCGCGGCTGACATAGGCGTACAAGGTGGCCCGGCTGACATTCAATTCTACCGCGGCTTCGCGCGCGCTGAGATACGAGTTAGCCATGATTTCCTTATATTGATTGTATTTATCAATATTGACGATATAAGACTTTAATGACAAGTAAAACCCAACGTAATTTGTTGGGAGAAGTCGAATGGATGCGGGTCTCGAAGGCGTTGTCGCAGCCGAAACGGTACTGAGTCAGGTCAACGGACAGGCTGGCCGCTTGGTGGTCCGCGGTCATGACATCGAAGATCTTGCGGGGCATATGTCGTTCGAAGCGATGGCCGCCTTTCTCTGGCGCGACCTTGCACCGGGAAACTTCGACGAAACAGGCGTTTCCGGCGCCATGGAAACGGCGCGCACCGAAGCCTTCGAGAAAGTGCCGGCATTGTTGACCGCGGCTAAAGGCCTGTCCCTCATCGATGGCTTGCGCACGGGATTGTCCCTCTTGAAAGATGGGGCCGACAGCCATATCGCCGTGACCGCCGCCATTCCCGTCTTCATCGCCGCCCTGCACCGCGCCGCCGGTGGTCTGGCGCCTGTTCCGCCGTCGCCCGGACAACCGAATGTCGCGGACTTTTTCAATATGCTGAACGATGAAGCCGCTAGCGATCTCATCGTCGAGGCGTTGGAAACCTATCTGTTGACCGTGGCGGACCACGGCATGAACGCGTCGACCTTTACCGCGCGGGTCGTCGCGGCGACCCGCGCCGGGACAGTGGCCAGCACGGTGGCCGCACTGTGCGCCTTGTCGGGACCCCTACACGGCGGGGCGCCGGGACCGGTCCTCGATATGCTCGATGAGATCGGCGACACCTCTCGCGTCGCCGGCTGGATCGAGCAGCATCTCGGCGATGGCGCGCGTCTGATGGGGTTCGGCCATCGCGTCTATCGCACCCGCGATCCGCGCGCGGATGTCCTGAAAGAAGTCGTCGTGGGCCTCAGCAACACCCGAGCGCGCATGGATTTGGCGGAGGAGGTGGAGAAGGCCGCCATCGCAGCCTTGGCTGCGCGCTATCCGAACCGCAACCTCGACACAAACGTCGAACTGTTCACCGCCGTGTTGCTGGAGGGCATCGAGTTGCCGCGCGACTTGTTTACACCGGTTTTCGCCATGGGCCGCGTCCTCGGCTGGACCGCTCATATCTTCGAGCAGGTTGCCTCGTCGCGCCTCATCCGGCCGGCCTCAAGCTACATCGGGCCTTTACCGGAAGGGGCGCCGCTACTTGCCGTGGCAGGTTAGATGAAGGGTAGCTCGATCCGGGAGGCTCGCGCCGCATTGCGATGGAACGTCAGTTCCGGAATGCGGCCTGCCGGGATGTGCGAGAAGTGGTCACCGTCGCACGCGGCGATAGCGATGCGGATCTTATGGCCCTCGCGAAACCGCCAGGAAGTCGGGTAGAGCGAGAAGGCAAGCTCGGCTGGCTCGCCTGGGGTCAGCAATGCGGCATCCGCTTCCTCCAGGCTGTGATAGGGCCCGACCCATTGCAGGCCTGCCGGCGTTTCGCGCACCTTGCGATGCATTGCGCGCAGCATGCCTTCGGTCACGTATCGCGTGCGGCCGTCCGGATCGACGTCTTCCAGATAGACGAAGAAGGAACCGTCCTTTTCCGACGAGGCGAAGTGCAGCGTTACCACCGGGTGGCCGGATAGCGTCCGGTCCTTCGACAATGGTTCGCTGGTATAGGTCAGCATGCGTTCGTCGCGGCCGTGCCAATCGTCGTAATAGGCTTCGACGGCGATGGTGGAGAGCCGCTCGTAGCGGGTCCGATGCCCAGTTCCGGCGCGGAAATCGGGCCGGTGCGTGTCGCTGGCGTCGGACCGGTTGGGCTTTTCGGGGCTGAGGGCACCGTCGGCGGCGAGGTAAAGGCTGGTGGTTTCCGCTTCGGAAAGGGGCCATTGGTCCGCCCCACGCCAGGTCTCTTCACCCATGGTGAAGTAGTGGATCGGCTGTTCCCGGTCGAGTCCGGTATCGACCCCCTTCACGTAATGGTCGAAGAAACGCAAATACTCCGCCATCAATTCGAACTGCGGCGCCTGGGTGCTGCCGCGGAACGGGCTGATATGGGTGCGCGCGCCGTGGTCCCAGGGCCCCATGATCAGGTGTTTGATTTTTACGCCGAGCGACAGGAAGCGGCGGATCGCGGCGTTGCCGAAGCCGCCGCCGTCCATCCAGCCGGAAACGCAGTAATAGGCGGTGTCCGGATTGGTGTGCTCGGCATAGTGCGCCGGACCGATCAGCGCGCTGTTGTAATCCGGATCGTAGCTTAGGCCGGTATCACGGAAGCGGAACTCGCGTAGGAAATCGTCGGCGTTGAAGTTGGCGAAATGCTCGGCGATCGCCGTGTCGCGCTGCTGTCCGTTCGCATCGCCGTCGACCGGTGCCGGGCCGTCGTATCGCGGATCGGCAAAGTAGGAAAACTTTTTCAGCGCCTCGCGGTCGTCATGATCGAGCGCGTCAGCCAACGCCCCATAGGCGTGCGGCAGGTGATTCAGCAACAATCCGCCGAGATAGAATTGGTCGGAGTAGGTGTCCCAGACCGCGAAGGACGGAATCACCGCCTTGACCGCCGGATGGCCGGTCGTGGCGAGGAAGTCCGCTGAAGCCCCGACATAGGAAATGCCGGTCGAACCGATCGTGCCGTCCGACCAGGGTTGGGCCACGAGCCAGTCCGCCAGTTCGCGGAAGTCTTCGCGTTCGCGCGGCGAGCGGAACCCATCGCGCGATCCGAAAGAAGCCCCGGTGCCGCGCACGTCGGCGACCACCACCGCGTAACCGTGCGGCACGAAAAATTCGCGGATATAACCGGTATTCGGACTGGCTTCGACCTCCGACGCTTCCGCCGGAGCGACCTTGAAGCGGCGGTAATAGGGCGTGTTGATCAGCAGCGCCGGTAGCTTTTCGTCAGGCGGCAGGTCTTTTGGTAAATGAACGTCGACCGCGATGCCAATCCCGTCGCGCATCGTCACGTAGCAGGAACTGCGGGAGACATCCGTGCCGAAGCGCGGCGGATTGCCGGCGGCGTAACGGTCGGGCGTGACCGCCCATGCATCGGAGTTCTTTGCGCTATCTGACACTACGGTTCTCTATTCGGTCGCATGCTATTTGCGCTAGTCTCAATGGCGACGAGCGAAAGAACAAGCCCATGACCGATTCCGTTTTGCCACCCGGCAAACTTCCCGCCGAACTGCTGCGGCGCTTGCTCGCGCCGTTCCGCAAGGATGCGCCGGAACTGCTGCTGCCGCCGTCGGTCGGCGAGGACGCCGGCGTGATCGGCATCGGCGGCGGTGCGCTGGTGGCGGCGACCGATCCGATCACGCTGACCGGGAAAGAAGTCGGTGGCCACGCGGTGTTGATCAACGCCAACGATGTTGCGGTGCTGGGCGTGCGGCCGCGTTGGTTCTTGGCCGTATTCCTCTTGCCGGTCGGTACGAAGGAATCCGATGTCGCCGGCATGTTCGAGAACATGCGCGAGACGCTCGAAGACCTCGATATCCTGCTCGTCGGCGGCCATACCGAAGTCACGGCCGCGGTTAGCCAACCCGTGGTCGTTGGCCATATGATGGGGTTCCAGGAGGACGGCGCGTTTATCAGGACGGGCGGCGTGGTGCCAGGCGACACGGTGCTTCAGGTCGGCGCGGCACCCATAGAAGGGGCTGCCGTGCTTGCCGAAGAAACCGGTGACGCGCTTGATGTCTCGCCCGAATTGCTCGCCGAAGCGAAGCGGGCAATTCAAGATCCGGGCATTTCCGTTGTCGAAGCGGCTTTGCGGGCGGCCGCCCTGGGGGCCTCCGCGATGCACGATCCGACGGAAGGCGGTCTATCGGCGGGCCTGCACGAGCTTGCCGAAGCCTCTGGCCTCGCCTTGCGTGTCGATGGCGATGCGGCGCTGTGGTACCCGCCCGGGATCGCGCTGTGCGATGCTGTAGGGGCCGACCCTTGGGGCATGCTGGCGTCGGGCACATTACTTGCGGCATTTCCGCCGGCACGCCTCGACGCGGCGATATCGGGACTCGCCGCGGACGGCTGTGCCGTCGCATCGCTCGCCCAAGCGGAAGCCGGGAGCGGTGTCATATTTGTCGACGGTGCGCCGCTGCGGCGTTACGAACAGGACGAGCTGTCGCGGATATTGACCGAGGCATAGCGCCCGCACCTGCCGTGGGGTTAGAATAATCCTTGTTTCGAATCGGTTGGGAGGACTCGCGGTGCCGCACGATCTCACTTTCTCGAACCGCCATCAGGATCTCGCCGCCCGGGATCGGGATTATGTGCTGGGCTGGCGTTTCGAACCCCGCATCGTGTTCGATCGCGGCGCGGGAACGCGCCTGTTCGATGTCGACGGCAACGCCTATTACGACATGAGTTCGGGCATGATGTCGCTGACCCTGGGGCACGCGCATCCGGAATTGGTCGACACGATCAAGAGCATGGCCGACCGCTTTACCCATCAGTCTTCTTGGTACAGCAATCCCTGGGCGATCGAGTTCGCGGAATTGCTGGCGACCACGTTGCCTGGCGATCTGAAAATGACCAATTTCGCCGTCACCGGGTCGGAGGCGAACGAGATCGCGATGCGCATGGCGCTGGGCGCGACCGGGCGGTTCGATATCTGCTCGATGGTGCGCGGCCTGCATGGCGGCTCGCTGGCCGCGGAGTCCGTGACCTCGGTCGGCGGCGCGCGGCGGCGCGGGCTCGGTCCGCTGACAATGCCGGCGCGGTCGAACTGCATCGTGCCGGCCTTCTACTATCGGGCGCCGGTCGACGATCCGGACCAGTGGGACGAGATCAGCCTGAAGATGACCGAGGAACTGATCGAATACACCACGTCGCAGGAGGTCGCATGCCTGATGCTGGAGCCGATCGCCGTGCCGGGCGGCATGATCGTGCCCTCGGAACGCTGGCTGCGCGGCATCCGCGAGATCGCCGACCGCTGGGGCGCCCTGCTGGTTTTCGACGAATGCCAGCTCGCGCCGGCGCGCACCGGCAAGTTCTGGGCCTTCGAGCATTTCGGCGTCGTGCCCGACATCGTCACCTTCGGCAAAGGCCTGACGGCGGGCTTCGCCAATTGCGGCACGGTGACGACGCCGGAGATCGCGGAGAAGACGCGCGGTACCAAAGGGCTGCCCTGGGCCGGCACCTACCCGCAGGATCCGCTGCCTTGCGCCGTGGCGTTGACCCAACTTCAGGTCGTACTGCGCGATAACCTAGTTAAAAAGGCGGAACGGGAAGGCGCGTTCGTCGGCACGCGGTTTGCGGAAGTGCAGGACAAGCACGAGTGCATCGGCGACGTGCGCGGCAAGGGGCTCTATCGCATGCTCGACATCGTTAAGGATCGGGAGAGCAAAGAGCCGGATTCGGAAATGGCGGAACGGATCCGCTACCATGCGCTCGAAGAAGGATTGCTTCTGATCGCGGTGAAGAACTACGTTCGCTTCTGCCCGCCATTGATCGCCTCCCATGAGGAGCTCGACGATATGATCGGGCGTTTGGACACCGCTATCGCCAAGGCCAAGGAAGGCCACGACATCGGTATCGATTTGAGCGCGTCGAGTTCTCTCGCCGCCAACAGCATTACCGGATAGGACTGGAACGCCACAATGAAAGAATTCGTCATTCAGGAAACGGAATTGCCGACATTCGGTGGCCGGTCTTTTGGCGATGTAGGACAGTATGAGAGGCTGACAGGCTACGCAATCGGCGCGGTCGATCCGGCCGACCCGCGCAATGCCGGTATCGTCAATATCGACAAGGCGCCGTGCAATACCGACGGCATGGTCGAATACAAGGTCGACATCTGCATCCTGCGGCCGGTCGATCCGGTGAAAGCGAATGGCTGGCTGTTCTACGAGGTGCTCAACCGCGGTTCCAAGCGTGTGGTTTGCCGCGTCAACAGCGCCCCCGCGACCAACAATTCGAGTGAGCCGAACGATGCTGGGACCGGTTTCCTGATGGAGCAGGGCTATACTTTGCTGTGGTCGGGCTGGCAGGACGATGTCAAGAACGGCGATGGTCGTATGCGCGCATATTATCCTGTTGCAAGCGAAAATGATGGTCCGATCACGGGACGCGCGTTGGATGAGGTGATCGACGGGAGCAACGCCAAGGTTATTTCAAAGGAGTTGATCTATCCGGCGGCGAGCTTGGACAAGGCGGACGCAAGTTTGACCTTGCGCGTGCGGGAACGCGACGCACGGCAGCAGCCGGCCGGACTCAATTGGCGCTACGTCGACGAAAGCCACATCGAGATCACGCGGCCTGACGATCCCTCATTCGATGCCGGAACGATCTTTGAGTTCATTTACACGGCGAAGGATCCGCGGGTGACCGGCCTGGCCTTCGCGTCGCATTGAGACATCGCTTGTTTCCTGCAGAGTGGGCAGCCAGACGCGGCCGGCAACCTGAACCCGCTGGCGTCCGCGCCGCCGCGGCGCCTCACGCTATTCGGCATATCGCAAAGCGGCCGTTTCGTGCGCGATTTCCTCTACCAAGGTTTCAATGAGGGGCAGGACGGCGCGCGTGTGTTCGATGCCGCTGTACCGGTCATCGCCGGGTCGCGCAAAACCCAGATCAATATGGCTTTCGCGCAACCGGGCCGCTACCAGCGCCAGCATGAGGATCATAGCTATCCAGGCGATCAATTTCCCTTCGCCTACCGCGAACTGACGGACCCGCTCACGGGTCTGACAGACAGCCTGTTGGCGCGCTGCGAGGCGACCGGAACCACGCCGAAGATCATGCATTTCGACACCGAGACCGAGATCTGGTCGGCGCGGGCGTCGCTTGTCGTGACGGATTGCGAGGGCAACGATATCGATCAGCCGGACGAAGTCCGCGTCTATCTCGCCTCCGGTATCCCGCATGGCTGGGCGATCCCGCCGAACCGCACCGCGATGCAACTGCCGGACAACGAACTGTGCTACGGCGCCTTGATCCGGCCCCTGTTGTCCGCGCTAAAGGACTGGGTCGAGAACGACACGCCGCCGCTGCCAAGCTGCTTTCCCAGTGTCGCGGCGGGCACGCTGGTACCGCCGCTTTCCGCAGGGTTCCCGGAAATTCCCGGTTTCGCCTATGAGGGAACGATAAACGGACTCCGCCTTATGGATCATTCCACGATCCCGCCGCGTGAGGGGGCGGCATATCCAGTTCTGGTGTCGTCGGTCGATGAGGACGGCAACGCCACCGCCGGCCTGCGCCATCCCGTCTTGCGGGTGCCCCGCGCGACGCTGCTGGGCTGGAACCTGCGCGCAAAGGGGTATAGCGAGGGCGATATCTACAGTTCCATCGGCGGCAAGTTGCCTTTCGCCGAGACCTGCGCCGAACGGCTTACCAAAGGGGACCCGCGACCGTCGATTGAGGAGCGCTATCCCAGTAACGGCGACTACGCCGTGCAACTACGCGAGGCATGCGACGCGATGGTCGCCGATGGGCTGCTGTTGCCCGAGGACGCGGACCGGATTGTCGCCGCAGCGGAGGCAGGGGAGAACGTGCTTACGGCCGCTTAGAGGTGCAACGCGCGCAAATGTGACCAACTGGGACAATATCCCGTTTTCCGTGCTATAGAACGAAGTTATGAACAAGGCCGAACTGTTATCCGATGAGCTAAAAGAGCACCTCGCGGCGATGGGCGAATCGCAGGACCCTGCCTATTTGGCTTGGCGGGATCAGAAGGTCAAAGAGGCGTTTGAGTTCGCGGAGAAGCACCCGGAGAAGATGATCTCCGAAAGAGAAATTTGGGAATTCTTTGGCCTTGAATATTAGCTTTTCGCCGCAAGCCAAGGCGGACCTGAGCAGTATCCATTCCTACATTTCAGAATACAGCGCAGCGAAAGCCGACGAATACATTGCGCGCGTTTTGCAATCGATCCGCATTCTAGACCCGTTTCCGTTGGTGGGCCGTCCCGGACGGGTTTCCGAAACGCGGGAGTGGTCGCTGACCGGCATGCCGTATATCGCGATTTATCGAATCAGGTCTGAAACGGAGATCGAGATCCTAACCATAAAGCACGAGCGACAGCGTTATCCTTGACCCCTCGAGATAGCGGTCTCCAGCCTGCGAGAACGCCCTACCAGCCCATCATGCCCGACTGACGGCGCGGGTCGGCGCCGCCGAACAGGCGGCCGTTTTCGCGGTCGTGATAGATCGTACAAACCGCGCCCGCCGCGCGCGTCAACTCCGGCCAGTCCTCGACGATATGGCCGCGTTTCTCAATCTCGGCCACGGTATCGCGCGAGATGCGATTCTCGATCTTGACCCTCCCCGGTTGGGGATGGTGCGGTTCGAAGGAATCGGGATGGCTGTAGGTCGCGAAACGCGGCGCTTCGATGGCTTCCTGCGCCATCATGCCGAACTCGTTGATGTTGAGGAACACTTGAGTCATGGCTTGGCATTGCACGTCACCGCCTGGTGTGCCGAACGGCATCGTCACCTGGCCCTTCTTGATTGCGATGGCTGGGTTGGGTGTCAGGCGCGGCCGCTTGCCCGGCGCGATGCACGACGCGTGTTCCGGCACCGCCCAGTTCTGCGAGCCGCGGCCGGAGACGATCATTCCCAACCCTGGGATTACCGGGGTCGAGGACGATCCGTCGCTCGGCGTCACCGAGAAGGCGTTGCCGTCCGCGTCCACCGCGCAGGCGTAGGAGGTGTCGTACTCGATCATCGCGGCGCCATGCACCGCTGCCGAGGGGCCCGATCCGCCGCCGCCGGAATAGCCCGGCACCGCGCCGAAGGGCGGCATGGCGGGGAACGCTTGCTCCGGATCGATCATCGCGCGTCGTTCGGCGGCATAGTCGTCGGACAGCAGATGGTCGAGCGGCACGTCGACGAAGCGCGGGTCGCCGTAATAGCGCTCGCGGTCGGCGAAGGCGAGCTTGACCGCCTCCAGCACCGTGTGAATGTAGTCGGGTGAGTTGTGGCCCATGCGTTTGAGGTCGAATCCGTCGAGCAGCGACATGATCTGCAACAGCACCGGACCCTGGCACCAGGCGTCGCAGGTATAGATGTCGAAGCCGAAGTAGTGGCGCATCACCGGCGCCTCGATGCCGACCCGGAAGTCGCGTAGGTCTTCCGCCGACATCAGGCCTTCGTTCGCTTCGTGATATTTGACGATGGTCTGCGCGATGTCGCCTTCGTAGAACGCCCGGCGCGCGGCTTCCAGTCCGTCTTCCCGGCTGCCCGCTGCTCCGGCTTCCTTGTCCGCCATGTATTGCAGGGTCCGGCCCAGATCGGCCTGCACGAAGTTTTCGCCGACCTCCGGCACCTTATCGTTCGGCAGGTAAATCTCGGCATTGGACGGCCAGCGCCGCAATTGGTCCTGCGTGTTGGTTATGGAGTCCTGGAGGGTCGGGTGCATGCTGAAGCCGTCGCGCGCATATTTGATCGGCGCGGCGGCGACGTCGGCGAATTTCATGGTGCCGTATTTGTCCAAAGCCGTCGTCCAGGCGCCGGGCGCGGCAGGCACGACGCTGCGCAGCACACCGTGCGGGATGGCGCCGCCGTTCGGGCCGATGAACATGTTGATGTCGGTCTTCTTGGGCCAATAGCCGAGCCCGCTGATCGTCACCACCTCGTCCGTTTCCGCCAAATAGACGATCATCGGCGCCACGCCGCCGACATTGACGATGTCGCTCTGCAGCACCGCCAGCGACATCGCCGCCGCGACCCCGGCATCGACCGCGTTGCCGCCCGCCTCGAGGATCTCGAACCCGGCCCGCGATGCGAGATAGTGTCCTGCCGAGCACATGTAGCGCGTGCCGAGCATCGTCGGTTGGAATGAGACCATGATTTCTTCCCCTGCGGTTCGTGGAGGTATCTGCCGATTAAATCACGAATGCGCGCGTTGCGCGAATTGGTGGATGATCGAGGCTGAATTGTGCCCGCCCGGTTCAGTCCATTTCGCGAACCAGGCGAATGCCGTAATGGAGGAAGCCTTCAACCGCCCAAAAAACCTTTATCCGGCTCGCGGACATCATGAAACCTGGGTTATAGCCCCACGATCCACCCCGCATGACGTGATTGACGCACTCCTTGAACGGATCGGTTTCGTCTTCGAGCTCCGATTTCGGCGGTTCCATGCGCGCTGTGCCGTCACTTGGCGCACCATCATAACTGTCGTGATAGCAGTCCTGCACATGTTCCCATAAATTGCCGTTCATATCGTACAAACCGTAAGGGTTCGGCGGAAACGAACCGACCGGCGCGGTATGCTGCCAGGCGTCGCGGCCTTCGACCACGGCGACGGGGAACCAACCCGGTTGGCCTTTTCCGTAATTGGCGTATTCGTGACTGGCCGAATTGCCCCACCAAAAGTTCGTGTCGCGGCCGCCCCGCGCGGCGTATTCCCATTCCGCTTCGTTCGGCAAGCGATAATATTTTTCGGTTTTCTCGGAGAGCCATTCCGTATAGGCGATTGCATGGCTGCGCGGTACACGCAGCGCCGGATGTCGGCCACGCCCCCAGCCCTTGTCGCCGAGGCGCGCGCGCCCTGTTTCGCTGGTAAAGCGGTCGTAGGCGTCGAACGTGACTTCGTAACGGCTCATCGCGAAGGGTTCGGCGATGGTTACCGTGTGGACGGGGCGGGCGGTTCGCTTGTAGCGGCCGACATCCCGGGTGTGCCCCATTCGAAACTTACCGCTTGGAATTACGACCATTTCCGGACAATTGGGACAATCGCGGAAAGATTTGGCTTTCGGTGGACCTGTTCGTTTCTTCGGATATACGCCAACCGCAGGCGTTGTCGCGGCCGGCGGCCGATCGACCTTTGGCGGTCTTGCTACCGCAACCTGGCTCGGTTTCAATTGTTCAATCTTGAGCCGTGCGAGCGATACGAACGCGCCGTTTGGGAACTGTGCGATGTAGGCTTTGTACATTTCCGAATTGTCGCTTCCCCGTATCGATTGCCAGAACAAAGTTTCTTTGTCGACGCTCGTTCCGGCGGCTGCCTGGGTCGGCGGCGCGACTTGGAAGATAAAGTCACCCCGGTTCAAATCCGGGTCGTTCAGCTTCCCGCTCCGCGGTGTTTGCGTGCCGTTGGAATAGTTCGTGACCTCGCCTGTCATGAAAAGACCCAGTTCGCTGGCGGCGAGGTATCCGTCGTTGTTCGAATCAGCCGTAGTTTCGCCAGTCAGGGCGCGGATGAACAATTTCCGGAAGGTCCCGTCGTCGGAAACGCTTTGGCCCGCGTCCCCGCTGGTCAGAAACTGGCGCACCGGCCGGGTCGTTGCGCGTGTAATCGCGGGCGGCGGTTTGGCGCGGCTGACATTGAAAATTGTACCCGCGAAACACGAGTCGAATACGGCGAAGATATGCAGAGCTAGCGCATCCCTCGCATATTCGCCCATGCGGCGCAGGGACAGCGCCTTTCGACGAAATTTCCCACCCTCGCTGGTGTCGGGCGCGTCGACTGGTACCAAATACCCCTCGCCACGTTCCGAATGGCCGTGACCCGCGTACCAAACGAACAGGCGCGCTTCCGGATCCTCTCCCGTTTCCAAGAAAAACGCCTCGAACGCCTCGACCATATCGCGCGACTTGAGGTTGGTCAGAAAGGTGACGTCGAACCCTTTGGCCTCGAGCGCTTCCTTCACCAGGCGTGCATCCTTGATGGCATTCGACAGGCGTGGCCAGGGGTCGGAATAGGCGTCGTTTCCGATCACCAACGCATAGGATTTGCTGTAGAGCCGGACGGTCTGCGAGACCGCAGCGTCTTTGCTTTCGTTGGCGCGGAGCGGCACTGAAATAACCGCCATCGCAGCGCTGACCGTCAGTAGGGCACCGATCAGTACGGCAGAAAATATCGACCAGATTTCCTGGCGGAATCTCAAGAGTTTCTCCGCAATATTTTCGCGGCAACGGACGACAAGTATCCTACCTTCAGACAGTTGTGAAATAATAGCGATTACCGATTGGTCCGCTGGTGCCTTCGATTAGAGTGTCATGCGGCCGCGGGTATATGATGCTTCGTAAGGCTTGCGGGGACAAGGCTATGGCGTACAATATTATCCAGGTCGACCCTCTGACGCCGGCCATCGGCGTGGAAATCCGGGGGGTCGACCTGTCGCGGCCGCTCGACGACAGGACGTTCGACGAAATCCACGATGCGTGGATGCAGCACCTGGTGATCTTCTTCCGCGACCAGGACCTTACGCTTGACCAGCACAAGGCGTTCGGGCGACGGTTCGGCGAATTGCACATCCATCCCGCCGCACCGTCGCCGCAAGGGCATCCGGAGATCTTTGCCATCCACACGGACGGGGACTCCAAATTCTCCGAAGGCAACGGTTGGCATTCCGACGTGTCCTGCGACGCCGAACCGCCGATGGGCAGCATCCTGCGCCTGCACACTGTGCCGGACACCGGCGGCGATACGCTGTTTTCCAACATGTATCTGGTCTACGAGAATCTCAGCGACCGTATGAAATCGCACCTCGCCGGGCTGACGGCGATCCACGAAGGGGAGCATGTCTACCGCGGACGATACGCGCGTGAAGGCGTCGACGACAGCGGCAAGAACTACCCGCGCGCCGAGCACCCGCTGATCCGCACCCATCCGGTGACCGGCCGCAAATGCGTCTATGTCAACCAGGCCTTCACGACCGGCATCAAGGAGCTGCGCTACACCGAAGCGCAATCGCTGCTCGACTATCTGTTCGAACAGGTCGAGCGGCCGAAATACCAATGCCGCTTCCGCTGGCAAGAGAACTCGATCGCCATGTGGGACAACCGTTGCGCCCAGCATTACGCGATGTGGGATTATTTTCCCGAGACCCGCTCCGGCTTCCGCGTGACCATCAACGGCGACCGTCCGGGATGACCGTTCTCGAAAAGACGCCGCCGGGCACCGTGCGTCTCAGCGTGGCGGAAGCGACGGATATCGGCGCGCGCGCTACGCAATATCGGTTTCTCCGACGAAGACGCGGAGATCATTCTCGGTCAGCTGATCGACAACGCTTTGTGCGGTTATCCCTTCACCAGCCTGCCGCGCATCCTCGCCATCGCGCAGAACCCTAAGACCAAGAACCCGCACACGCCAGTCAGGATCGTTCACGAGACGCCGGTTTCCGCGATGCTCGATGGCGGCAACAATGTCGGCTATGTCACAGTCTACAAGGCGGCCGAAGTTGCCATCGAGAAGGCGCAGGAAAACAGATTTTCCGTCGTCGGCGCGCATGACAGCTATTACAGCGGCCGCAACGCCTACTACGTCGAGAAGATCGTCGAAGCGGGTTTCGTCGCGCTGCATTTCGCCTGCGGGCAGCCGCTTGTCGTCCCGCCGGGCGGCACCCAGCCGGCCATGGGCACCAATCCCTATTGCTTCGGTTTCCCGTTTAGGGACGGCGCGTTCATCGTTGATGCGGGCACGGCGGCACTGCAATGGGGCGAGGTGATGCTGCACGCCCATATCGGCAAGCCTCTGCCGGAAGGCGTAGCGGTCGACGAAAACGGCATGCCGACCCTCGACGCGAAGCAAGCGTTGCTCGGCGGCGTTCTGCCTTTCGGGGGCGATAGGGGATACGGCCTTTCCCTGGCGATGCAGACGATGGGGCTGTTGGCGGGCGCGGCAATCCCGCGCGGCAGCGTGCAGGATTACGGGTTCCTGTTCCTGGTCTTCGATCCCGGTCTGCTGATGCCGGCCGATCGGTTCGCCGATCAGGTGTCCGATCTGATCGCGGCGATCAAGGCGACGCCGAAACAGGAGGGCGTCGAGGACATCCGCATTCCGTCGGAACGCGCCTTCCGCGAGCGTGAGCGCCGCCGCCGCGAGGGAATCGTCGTCGAACAGAAGGTCGTCGACGCGCTGAACGCCCTATAAGACTTCCTTATGCCCCGAATTCCGCGTGGTGGTCGTTCCACCAGTCGGCGATCTCCAGCCGGGTCGCGAACCAGACGCCGCCCTTTGCCTGCGCGTAGTCGATGAAATCGGCCAACGCGGAGATGCGCCCCGCCTGACCAATCAGCCGCGGATGCAGGCCGATGCTCATCATCCGCGGATGGGTTGCGCCCTCGTCCCACAGATAGTCGAAACCGCGCCTGCACAGATCGTCGAAATCGCTCGGGCTGCCGTAACCTTGCGGCACGACGAAGCTCGCATCGTTGTAGGTCAGCGTGTAGGGCACGATCAGATGCTGCGTGCCCTTGACGTCGACATGGTAGGGCAGGTCGTCGTTATAGGCGTCGGCGTCGTAGACGAAACCGCCTTCCTCGACGACCAGTTCGCGCGTGTTGACCGACGGGCCATAGCGGCAGTACCAGCCGAGCGGCCGCTTGCCGCAGGTCTCCTCGAAAGATTTGATGGCGGCTTCCATGTGCGCCTTCTCCTCCTCGCGCGACAGCAGCCACATCTCCTCCCAGCGCCAGCCATGGCTGCACGGTTCGTGCGCGCTATCGCGCAGCCAGGCGGCAACTTCGGGATTTCGTTCCAGGGCGACGGCGGCGGCGAAGAAGGTGACCGGCACTTTCTTCCGGTCGAACAGGCGTTGCAGCCGCCAGATGCCGGCCCGCGTGCCGTATTCGTAGACGGATTCCATCGACAGGTCGCGATAGGCCGGATCCATCGCGTAGGCGAGCTCGCCGAGCGCGGCTTCGTTGCGGCCGTCGGCCGCCATATGCACTTCCGAGCCTTCCTCGTAATTGATCACCAGGTTGATCGCAACGCGGGCCTCGTTCGGCCACACGACCTTTGGGACGCTCCGGCCATAGCCGACGAAGTTTCGCGCCGGGCCCGGTACCGCATTCTCCGGAATTTTCATGACATCCTCCCGTCCTGTTCTAGTGTCCTGATCGTGAAATTCAAATGATTGAATTTCTCGTGAATCAGCACACTAACTATTTGAATCTAGTGTGATTCAGATCCAGAATCTCACCGCATTCAATGCGGCGAACTTCAGAACCATCACACTAGGTTCGTAGCGATCCATCGCGCGCCTTCTCCTGCGAGAAAGAAGTTCGCCGGGCATCGTTGGGTCAAAGCAACAAGGCATAGGAGCACAGCCATCTGTGGATGCAAAGGGCGCCGGTGCGCTCCTCTTGGCGGGTAGATCCACTCAGGATTTCTTAAGGCCGGCATAGCAAGCTGTGCGCCGACCCGGTATTTTCGAAGAAACGCAATACGAGGCTTTGTCGATGGGTGATGTGCATGACCGGCCTGACACGCTACCGCCTCCGTTAGGGCTGAGCATCTCTCGTGAGGATTGGCGCCGGCACCGGCGGCGCATGGAGGCGGGCAAGGAAAAGCACACGCCGCGCGGGATCAAGGAACACCGGCACTGGGACATTCTGAAATTCCTGCTGGCGGTCTTTGGCGCCGGGCTTCGGCTGTTCGGGCTCTACCGGCGGGGGGTTCGAAATGCGCTCGATATCAGGCTGAAGCGCATCGAGCTCCAATTCGAGAATCTTCCGCCTGAATTCGACGGCTACCGTATCCTGCAACTGAGCGACCCGCACGTCGATTTTCTGACCGAGACCTGGGACATCGCGTTGGCGCTGATCGCGAACGAGACCGCCGATCTCTGCGTGCTGACCGGAGATTACCGCAAGCGGGTCTCCGGTCCATTTGCGCAAATCCTGCCCGCTTTCGAAAAGCTCATGGCACAGCCGCGCGCCCGGGACGGCGTCATTGCGATCCTTGGCAACCACGACTGCGCCGACATGGCGGACGCGTTCGAGGCGCTGGGCATCGATATGCTCATCAACGAAACACGGACCCTGAAAAGGGGCGCGGCTGAGATCCATGTCACGGGGACGGATGACGTTCACTATTATTACACCGAGGCGGCGCGGGTGGCGCTCGAAATCGCACCCGATGGCTTCAAGGTTGCCCTGATCCATTCCGCGGAACTTGCCGACGTCGCGGGGGATGCCGGCTTCAGCCTCTATCTCGCGGGGCATACCCATGGCGGCCAGATCAGTCTGCCCGGCGGCACGCCGATCATCACCCACATGGTCCGCCACCGCCGCTTTAACTCGGGCCTGTGGCGACTCGGCGGGATGACCGGTTACACCTCGACCGGGCTCGGTGTATCCGGCTTGCCGATACGTTTCAACACCCGCGGCGAGGCGGTTCTGATCACGCTGCGCTGCCGCTGATTCAATGCAATGACAGGGAAGATTTGGGGTAAAGCGCCCGCGTTCGCTAAGCTGACCGCTGTAATGCATTGAACATCATCGAGCGGAGGCGACGTAATGGTGGACGCAGCGGAACTGGCGGAACTGGTGCATTACGAGCGGGACGGCAACATCGTCACGCTGACCTTGAACCGGCCGGAGAAGCTGAACGCCTTCAGCGACGAGTTGGTCATGGCGTTGGGCGCGCGGTTGCGCCAGTTCGATGTGGAGCCGGAAGCGCACCTCGCCATCATTACCGGCAACGGCCGGGCTTTCTCGACCGGGGCCGACGTGCACCAGAGGCAGCTGCGCTCGCGCGAGGAATTCGAGAGATTGGGCGGTCCGCAGGGGCATGGCGCCAACTCCGGCGACCTGTTGGTCAAATCCGTTAACTGGAAGCCGGTCATCGCCTCGGCGCACGGCTATGTCATGGGGCTGGCCGTCGGCATCGTCCTGGAATGCGACCTGATCGTCGCGGAAGAGGGCACCCAGTTCCAGATAACGGAAACCTCGCGCGGCCTCGGCGCACCGAAATATTGGGGCCTGATGCATTACCGTCAGGCCGGCGCGTTCGGCACCGAAATGGCGCTGACCGGCCGCTTCTTCTCCGCCGAGGAAGCGTTCGACGCGGGCGCGATCAATCGGGTGGCGCCGAAGGGCCGGCATATGGAAGTGGCGCGGGAGCTGGCAGCCGAGGTCTGCAAGAACCCGCCGCTCAGTGTGCGCGCCACGGTCCGCTCACGGCGCTGGTACTTGAACAAGCAGAGCCAGGAGATCATGATGCACGCCGCGCCGCTCAAGCTCTACCTGAGCGAGGATTTCCACGAGGCCGCCAGCGCCTTCGCCGAAAAGCGCGCGCCGCGGCCGTTCAAGGGGCGATAACGATGTTTATTTCCATTGTCGAGATCGACCTGCCGCCGGACACCGATCGCGCTGCGCTGAAAGATGGATTCAACCAGACCGCGCCCCGTTATACGGAAGTTCCGGGACTATTGCGCAAGTACTACACCGTCGGTGCCGAGGACCAATCGACCGGCGGCGTTTTCGTTTGGGACAGCCTCGAGCACGCCAAGGCGGGCCACGCGGACCCGGACTGGCGGCAGCTCATCAAGGACAAGTACGGCGCGGAGCCTCGCGTGACCTTTTGGGAGGTGCCAGTGGTCGTCGACAACGCGACGCGGCATATCCTAAGCGGTTCGGATTATCTGGAAGCCGCCGGCGTGGACCGTCCGTCGGCTTAACCGAGCGACGCCAGAAACCGGAGCAACGCCGTGTTCACCTCGCTTGGCGCTTCCTGCTGCACCCAGTGGCCGGCGCCGTCGATGATTTCGGCGAACCGCAAGTCGGTGCAGTTGTTGGCGACGTCTTCGTAGGCGTCGTAATTTGGCACGAAACGGCGCACCACATCCTTGGACCCGGCGATGAAGCAACTCGGTTGTTCGACCGGGGCGACGCCCATCTCCGGCAGCTCGGCGAAGTCCCGGTCTTGATTCCGGTAGCGGTTGATCGGGCCGCGAAATCCACCGGCCTCGAAGTTGGCCACGAAGTAATAGAGATCCTCTTCCGTCATCCACGGCGGGAAGGGCGACGGATCGGTGAACGCGTCCAACAGGCCACCATCGGGCGGCCGTTGCACCCAGCTGTCGAGCGAGGGTGCGTCGCCGGATATGGAATAGTAGATCTTGCGCAGCGACAGCCGGACGTCCGTTTCCAACTCGGCCTCGGCCACGCCTTCGTCCTGGAAGTAGAGCTGATAGAAGAACTTGCCCGCGAACAGTTTCCGCCACAGCGCGATCGTGGAAACCGCACCGCGCTTGCGATAGGGCACGCTCAGCCCGACGACGGCTGCGACCCGGCCAGGGTGTAGGGCGGCGGTGTTCCAGCAGATCGGCGCCCCCCAATCATGGCCAACCAGGATCGCTGTTACCTCGCCCAGCGCGTCGATGATGCCGACCAGATCGGCCATCATGCTGGACATCGCGTAGGCTTCGACCACGTGCGGCTTGTCGCTGCCGCCATATCCGCGCATGTCGGGCGCGACGACCCGGTAACCCGCTTGCGCGAGCGGTTTGATTTGATGCCGCCACGAATACCAGAGCTCGGGCCAGCCATGTACCAGGATCACCAGCGGCCCTTCGCCTTCGACAGCCGCCCGCAACGTGATCCCGTTTGTCTCGATCTCTCGCAGGGTGAATTGTTCGTGCATTGCGTTTCCTACTCCGAGGGGCTCGCAGAATTTTTATTCGGGCAGCCCGGCCTCTCGAAGTATGTCGCTCATTATGACCTGGATTGTGGTACCAAGCTTGTGTTTCGAAACCTTGAAATCCGGCTGGCGCGACAAGAGAACAGCCTTGGCTGCCTCCATTTCGGCGGTGCGCCCGAATCTGTACAAGGCAGCAATAAGGGTGATGTCGTTCCAAGGCCTGGGGCTCGCGCTTCGCGACGACTTTAGTGCGAGATCAGCGCATTCCTCGAGGCGGTCCAACACGTAAAGAGCGGCAGCGTGTCCGGCAAATATTCCCGCTCTGTGGGGATCACGGGGACTCAGCCTATGCGCGGCTTCGAAGTATTGGAGCAATTCCTCGCACCGATCCGAATGCATCAGCGCGATAGCGAATTCCAAATTGGCGAGCGCTGAATTCGGGTTTAATGCCACCGCATCCCGGCCGCTTGTAACCGCGGATTCCAGTTCGTCCAAGAGAATTTGCAACCGTCCCGTCGCGGCATGGCACATTGAATGACGGGGATCCAAGCGCATCGCCTCCTGCAGCAACGCCCGCGAAGTTTGAAGCAATTCATCCCGATTTGCAGGGTTGTGAAAATGCGCATACCGGGTCCGTATGTGCGCCGCCATGACCAGCGCATCGACAAAATTCGGGTCTGCTTCCCTGGCGCGGTCAAATAGTTCGATCGCGGTGTCCCAGTCAGTCGCGACGCCCGAGGGATAATGTGCGAGTCCTCGCTGGTAAAGCGCCCAAGCATCCAAATTGTCCGGTGGTTTTCGCTTCGCACGTTCAATCTCTGCTTGTCCGATTTCCGGCGCGATCGCAGCGACGATCGCGGCCGTTACTTCGTCTTGAACCTCAAAATTGTCGTCGAGCGCGCGATCGTACCGTTCGGTCCATAGGTGGTTGCCGGTCTCCGCATCGATGAGCTGACCCGTGACGCGAATGCGGTTGCCGCCCCGCCGGATGCTTCCTTCAAGGACATATCGAACGCCGAGGTCCTTTGCTATCTCGCGGATGTCGACGGCTCTTCCCTTGTAGGTGAACGTCGAGTTTCGCGCGATGACGAAGAGCCAGTTGAACTTGGAAATGCCCGTTATGATGTCCTCGGCCATGCCATCGGCGAAATATTCCTGCTCCGGGTCGCCGCTCATATTCTCGAAAGGCAGCACTGCGATGGACGGCTTGTCCGGCAAGGCGGGCGGTTTTTCCGGAACAAACGCCTCACCGCTAACGTTCGCTGCGGACCACAGCCAGATCCGTACCGGCTCGGCAATGTTCTTCAGGGCCTTCTCGCCGGCGTCTTCGAACGGCAGGTCGAGCTTGCCGTGCAACTGACGATGGACGTCGCCGGAGATCGCCACGCCGTTCGGATCGGCGATTTCCTGCAAGCGCGCGGCGATGTTGACGCCGTCGCCGAACAGGTCGCCGTCCTCGACCACGACATCGCCGATATTGACGCCGATGCGCAACGCGATCCGTCGGTCTTCGGCCAGATGCGCCGACCGTTCCGGTACCGCCTCTTGAATCTCGACAGCCGCCGCCACCGCGTCCACGACGCTGACGACCTCCGCCCGTCGCCCATCAGCTTGACGACGCGCCCGCGATGGCGCTTCAGCGCCGGCTCGACCAGCTCCTTGCGGAGCGCGCGCAGCAGGCCAAGCGTCCCGGCTTCGTCCGCGCCGATCAGGCGCGAATAGCCGACGACATTCGCCGCCAATATCGCCGCAAGCCGCCGCTCCACGTGGTGCCTCCAAAATCTTAAGTTAAGTCGATGCTACTGCACGACATTGACATTGCCTAGCGTGGACGGTTCCATCGATACCGGGATTACACAGCGTCTCGCCAGTTGCATTCGTGTGGATATGCGGACGCTATCCAACCATTCTTGGAGAGACAGCATGATCGCGAAATGGATCAAGGTCAGGGTGAAACCGGAACTGCGCCAGCGCTTCCTCGACGCGATCGAGGTGGACGCGGTGGCGTCCGAGCGGGATGAGCCGGGTTGCGTGCGGTTCAACGTGCTGCAGGACGATGCGGACGAAAATGTATACTACTTCTACGAAGTCTACCGCGACGAAGCGGCGGTCGAGGCGCATCGCGCCGCGCCCCACTACGCCGTCTGGAAGGCTGTGGCGGATACGCTGGATGGACCGACCGAGCGCATCGAATGTAGCTCGGTATTCCCGGCCGACGAGGCCTATTGGACGCGTAACAAGTAGGGGGCTGAACCATGCGCGCCATCGTCTGTGAGAAGCTCGGTCCGCCGTCGTCTCTGGTTCTGCGTGAGCTGCCCGATCCGCCGGATCCCGGGCCGGGCGAAATCAAGGTCGCGATCGCGGCGCGCGGCGTGCAGTTCGTCGACGTGCTGATGGTCGCGGGCGAGTACCAAACCAAGCCGCCACTGCCTTTCATCCCCGGCGGCGAAGGGGCGGGGACGGTGCTGGCGGTCGGCAAAGACGTCACGGACTTCAAGGTCGGCGATGCGGTGATGACACGCCATCCGCCCGGCGCCTTCGCCGAGATGGGGACGATTTCCGCGGATGCCGCGCTTCCCGTGCCGGACGGGTTGAGCGTGGAGCAGGCGGCCGGTTTTCGTTCTGCCTACACGACGGCCTATCACGCGCTGGTGCAGCGCGGACGGCTGCAGGCGGGCGAGGCGCTGCTTGTGCACGGTGCGGCGGGCGGTATCGGGCTGGCCGCCGTCCAGGTCGGCAAGCTACTGGGCGCCACGGTGATCGCCACTTCCGGCAGCGACGAGAAGCTCGCCGTGGTCGCGGCGAATGGGGCCGATCATACGATCAACAATACGGACGGGTTTCGCGACCGGGTCAAGGAACTGACCGACGGGCGCGGTGCGGACGTGATCTACGATCCGATCGGGGCAGACGTTTTCGACGAATCCATGCGCTGTCTGAATTGGGGGGCTCGGATCCTGATTCTGGGATTCGTCGGCGGCCGGCCGGCGCTGGCCAAGACCAATCACCTCCTGATCAAGGGGGCCTCCGCGGTCGGCGTGCGGGTCGGCGGCTTCAACGAATTCGAACCGGCATTGGCGGCGGAAAACCTTCAGGTCCTGGCGCGATGGGCCGCGGAAGGCAAGATCACGCCGCACGTCTCCCACACCTTCCCGCTGGAACGGGCCGCGGACGCGCTGCAGACCATCGTCGACCGCAAGGTCGTCGGCAAGTGCGTTCTGACGAATTGACGGGAATTAGCTGAGTTCGCGGCGCAGCAGCGCCGCGCCCGCACCGAGCGCTTTCAGTTTTTCCTCTGCTAGTTTGCGCGACAGCGGGGCCATCCCGCAATTCGTGCAGGCGACGATGCGTTCCGGATCGACGAACGCGGTCGCGCGCCGCAGGGTGTCGGCAACCATTTCCGGCGTTTCGATAGCGTCCGTCGCGACATCGATCGCGCCGACCAGGACTTCCTTGTCCGGCAACAGCGACATCACCTCGAACGGTACGTTAGAGCCGGCGCATTCGAGCGAAACCTGGTCGACGTTGCTCGCATTCAATGCCGGCAGGAATTCCTCATATTGCCGCCACTCGCCGCCCAGCGTTTCCTTCCAATCTAAATTTTGCTGGATGCCGTAACCGTAACAGATATGCACGGCGGTTTTGCATTGGAGGCCTTCCAACGCGCGGTTCAAGGCATCGACGCCCCAGTCCCGGACGTCCGACATGAACGCGTTGAAGGCCGGTTCGTCGAACTGAATGACGTCGACGCCGAGGGCTTCCAGTTCCTTCGCCTCGTCGTTCAGCAATTCCGCGAAAGCCATCGCCATGTCCGGCCGGCTGCCATAGTGGGCGTCGGCGATGGTGTCGCAAATGGTCATCGGGCCGGGCAGGGTGAATTTGAGCCCGTGACCTGTATGGGCGCGGCAGAATTCCGCACCATGGCCATGGACCGAACCGTTGCGCCGAACCCGGTCCGTCACCGTGGGGACCTGCGCGTCATACCGGTTGTCCCGGATTCCCATGGTGGTCATCTTCTGCCAGTCGATCCCCTGGATGGATTCCAGGAAGCCGTGCACAAAATGTTTACGGAATTGTTCGCCGTCGCTGACGATGTCGATACCGGCGTCTTCCTGGACCTTGATCCACGCCAGCGCGGCGTCCTGCTGCCCTTCGAGCAACGCGTCGCCTTCGAGATGCCAGGGCGCCCAGATCATATTCGGCTCCGCGAGCCAGGACGGCTTGGGCAGACTGCCCGCCACGGTCGTCTTAATCATTGCGCGCCCCGTGAAATGGAATTATTCGCGTAATCTGTCACAGTGTTCTGCGACTAACAACGCGCCTGACGGGCCAATCGAATGGGGCGAACGGATTGCGCTACGAGGCGGTCAGCACGACCATCCAGAGCACGGTTGCGAAGCGGGCCCAATCGACCCATTTGCGCGGCCCTTCGTAGCGCCCCGCACTGCGCCAGACGGCGACGACGATCAGGATATTGTACGGAATCGGCAATATGAATGCGGCGGTCAGGAGCGCGTTTCCCGCCTCGCTGACCAGGAGCGCCATGAACAACGCGCTGGTCGCGGCATTGAGAATGAGACCGTAGAGCACGGCAAATCGCCAGAAGGCGATGTCCAAGGGGACGCGGCCCAGCCAGAGGGCTTCGATCCATTCTTTCATGCGAAAGATTATCCCGAGCGGTAGCTATTGCGCTCCAAATGGTGGATTCGTGCGATTTGGTCAAGGGGATTCAATATTCCTACACCTGCATGGCTTCCCCAATCGACCTCTGCTAGGCTCGCCCAAATTTTCGATTTGCGCATGCGACAGCAGTTGGGAGAGCGGACGAAATGGTGAGGATAAGCGATAGCGAAGCGGCCTTGATGGAAAAGGCACGCACCGTCTTGCCGGCCGGCGGGTTCGGCAATTTGGCATTCGATGTCGTGATCCAGAAGGGCGAAGCCGGCCGCGTATGGGACACCAGCGGAAACGAGTATGTCGACTATCTCCTGGGCTCGGGACCGATGCTGATCGGGCATTGCCATCCCGAGGTCATGGAAGCGGCGCAAGCGCAGATTCCCAACGGCACGACCTTCTTCGCCAACAACGAGCACGGCATTCTGCTGGCGGAGGAAATCGTCGATGCCGTGGCTTGCGCGGAAAAGGTGCGGTTCCTGACCAGCGGATCGGAGGCAACCTTCTACGCCATGCGCGTCGCCCGCGCGCACCACAAGCGCGACAAGATATTGAAGTTCGAGGGTGGCTTCCACGGCATGCACGATTATGCGCTGATGAGCATGAGGCCGGTGCGGCCGGGCAATTTTCCGCAAGCGGTGCCGGATTCGGCGGGCATTCCGCAGCGGGTTCGAGACGAGGTGCTGATCGCGCCGTTCAACGATGCGGAGACGGCGGTCAGCCTGATCCGCGAGCACAAGGACGAGCTGGCGGCTGTGATCGTCGAACCGTTCCAGCGTTTGATCAAACCGCAGCCGGGATTTCTCGAAGCGCTGCGCGAGGCGACCACCGAATGCGGCATTGCGCTTATTTTCGATGAGGTCGTGACCGGTTTCCGGCTGGCCTATGGCGGGGCGCAGGCCTATTACGGCGTCGTGCCCGACCTGTGCGCGCTGGGCAAGGTCATCGGCGGTGGCTTCGCACTGGCCGCTGTCGTGGGGCGCGAAGAGTACATGGCGCACTTCGATAGGAGCAGGGTCGCGGCGGACGAATTCCTGATCCAGTTGGGCACCTTGAGCGGCAATCCTGTGGCCGCCGCCGCCGGACTGGCGACCATGAACGTACTCAAGCGGCCCGGCGCATATGAAAAGATCCATGCCAACGGGCAGGCATTGATGGACGGGCTGACCGAGCTGTTTGCGAGGACCGGCACGCAAGCCAAGGTGTTCGGCGAACCGCCGTTATTCGACGTCTTCTTCACCGACGGCGCGGTCCGCGACTACCGCACGATGGTAGCCGGCGACCGTGAGATGACGCTCCGGTTCAACAGCCTTATCCGCCAACGCGGCGTCTTCAAGGGCGACAGCAAATTCTATGTTTCCCTGGCGCACACCGACGAAGACATCGCGTTCACGATGGATGCCTTCGCCGACGCGCTGGATGAGCTACACGCGTCGGCGGCGTAGGGAATTAGCGGGCGCGGCGCTGCAGTTCGATACGCTTATGGACACCCTCGATATTGAGTGGCCGCCAATCCTTGTAGCGGCCCCAATCCTTGTAGGTGTCCAAGGTCAGGTTCTTCTTCAGGCTTTCCAGGGTCTCGCCGGTGCGCAGGCCGTTCAGCACGCCGTTATAGAGCGCGCTCATATAGCCGCGGTTCGCGGCGACGTCCGCTTTCATGCCCATCGGACCATGACCCGGTGCCAGGATATCGAAATCGATGGCTTCGATGTTCTTCAAGGCATCGATCCATCCAGGGAAGTAAGAGTCGCTTAGCGTCTTGTAGGCCAACCGTTTGACACTCACGATATCGACGGCGAACACGGTCCGTTCGGCCGGAAAATTCATGACGATTAGGTTGTCGGAATGGCTGCGGCCGATATAGATGAGTTCAACCTGTTTGCCGCCGAGCGACACGGTCATGCGATCGGAAAAGGTGACGTTGGGTACGGCGGTCGGACGGCTTTCGCCGATGATCGTTGCCCGCGCGTTTTCGTGCGCGATAACCGTCGCGGTGTCGGCGAAGACTTCGCCGCCTGAGATATGGTCGCTGTGATCGTGGCTATAGATCAGGTAGCGGATCGGCTTGTCGAAGCGTTTCTTGATCTCGCCTTTTAGCCATGCCGCGGCCTCGGCGTTGATCGGGTCGGTGACGATGACGCCATCGGGCGTAACGAGAAAAACGGAGAAATGGAAATTGTTCTGAAAGCGGTAAAGGTCGCCGGCGATTTTGGTAATCGCGCGTTTGGGTGCATTTTGTGCCGTAGCCGGGAAGGCGAGCAAAGCGCCGACCATCATGAAGGTGAAGGCGGTTACAAGGCGCGGCAATTTGATCATCGGGATACCCTCCAATTCAATATATTTGCAGAATTGTAAGCGTCACTGACGCGCTTACCGTGGCGAGTTGTCGAGAATGTGAACGCCAAGCCGATCAAGTTCCGTTTCTCTTAAGACCACGGTTTCGCGCGATGATTAGGGCAATACCAGCGATCGCCGCCGGTACCAAGACGATGTCGACGGGAAGGTCAATCAGCCAACCTGCTGTAGCACTAACGCATGCCGCGATTAACGGAAGCACGGTCAGTGTGTAGGGCGTGTGCTCCTCTGTCAGCAGGAGAACGCCCCAGGTGAACAACACCGTAGGGCCGGGATCGATGGCGATCACCGGTATCGCTTCGATGCCAGTTCCTGTCGCCAGTCCAAGCAGCGGATAGGCCACAGTCGCGGTACATAACAGAATGATGCCGATCCACCCGGTTACGCCGCTGCTGAAACGCAGCCGCAGCCGGTTGCGCAGGGCGCCAAGCCAGAGCAGTAGAAGTCCCTGGGCGACGAACAGCGTTGCCGCGAGCCAAGCGGCCCAATTCAAGGTGGTGAAATGAAGTCCGTAATAGATCACGCCGACGGATAGCCAGGCGATCGCAAGGTAAATCGCCGGAAGGCGTTCGAAACTGTCGCGCGGGCGGAAGCAAAGGTAAAGGACGCCTAGGCCGAGCAGCAGGATCGCGATCTGCGCCGGCCACAGCAGCGTGTTTGTCTGCGCGACCAATCCAAGAAAAACGTCGCGTGAAAAAGGAATCACAGAGTTTCGATGTAGCGGAGCATCTCCGCGCGCATTTCGGCGTCGGGGAAGCGGCCGCGGCCTGCGTCCATATTCTCTCGCAAGTGGTCGACGCGGCTGGTTGCCGGGATGGCGCATGTCACCGCCGGGTGCGAGACGACGAATTTGAGGAAGAACTGCGCCCAGTTGGTGCAATCGATCGACGCTGCCCAATCCGGCAGTGCCTCGTTCTCATAGCTGTCGAACAGGCCGCCGGTTTGGAAGGGGCGATTGACGATCACGGCAATCCCGCGGTCGCGTGCCAGCGGTAGGAGACGCTGCTCCGCCTCGCGATCGATCATGTTGTAGGAGAATTGGACGAAATCGAGCGGCTGCTTTTTCATGATCGCCGCCAGGTCGTCGTGGCGACGGCCATGCGACGTGGTGATGCCGACATATCGGACGCGGCCTTCTTGCTTCCACTCCAGCAATGTTTCCAAATGCGCTTCCCAGTCGACCAGGTTGTGGATCTGCATCAGATCGAATTGCTCAAGACCCAAAAGGTCGAAAGAGTTGTTCATTTGCCGGATGCCCATGAACTGCGACAGGGTCCAGACCTTGGTCGCGGAAAACAGGCCCTGTTTATTGGGAATACGCGTCAGACAATGGCCGATGACTTCTTCCGACGATCCATACATGGGCGAGGAATCGATCATGCCGCCACCTTCGTCGAAGAAGGCCTGGACGACTTCGAGCCGGGCGGCTCGCAAATCCGGGTCGTTGCCGACATTTAACGTGATCCAGGACCCCATTCCGATGATCGGAATAGGCTCAATGCTAGCAGGGATAGCCCGGGTGGCGAGAGGTGCGGCGTCAGCCGAAATCGGCAGCAAGCTTGCCGCCGCGCCGCCGGCGGCCAATGCGGTCAGAAAGGCGCGCCGGTCCAAATTCGTTGCGCTTCGCTTGAGCATACGGTCTCCCAAATTACCGTGCGCGCGGTCGCGTCAAATGTGGCGGCTTGTGCGGTGAAAGGAAAGCGCTGCCGTTTCACATCCCCGTTAGCCGGTACGGATTTTGCTCTGCAGCGAAAAATTGATTAGGTTCGCGGCGCACCGGGCGGATCGCTCGGTTTCACAGTCAATTCGACCGACCGAAACGCCGTCGTGGGGCGAGAGCGTTCGAATGTGAGGACCACGCTTGCGGATCATCGATAAACCGGCGCAGGGGCCGTTCACCACCGCCGAACTGACCATCATCACGATTCCGGTGCTGATGGCTTCGTTGCTGCACGCCCTCAATATGAGCACCGCGTACGTCGCCCTGCCGAACATGCAGGGTAACCTTTCCGCAAGCCCGGATCAGGTTGGCTGGATTATCACCGCCTTCGTCGTTGCCAGCGCCGTCGGGACGATTCTCACCGGTTGGGTCAGCGTGCGGATCGGCCGTCGCCGGTTGTTTCTGGCGTCGATCGTCGGCTTCACGGTGATGTCGTTGCTTTGCGGTTGGGCAACGGTGTTCGAGGAACTTGTCGTCTTGCGCGTGATACAGGGTTTTGTCAGTGCGCCGCTGATGCCGCTCTCGCAAGCGATCATGCTCGACAGCTACCCACGCCGCCGGCACGGCTTCGCCATGAGCATATGGTCCATGGGGATGATCCTTGGTCCGGTCGTCGGACCGACATTGGGCGCATTCCTAACTGAATGGTACGATTGGCGATATTTGTTCTTCATGAACGTGCCGCTGGGTCTGCTCGCCTTTGCCGGCGTATTGGCGACCCTGCCGGAAGCCGAGCGGGGGGAACAGAATCTCGACTGGATCGGTGTCGTCTCGTTGATTCTCGGCGTCGTCTGTATACAGCTGGTGCTCGACCGCGGCGAACGGCAGGACTGGTTCGAGTCGCCGGAAATCATTGCCGAAGCGGTTCTCGCCGTTTTGGCTTTTTACATATTCATCGTCCACTGCCTGACCCACGACAACCCTTACATCAATCTCGCAATATTCAAGGACCGCAATTTCGTTGTCGGGTCGTGTTTGATCTTCGTGTTCGGGATCGCCGTGTTCTCGAGCCTGTTCATCCTGCCGCTGTTCCTGCAGAACGTGCAGGATTATCCGGTCCTGGCGGCGGGCTGGATGGTGTCGATTCGCGGGGTCGGCACGATGTTGGCGATGATGATGGGCGGTGTGCTGGCCGATCGGGTGCCGCCCAAGATCCTTATACTTGTAGGCCTCGGCTGCGTCGGCGCCGCCAATATATGGATGACCTATTGGACCGCCGACGTCTCGCCCGTGGACATTGTCTGGGTCACGATGGTCAGCGGCTTCGGCATGGGGGTGATGTGGGTGACCCTGACGACGGTGACGTTTTCGACATTGCTGCCGGGCCTGCGCACGGAGGGTGCGGCGCTGTTTGCCTTGATCCGCGCGATCGGTGCCAGCTGCGGCACTTCGGTGATCGTAGCGATCTTGGTGCACTCGTCGCAGGTCAACTATGTCGAACTGCGCGACCACATCCATCCCTTCAGCGAGGCCCTGCGCCTGTCCCGGTCAAGCGCTTTCTGGGGGCTCGATTCCACGGCAGGCCTTGAGGCCCTTCGCAATCTCGTCATCGCGCAAGCGGAAACCATCGCCTATTTGAACGCCTTTACATTCCTAGTCGCGGTCGCGATGGCCGGTGTGCCCTTCGTATTTTTACTACGGAAACCGCGGCCTTAATCTTTCGGCCAAGCGCGTTCATACGCTTGCACCGCTTTCGATTCCAACCATGGTGCGACTTTGGCGTCGAAGGATTTGAAATGCGCCGCCGCCAGATGCGTTTCGAACGCCGACTTGTCGGTATACAGCTCATATAGAAAACAAGTCGCCGGATCGTCCGGCGCGAAGCCGACATCGAACTGATGGCAACCCGGTTCGGTCTCCAGCGACGCCCGCGCATTCTCTATCATGGCGATGGCGAATTCATCGGCATGCGAGGGTATTACTTTGAACACGACGGTGATGACGTACATGGGCACTGTTCCCTCTCCTTGAACCAATCCCGGTATTGTAGCAAATCCAGCTTGAATTTGTGATCCTGCACAAACGCAAATAATTCGATTAGCATTGATTCCCCATGCATTCGAGAAGGCCGTATCGTGGGCGATGCCGGCGATCGTCCTGAATTTCCCTCTGCACCGTTGGTTGCGTCCGGCCGCATGGCGGCGCCGCACGATGCCGCCCTCTACAACGGCACCTTGGCGCCACTGCTCGACGCGGTAGGCCGCTGCCGCTGATTTGGTTCAAATCCAGATCGGCTTTCGCTACGATGGGCCGATAATTGGCGGAGTCGGTTCGGCGCGCCAGCTGGATTGCGTCGGGCTGCCGCCGATGGCGAATATCCGATTGTGAACGGTGGTACGTTGATCCGATCTACGGCAGCAGGAATCGCTCTCGCGATTTTTCGCCTTGTGATCTTCGTGGTGATTGTCGACACGGATTGCATTTTGGCGCGTGGGTGCGACGGGGCGACCTCTTTAATCAAACGGTTCGACGCGTTGGTCGAACGATTTGTCGGTAACGATATCGCCGGTAATCTTGTAATGACCATGTAGCGCACCCGGTTCCTTGGACACAAGTTTGTCTCACGCGGCGGGCCTGATTGAGATCGCGGCGTGCCACGCCTGACGAGCTTGAGCGGGGCTCAGGTAGCCGTTCTTTTCGACGATCCACTGGGCATTGTAGAG
>JAKZTB010000385.1:0-10897 GCA_047517345.1 Alphaproteobacteria bacterium
GCGGGCATGGAAGGCCCTGATCAGCGCAACCGACACACCGGCCAACGACAACATCAGTCCACGTGCAGCAGCCATGGCAATCGCTGCCTGAACTCAACGAACCAAGCCGCAGACATCACTGCCATGCGAGACTCGCACCCGCCGGATCCACAATGCGGTGCGCGGCTCAAGCGAAGAGAAGTAGATCTGCTCGTCATGGGCGTGGGCGCCCCGTCCGTCGGCGCCGAGCCCGTCAAGCGTCGGAACGCCGAGCGCCGCCGTGAAGTTTCCGTCGCTGCCACCGCCGGTATACATGTCCTGAAGCTCGAATCCGATCTCTTCCGCTAGGTCCTTGGCATGCTCGTAAAGGGACGCGATGCCATCGTTCTTATGATAGGGCGGTCGGTTCAGGCCGCCTTCGACTGTGACGGTGCAGTCCGGATCGATGTTCTTGAGGTTAAGGACCGGAGGAACGAATTCCTCGACCGCTTCCATGTCGGGCAGGCGCATGTCGACTTCGACGACGCATTCGCTCGGCACGACGTTGGTGCCGGTGCCGCCGGAGATCAGGCCGACATTCGTCGTGACGTTGCGTTCGTAGTCGGTCAGCCCTTCGATCCACAGGATATGCTTGGCCATTTCCCGGATCGCGCTACGGCCGTCCTGGTGGCGCAGGCCGGAGTGGGCCGGCACGCCGATCACGGTGATCTTGAACCGCGCGGAACCGCGGCGGCCGGTGACGATTTTGCCGCCTTCGCGCGCTGGCTCGGAGACCAGAACGTATTTGTTCGCCCGCGCCGCCGCCTCAATCGCTGCCTGCGATGTCGGGCTGCCGACCTCTTCTTCCGGTACAAACATGAAGGTGATTGGCAGGGGCGTCTGTTTGCCCTGCCGGACAAGATGCTGATAGGCGTAGTAGGCCATATAGGCGCCCGATTTCATGTCGTAGATGCCCGGACCGAAGACGCTGTCTCCCTCGCGCCGCCAGCGCAGGATGTCGTCCAGCATGCCGATCGGATGCACCGTGTCGGAGTGGCTCAGCACGAGGATGCCGGGTTCGTCGCCGCCCCATGGCGTGCGCGCCGTCAGGATGTCACCGAAACCGTCCCGTCCAGGCGTGCGGTCCAGTTTCGCGCCAATCGCGCGCATGTCGGTCTCGATCTTGTCGACTATCCGGTTGACAGCTTCGCCATCGTTCGAGGGCGACTCGATATCGACCCAGGTTTTGATGCCTTCAAGAATTTCGTCGGGATCGACCTTGGGCCGGTTGCTGGTTTGGTCCGCCATGAGTGTTTTTGTCCTTTTCGTTTATTTCAGGGTCTCGAGCAGCCGGATCCACATCTTGGCGCGCGGTTCCAGGGACGAGAAGTAGATCTGCTCGTGATGCGCGTGCGCGCCGACGCCATCGGCGCCGAGTCCGTCCAGGGTCGGGATGCCGAGGGCCGCGGTGAAATTTCCGTCGCTGACGCCGCCGGTCTTCAGGTCATCCAGTTCGAAGCCGATCTCCGCGCAGATCTCCTTGGCGTGTTCGAACAGTGCGGCGATGCCCTCGTCCTTCTCGAAGGGCGGGCGGTTCAAGCCGCCTTCGATCTTCAACGTGACGTCCGGGTTCAGCGGCGTGAGATCGAATATCTTGGCAACGAATTCTTCCGCTGCCTCCGGATCCGGTACCCGCATATCGACTTCCATCTTGCACGAGTCCGGCACGACGTTGATGCCGGTGCCGCCCTCGATGAGGCCGACGCTGGTGGTCACGCCGCGTTCGTAGTCGGTCATCGCCTGGATCTGCAGGATCTGGTGGGCAATCTCGTGGATCGCGTTGCGGCCGTCCTCGTGGCGCGAGCCGGCATGGGCGGAGACGCCGGTCGCGGTGATGTAGAAATGCGCGACGCCCTTGCGCGCGGTGACGATCTTGCCGCCCTCGCGTGCCGGTTCCGTGACCAGCACATACTTGTTGCGTTTCGCGGCCGCTTCGATCGTCGCGCGGGAGGTCGGGCTGCCGATTTCCTCTTCCGGGACGTAGAGGAAGGTGATCGGCAGCGGCGTTTGTTTTCCCTGCCGGACCAGATGGCGGTAGGCGTAATAGGCGAGATACGCGCCCGCCTTCATATCGTAGATACCGGGGCCGAAGACGCTGTCGCCCTCGCGCCGCCAGTGCAATATACCGTCCTTCATGCCGATCGGGTGCACCGTGTCGACATGGCACAGGACGAGAATTCCCGGTTCGTCGCCGCCCCAGGGCGTTCGCGTCATCAGGATGTCGCCGAACCCGTCGCGCCCGGGCGTGCGGTCTATTTCAGCCCCGATCGCCCGCATATCGGTTTCCACCCGGTCAACCAGCTTGTTGACCGCATCGCCGTTGTAGGACGGCGTCTCGATCTCGACCCAGGTCCGGATGCCCTCGAGGATTTCGTCGGGATCGACTTGCGGCAGATTGGAGGCCTTGTCGGGCATCGATATTCCTTCCATGCGGCGTCACGCGGCAACGGTAAGGCCGGGATAGTACCGATGCGTAACTGCTCTGGAAAGTGGACCGTACCGCGAAGATTTGGGTTCCGGGGCTAACGTCGGCGCGGCCTGTTCAGCCGGTGTTTCGGGCGCTTTCCCTGCAGCATTCGCGCGATGTCCGTGGCCGCCGTGCCGGCGATCCGGTCCAGGCATTCCCGGGTCGAACCGGCCATATGCGGCGTCAGTAGAATATTCGGGGCGTCGAAAATCGGGCTTTTCGGGTCCGGCGGCTCGCCTTCCAGAACATCCAGAGCCGCGCCGCCCAGCTTGCCGCTCCTCAGCGCATGCGCCAACGCGGCCTCATCGACCAGCGGGCCGCGCGCCGCGTTGATCAGGAAAGCGCCTTTCTTCATTTTCGCGATGGCCTTGCGGTTGATCAGATGGTGCGTCTCGGGGATGTGCGGCGCGTGCAGGGAAACGTAGTCGGACACGCCGAGCAGGGCGTCCAGTTTCATCGGCCGCACGCCTATCGCGCGCATCTCCTTGGCCGGTACGCCGGGATCGTAGGCGCAGACTTTCATGCCGAAGGCCTGGCACAGTCGCGCGACGCGGCTACCAATCTGACCGACCGCCACAAGGCCGAGCGTCTTGCCGATTAGTTCGCTGCCGGTATGGCGCGCCTCGCCCCAGACTTTCTCGTGATGCACGCGCCATGCGCTATGTGCGACACGCCGCGCCAGACTGATCATCAGTCCTAAAGTCAGTTCGGCGACCGAGTCGGCATTCGCGCCGGGCGCGTTGGTTACCAGGACGCCGCGCGCGGTGCAGGCCTCGACATCGACCTGATCGACGCCGGCGCCGTGAACCGCAACGATCTTCAAATCGGGCAGCTGGTCGAGCAAGGTGGGCGTGATGTAGCCGGGCCGCAGCAGCATGCCGGCGGCTCCTTGGAACAGTTTTGCGAACTTTTTCTCCTGGGCGGCGCCGATCGGGCTGAAGGGTAACGGAACGGTTTGCACAGGCGCGACTCCCCGAAGCGCTTCGCGCACCGGTTTCATGGAAACGGGGAAGTCGTCGGTCGCCGTGACGGCAACCCACCGGCGTTTTTTCGATGTCATCTGGTCTGCTCCCTGGAATTCGCCGGACAATACATAGAAACGGCAGCGCGATTTACAGCATTCTCCAAAAAACCACCTTTTGCGCGATCACTCGACTGCTATTTCGCCTGGGCCGCAATTCAACTATGATGAACCGGTGACGAACGAAAAGAGGAGAAACGACATGCGCGTTGGAGTCTTTGCCGTTGCGTCGATTTTGGGAGCCGTCGGGTTCATCGGCGCAGCCTTCGCCGCACCGCAGGTGCTGATGGTCGTGACGCCGTCCGACGAAATGCCGCTCATTTGCGAGAACGGAATCTGTTCGACCGAAGTGGCCGCCATCTGCCTACAGCCGGACCGCAGCAATCCGCAGCGCGGCAAAAGCTACAGCGTGCGCGAGAGCGATGCCGATATCCGCGGCGCGCGCAGTACGCGCATCGAGGAGACGATGACGCTGGTCGGCAAGGATGCGGCGGGCCGCGAGACGGTACTGCCGGCCGCGAAGCTGCTGCATATCAAAGCGGAGCGCGATCACTTTGCCGTCACGCTGAGCGTCGACGAGGCGGTCATGCGCCAGTTCGGTCTGGCGTCGCTGGCGGTTCGCGTGACGGGCAACGTACTGCTGTTCCCGGACGCCGATCAGGGCGACCCCAACCCGCAGACGCCGTCTGACATCGAGGTCGCCAAGACGATGCAACGCGGCACCGCCGAGCGTGTCCTCGCCAATCATTCGGACGAATTGACCGGCGCCCGCATGGTGCGCAGTGCGATCAACGCGCTGCCACGCGACCGGGCGACCAACGAGTCCGAACGTCAGGCGGCACGGGATACGGCGATGGGCAAATCCGGTTCGAATAGCGCTGTGGCATATGCCGAGGACGCCTTCTTCGCCTGCCGCAGCATTACGGATCACACGATTATCCAGCGCTACGATTTTCGCTACAGCTATCGGGCCTGCCTCGGCGTGATGCATGACGAACTGATCGACGGCGTGAACAAGACGTACTGGGACGCGCTGAAAGCCGGCAGCTAGCGGTTTCGGTCAGGCCATGGCGCCGGCGACGATGCCGGTGTCGTGCAGCTTGCCGATCTCGCCGTCGCCCAACCCGAGTTCGCCCGCGAGGATTTCGTCGGTGTTGCCGCCCAGCACCGGCGCCGGCACGAGCGGCGTGCGCGGCGCGGCGTCGAAATCCAGCATGGGTCCCGCCGCGAGATAGCGTCCGATACCCGGCTGGTCGATCTCCTGGAACATCGGATTCTCGGTCGATATTCGGCTGTCTTCGCGGACGGCCTGCGAGAAACTCTGGTAGGGTCCCCAGCAAGCGCCGGCGTCGTCCAGCGCGGCGCGCGCTTCGTCCAGCGTGCGGCCCGAGAACCAGGGCTTGAGCAGCGCGATGATCGTATCGCGGGCCTCCCAGCGCGCGTCCTCTTTGGTCAGATCGAGGCCGAACAATTCCTCGACCTGTTTCATGCGCTCTTCGGTCCCGGTGGCCTTGAGGAGCGCCCGCCAGTGCCGCGGCGTGAAGGCGGTGATCATGACACGGCGGCCGTCGGACGCGGCGAAATCGCGGCCGAAAGTGCCGTACACCTGATTGCCGGTGCCCGGACGGTCGTCGCCGTTGATCTGAACCTCGCCGACATAGCCGAGATGGCTCAAGGTCGAAAAGGCGGTATCCGCGAGCGCGAGGGCGATGAACTGCCCCGCGCCGGTATCGCGCCGCTGCCGCTCGGCCACGAGGATACCGTTCACGGCGGCCAGGCCCGCGACCACGTCCCAGACCGGCATGACGTGATTGACCGGCGCAGTATGGTTTTCCGGCCCGGTGACCATCGGAAAGCCGGCCGCGGCGTTGACGGTGTAGTCGAGCGCGACCGAGCCGTCCCGGTTGCCGGTGATGCCCAGCATTATCAGGTCGTCGCGCTTTTCCTTCAGCCCGGCATAATCGAGCCAACCGCGCGCCGGCAGATTGGTCAGTACGATGCCCGTTTCCGGTCCCGGTTTGGTCATCAAGGCGTGCGCCAGCTCGCGGCCTTCCGGGTCGCGGACATTCAGCATGATCGAGCGCTTGCCCTTGTTCAGCCCGGCCCAGTAAAGGCTCTTGTTGTCGCTCGTGACCGGCCAGCGCCGGTAGTCAAGTCCCCCGCCGACCGGATCGATACGGATTACATCCGCGCCCATCTGGGCCAAGGTCAAGCCGGCATAGGGCGCGGCGACGAAAGCGGAGACTTCGACGAGGCGAAGTCCCTTCACGATTTCGGTCATGGGGCAGTCCTAGAGAATTAACGTTCCGGCATTAAAGCCTAAATCCGCAGTGGCTTCACCTGCGATCAGGGATCTTCCGGTGAAGGACCCTTTTCGTCGATTGCCCGGGTCGTACGGCGCACCCTGCCGACCGCCAAATCGAAAAAGTCGTCGAGCCGCAATCGCATGTCGTCCGAAAGTACGAGGAGTTTCGAGCGCGCGTCGTCCGGATTGTCGGATTCGACCAGGATGCCCTCCTGGATGGAATGGTCGACATATTTACTGGCGGTGTGCGCGCTCTTGATCGCCGTCATGTAGCGGAGCGCATCCGTTTTGCGCACGGGGCCGTCGGTACGCCAGATACCGGTCAGCAGGTCCCAATAGGCGGCGGAGTAAAATTCCGTATTGTCTTCGAAGACTTCCACCCAGCGACGGCCGACGCCGTCGATCATTTCAAGATACTGCTTATGTTGCGCATTGTTGTACTTCAGCGCCATGCGTGCCTCGCCTTCTGCGGTAATAAATTCGAATTTCTACCGAATTTACATTTAATATTTATGATACTTACACATAGTTCGCAATATTTGCAAGCGAGTGAAAAGTTACCAGAAATTCCTGTACCTTCTAAAGGCGTAGAAAACTGCATTTTATTTGCGTTTCCTGTGACGATCGTCACTGTTTATATATCATATTGACATTAAAAATGAAATTAAATAATATGTAAAAAAGGTATGCATATCGCTGGCGGCGCAGTTAGGCGATATTCTGTGCCTCGCCTTTTCATAAAGGACAAGATGATTACGAACGAGATGAGGAGCATGTGATGGCGACGACGAAGATAACACGGGCCCTTGCGGTCGTTTTTCTTGCGGTGGCGTTGTCGGCTTGCCAAACTACCGGCGGCCAGAAGCAGACAGGTGGGACGTTACTGGGCGCCGGCCTGGGCGCGTTGGCGGGATCGCAGATCGGATCCGGGCGCGGCAAGCTGGTCGCTGTCGCAGTCGGTGCGCTGGGCGGCGCGTTGATCGGCAGTTCGGTCGGCCGTTCGCTCGACCGCGCGGACAGGATTCACGCCGCCCGCGCCGCACAGACGGCCCACACCGCGCCCATAGGCCAACAAGTCGCCTGGCGCAACCCCGACAACGGAAACCAAGGCACAGTGACGCCTATCCGTGAAGGAAACGACACGTCGACAGGCGCATATTGCCGCGAATACCAGCAGACCGTCACCGTCAATGGCCGCACGGAACAGGCCTACGGCACCGCCTGCCGCCAGCCGGACGGAAGCTGGAAAATCCAATAGATGTAACTTTAGGTTCGCCAGAAAGCGACCGGGCCGCGAGGGTGACGAGGCCCGATCTTGGAGCAGAGAGGAAGGGAGGCACAACGTGCACTCGTCTTCACGCCTTCGATACTAGTCGGCCTTATCGTTCGGCGAATTGACATAGATCAACGCGGTAGCCGAATTGGCCGATTTTGTGCGTCGCCGATTCCGCAACGGTGGAAATTCCTCTAAAGTGCGCTTTCCAGGCCCAACCGCCCGCAAGGGAAAGGACGATTGCGCATGGCGGCGCCTTCGCTGCTTCTCATCACCGACCGCAACAATTCGGCGCTTCCGATGGCGGACGTCATCGAGCAGGCGCTGCAGGCCGGCTGCCGCTGGATCATGGTGCGCGAGAAGGATCTGGCGACGGCGGAACTCTGCCCCATCGTCGAGGCGACGGTGGCCGTGGCGCAGGATTTCGGCGCGACTATTTCGGTCAATAATGATTTCACGGCGGCGTCGATCTGCAAGGTCAAGGCGGTGCATCTGCCGCAGGGCCAGCCGGTCGCCACGATCCGCCGCGTCATGGGCGCGGAGACCTTGATCGGCGTTTCCGCCCACTCGGTTGCCGAGGCCCAACTCGCGGCTGCCGAGGGCGCCAACTACGTCACGGCGAGCCCGGTTTTCCTGACTGAAAGCAAGCCCGGTTACGGTCCCGCGCTGGAACCCGAGGGGCTGGCCGAGATCGTCGCGGCGGTTTCCATTCCGGTGATGGCACTGGGCGGCGTCACGGCGGACAACGCCGGCGCCTGCATCGCGGCGGGCGCCGCCGGCGTCGCCGTGATGGGCTCGGTCATGCGCGCCGCGGTCCCGGCGCAGGTCGTCGCCGGCCTCATCGCCGCGCTCGCGGCGACGCAGGGGTGATGTAGCCCCAGCCAGTGTTCTTAATACCGGTGATCCAGGTCGATCATCGGGAAGGCGCTGGTGATGTGCGGCAGGTTGACTGCTACCGCTTCGTGAATGTAACTCGAATCGAGCTCGTCGAAGCTGGTGACGCCGAGCAGCCCGAAGGCGATCTGGATTTCTTCTTCCAGCAGTTCGAGTACCCTGACCAGCCCGTCCTTGCCATTTGCGGCGAGGCCGTAGCCCTGCAGACGGCCGATGCCGACCGCGTCCGCGCCGAGCGCCATCGCCTTGACGATGTCGGTGCCGCGGTTTATCGCGCCGTCGACGATAATTGCCGCCTTGCCGCCAACCGCCTCGACGATCTCCGGCAGCACGTCCATCGAGCCGCGCCCGTGGTCGAGCTGGCGGCCGCCATGGTTGGAGACGTAGACGCCGTCGACGCCGTTCTCGACGCACAGCGCCGCGTCTTCCGCCGTGGCGATGCCCTTGAGGATCAGCGGCACGTCGTGCTTGTCCTTGAAGCGCTTGACGTTGTCCCAGGTGTACAGCGCCTGATACTCCATGCCGCCCGCGCCGACCCGCCAGGTCTTCACGAAGCGGTTGTCGAAGTCTCGCTCGCGGCGGCTGTAATGCGCCGTGTCGACGGTGATGCAGAAGGCGTAATAGCCGTTGTCGAGGGCGCGCTGGACGTAGTCGTCCTCGAAATCGTCGCCGCCGCGCACATAGAGCTGGAAGATGCGCGCATTGTCCGCCGCCGCCGCCGTCTCCTCCAGCCCCGGCGCGCAGCGCGAACTCAGCATGTGCACGATGTCGAATTCGTCCGCCGCCTCGGCCGACGACGGCCCGCCGCGCCAGCTCGGATCGAAGGTTTCCAGCGAACCGATCGGCGCCAGCAGCACTGGAATGCGCATCTTCTGCCCCAAAAGTGTGCCGCTGGTGTCGAGCTTTGCCACGTTGCGGCAGACCCGCGGCCGGAGGGCCAGCGTATCGAGCGCCATCCGATTGCGCCGCAACGTCGTCTCGCTCTCCGCGCCGCCGGCCAGATAGCCCCAGGCCCCGTCGGACAGGTTGTTGTAAGCGCGCTGCACGATGTCGTGCAGGCACGGATACTCGGGTGTCTGCTCGCTCACGGTTCGGATTCCGGAAGTGGTTGAAAAAAAGCCGCCGATCCTAGGCGGTGGGGCCGGGTGGGCACAAGGGAAAGGGCAATAGACGTCACTAGACTTGCGTTTTCCCGCCCACCGCAACATGTATACGGTCCACCCGGACAGGACAGGCTCGTGCCGCCCAACACCGCTTCCTTCGACCGGCCCAAGGGCCGCAATCTGCGTTATCTGTCGCGCACCGCGGGGTTCCTGAAGCCTTATAAGGGGCGCGTCGCGGCCGCCGCTTTGGCGTTGATCGTGACCGTTCTGACGGGGCTGGCGATCGGGCAAGGGTTGAAGGCGCTGATCGACGGCGGGTTCGCGGCGGGGGATGCGGCGGCGCTCGACCGGGCGCTGATCTTCCTGCTGGCGCTGGCGGTGATCATGGCGGTGGGGACCTTCGTGCGGTTCTATTTCGTCTCCTGGATTGGCGAGCGGGTCGTTGCCGATCTTCGGCAGGCGGTGTTCGACCGGATCCTGTCGCTGCATACCGGCTTCTTCGAGACGACGCGCACCGGCGAAGTGCTGTCGCGGCTGACTACGGACACCACCTTGTTGCAGACCGTGATCGGCTCGTCGGCCTCAATCGCGTTGCGCAATGCGCTCAACCTGGTCGGCGGCGTGATCATGCTGTTCGTCACCGATCCGAAGCTGACCGGCATGGTGTTGCTCGTTGTGCCGCTGGTCGTGGCGCCTATCATGATTTTCGGGCGGCGCGTGCGGCGGTTGTCGCGCGCTAGCCAGGACCGGATCGCCGATGTCGGCGCGTTCGCCGAGGAATCGATCAACGCCATGCGTACGGTCCAGGCCTTCACCCATGAGGACGAGGACCGCAAACGGTTCGCCAGTGAGGTGGACAATGCGTTCACGGTCGCCATCGCCCGCATTCTGATGCGCGGATTTTTGACTTCGATCGTGATCCTGCTTGTCTTCGCCTCGATCGGCTTCATCCTGTGGCTCGGCGGACGCGACCTGCAGGCGGGCGAAATAACTGGCGGCGAGCTGACCGCGTTCATCTTCTACGCAACGATGGTCGCCTTCTCCGTCGGCGTGATCAGCGAAGTCTATGGCGAGTTGCAGCGCGCCGCCGGCGCGACCGAGCGGCTGATCGAGCTGCTTGAGGCGGAACCGGAGATCGTCGCCCCCGACAACCCGCAACCCCTGCCGGAGCCGGCCGAGGGGCGCGTACGCTTCGAGAACTTGACGTTCCATTACCCGTCGCGGCCCGACCTGCCGGCCCTGATCGATTTCTCGCTCGACGTGAACCCCGGCGAGACGGTGGCGCTTGTCGGGCCTTCGGGCGCGGGCAAGACGACCGTATTCCAACTGCTGCTCCGCTTCTACGACCCGGAGGCGGGCCGCATCCGCCTCGACGGCGTCGATATCCGCGAGGCCGACCCGCAGGCGGTGCGCCATCGCTACGCGCTGGTGCCGCAGGACCCGGTGATTTTCGGCGCAGACGCATGGGAGAACATCCGCTACGGCCGGCCGGGTGCGGATGATGCGGCGGTACGCGCAGCGGCGGAGGCGGCCGCGGCGGCGGAGTTCCTCGACAGGTTGCCGGACGGTTTCGCGACCTTCCTGGGCGAAAAGGGCGTGCGCCTGTCGGGCGGGCAACGCCAGCGTATTTCCTTAGCCCGCGCTTTGCTGCGCGACCCGTCGGTGCTGCTGCTCGACGAGGCAACCAGCGCGCTCGATGCGGAGAACGAGCGGCTGGTGCAGATGGCGCTGGAGAGGCTGAAGGCGGGCCGCACCACCTTGGTTATCGCTCACCGCCTGTCGACCGTGGTCAGTGCCGACCGGATCGTGGTGATGG
>JAKZTB010000386.1:0-14111 GCA_047517345.1 Alphaproteobacteria bacterium
GTACCGAGCCCAGCGCGATCACCGTGATGACCGCGATCAGCACGACCTTGGCGACGGGGCCGGTGCCCCAGCCGAACTGGTAGTTCAGGCCGGCCAGCGCCTGTTCCGTCCCGAAGCCGAGCGAGGTGGCGAGGCCGAACAGGGTCGCGAACACGGCCAGCGTATCGATGATGTGGCCCCACCAGCCCCAGACGCGCTCGCCCAGGATCGGATAGAAGGCCGAGCGCAGGGTGAGCGGCAGGCCGCGGTTATAGGTGAAGAAGGCCAGCGCCAGGGCCAGCACCGCGTAAATCGCCCAGGGATGCAGCGCCCAGTGGAAGATGGTGGCCGCCATCGCCAGGTCGCGTGCGGCCTCGACGCTGCCCTTGGCCGCGCCGAGCGGCGCCCAGTCGGTGCGCGCGCCGTCCGTGACAGCGGTGCCGCCCATCGCCGACCCGAAATGCGACATCGGTTCCGCCACGCCGAAAAACATCAGGCCGATGCCCATGCCCGCGGCGAACAGCATCGCGAACCAACCCAAATAGCTGTAATCCGGTTTCGCGTCCGGCCCGCCGAGCCGGATCTTGCCCAGCGGCGATACCATCAAGAAAATGCAGAACAGCACGAAGATGTTCGCGGCGCTGATGAAGAACCAATCGAAGGTCGAGGTCAGGAACGGCCGCAGCCAGCCGAAGAATTCGGTCGCTGCCTCTTGGAACATCAATGAGGCGAGGACGAAAATGACGATCGATAGTCCGGAGATCATAAAAACCGGATTGTGGATATCGAGCCCGAACGGTGTGATGTTGTCTTGCCCAATGTCGAAATCGGTTTCTATCGGATCTGGAACATCCTGTTCGGTGCTGTTCGTGGAATCTGACATTGCCACTTCCCTCCGTCTGCAGTTCGATACTGTTCTGGCGTTCTCCCAAGCTCATTCCAGGCGTTGCGCCTGGATATTTCCTATGCGCGGAGACTAACGTTCTTTGAATCGTATGGCGATTCATCGATTACCGACGCGGCATATCGCGCACCGAGTATTTCGATCTCCAAACCATTTCCCAGGCCGCCCGCGCCCGCATTCACGTAACCGATAGCGAGACTCTTGCCGACGTGGTGGCCATAAGCGCCGGCCGTCGCGCGCCCGATCATTTTACCGTCACGGTAAAGCGGCTCGTTGCCGAGCGCGTCGGCATCGTTCACCCCATGCACTTCCAAGGTAACGAATTCATGCGGCACGCCCGCCTCCTGTTGGCGCAGCAATGCATCGCGGCCCACGAATTCGCCCTTGTCGAGTTTCACGAATCGGCCGAGTCCCGCCTCCAAGGGCGTGTAGTCCCGCGTCAAATCCTGTCCCCACATCCGGTAGGACTTCTCGATGCGCAGCGAATCCATCGCCCGCATGCCGCACATGCCAAGGCCGTGCGCTTCGCCTGCAGCAACAAGAGCGTCGAAGATGTGGTTCTGATAGGCGATCGGGTGGTGCAACTCCCAGCCGAGATCGCCGACGAAATTGACCCGCATCGCCCGCACCGGCGCCATGCCGATATCGATGAAGCGTGCGCTGAGCCACGGAAACGCCGCGTTCGACAAATCGGCGTCGGTGACTTGCGACAGGATATTCCGCGCGCGCGGCCCGGCCAGCACCAGCACGCCATGCGCCAGGGTCTGGTTCTCCACCGTGACGCCGTCGACCGCGACGTTCTTGCGCAGGAAGTCGTAGTCGTAGCGTTCCGCCGCGCCGGAGCTGACCAGGTAGAAGCGGTCCGGCCCGTCGCGCGTGATGGTGAATTCCGAGCGCACGCCGCCCTTGTGCGTCAGCGCGTGGCACAGGCCGATACCGCCGATCTTCTTCGGCAAGGAGTTGGCGACCAGCCGGTCGAGCATCGCTTCCGCGCCCGGACCGGAGACCATGAACTTGGAGAAGCTCGTGATGTCGATCAGCCCGGCGCGTTCGCGCACGGCCCGGCACTCGTTGCCGACATGCTCGAAATAGTTGGTGCGCCGGAAACTCCACTTGTCCTTGCCTTCCACGCCCTGCGGGGCGAACCAGTTCGGCCGCTCCCAGCCGTAACGCTGGCCCCACACCGCACCGCGCGCGTCGAGCCGGTCATGGCACGGGCTGGTCTTGGCCGGCCGCGCCGCCGGCCGCTCCTCGTCCGGGTAATGGATGATGAAGACGTGCTCGTAGGCTTCCTCGTTCTTCGCCTTGGTGTAGGCCCTGTTGGCGTAGGGTCCGAAGCGGCGCGGGTCGATATCCAGCATGTCGATGCCGGGTTCGCCCTCGGTGATCCATTCGGCAAGCTGCCAGCCGGCGCCGCCCGACGCCGTGATGCCGAAACTGTGGCCCTCGGAAAGCCAGAAATTCTTCAGGTCCCAGGCGGGGCCGACCAGCGGGCTGCCGTCGGGCGTATAGGAGATCGGTCCGTTGATGATGTCCTTGATGCCGGCATGCTCGAAACTCGGCACGCGGCGGATCGCCGCCTCGACATGCGGCAGCAGCCGGTCGAGGTCGCCCGAGAACAGGTCCCTGCCGAAACTTTCCGGCACACCGTCGAGGAAGACCGCGGGCGCCCCTTTCTCGTACGGGCCGAGGATGTAGCCCTGGCGTTCCTCGCGCAGGTAATAGGACGCGTCGGACTCGCGCAGCACCGCCATCTCCGGCAGGCCGGCCGCCTTGCGTTCGACCAGTTCCGGCACCTCGTTGGTGACGATGTACTGGTGCTGCACCGGGATGGCCGGGATATCCAGCCCGACCATGGCCAGGGTCTGGCGCGCATAGTTGCCGGTGCAGCTGACGACATGCTCGCAAGTGATCTCGCCCTTGCTCGTTTCCAGCCGCCACTCGCCGCTTGGCGTTTGTGCGATCGCGGTCACCTCGGTATCGCGATAGATCTTGGCGCCGTTGTTGCGCGCGCCGATGGCCATCGCCTGGGTCACGTCGGCGGGCGCGATATGGCCGTCGTCCGGATGGTACAGCGCGCCGACCAGCCCCTCGGTATCGCACAGCGGCCAAAGCGCCTTGACCCGCTCCGGCGTGATTATCTCGAAGGGCACCCCGATCGTGTTCGCGGTGCCGCAATACTTGTGATACTCGTCCATACGCTCGCGGTTGGTCGCGAGACGCAGATTTCCGGTCACGTGGAAACCGACCGCCTGCCCGGTCTCTTCCTCCAGGCTTTTGTAGAGATCGACGCTGTATTTATGCAGCTGGCCGACGGCGTAGCTCATATTGAACAGCGGCAGCAGCCCGGCCGCGTGCCACGTCGAGCCGGCGGTCAGTTCCGTGCGCTCCAGCAGCGCGACATCCGACCAGCCTTTCTTGGCCAGATGATAAAGCACGCCGACGCCGACGACTCCGCCGCCGATCACAACCACCCGGGCATGTGACTGCATCGCTACGCATCCTCCGGGGCCAGCTTCGCTCCCGCCAATATCGATTGAATGTTGCGAGCTGTTCGTTTTTCAGACTGGCCGTCCTGCGACGTTGAGCATTCTGGTTCCGACATATCGGGGCCGAATTCGCCGCCATGTCGCGATTGAAACAGGGAATGTCGCGCGCGAACGCGTTTCGAACCGGCGGCGGAATAGTTTGCCCCGCCAAAACCCGAACTGAAGGTGTCAGCACAATGGTCTTGCAGTTTCCCGCCGACATTCCCCAAATGCACGTCACAGCGGAGGATCTGCGACACCAGATCATCGCGTTGGCTAAGGACTACTCAGTCGAAACGACACCACGCGAATGCGCGATAACGGACTCCTATCGCGGTTGGTTGTCGCCCGGAACCCGCGTCAACATCGCCTGCATCTCAGGCAGCGATTATGACAGCGTGATTCGAACGGCCGCGCAACTGCGGGTCGAGGGTTTCGATCCGGTGCCGCATATCCCAGCCAGGGGTTTTGCGACGGTGGACGACCTGCGACGTGCCTTGCAGCGACTCCGGGAACAGGCCAACGTTACCGATGTTCTTGTGATCGCGGGCGACTATGCGCATCCGCTCGGTCCTTTCGCGGATACGATGACGTTGCTCGAAAGCGGACTGCTCGAGAGTTCCGGCATTTTACGCATCGGCGTCGCGGGGCATCCCGAAGGGAACCCCGATATCTGCGATTTTGCGCTACGTGCTTCATTGTCCGCCAAACGCGATTTCGCAACGCGGCACGGCATAGAAATTCATCTCGCCACCCAGTTCTGCCTTGACGCAGGACCGATAGTCTCCTGGGAACGGAGCGTTCGCTCCAGCGGCAATGATCTACCGATCGATGTCGGATTAGCGGGCGCAACGACGCTTAAATCATTGTTGAAGTACGCAAGACTTTGCGGGGTCAATGCGTCGGGCCGAGCACTGACCAGAGATAGCCGAAAATTGGTGCGTCTCGGCGCAATTTCCTATCCCGACAGAATAATTGCCGCTGTCGCCAGCCATATGATGTCGGATCCAGCTTGCCGCTTTCGCCGACTGCATTTCTATCCGTTCGGCGGCCTCAAGCGGACGGCCAGATGGCTCGCTGCCGTGGCGGAAGGCAAATTCACGTTGCGTAAGAACGAAAGCGGCTTCGTCGTTTCAAGCTGAGGGCGCGGCCACATGCCGCCGTTCGTCGCGCGGCGCATGATCGAACTGCTGGCGGTAGCTTTTCGAAAAGTGCGACGCGGACACGAATCCACAGGCCACCGCGACTTCGACGACCGGCAGGTCGGTTTGGATCAACAACGCGCGCGCGCGTTCCAACCGCAGCTCCAAATAGTACTGCGTCGGTGAGCGGCCAAGGTGCTGCCGGAACAAACGCTCGAGTTGGCGGCGCGACAAGCCGACGGACTGCGCCATCGCATCGGGCGACACCAGGTCCTCGAGGTTTTCCTCCATCCTCCCAATCGCGGCAACCAGCTTGGGATGATGTCCACCGATCCGCGCGCGCAACGCCATGCGTTGTATGACATCGGCCGGCCGTATGTGGTCGACCAGGCATTGCTGGGACACTTTCAGGGCCAACTCTTCGCCATGCTCCAACGCGATGAGATGCACCATCATGTCGAGCGCCGCGGTTCCGCCCGAACAGGTAAACCGGTTCCGGTCGATCTCGTAAAGGTGAGCGCCGATTTCGATATTCGGAAAACTCTCGGTGAATGCCGGCAGGTTCTCCCAGTGGATCGCACATTTGTAGCCGCCGATGAGCCCCGCATTGGCCAGCACATGCGTGCCTGTGCACAGCGCACCGATGTCGACACCGCGCCGGTCGATTCGTTGCAGGAAAGCGAACAGATCAGGATTACGGTAGTGCTCCGCACCGACTCCGCTGCACAGAATTACGGCGGAGAATAGCGGACCGTCGCCATCCATCTCCGCCCTAAGAGCCGAGTCCGGCTGCATCGTTACACCGTTGCTGGCACTGACAGGCGCGCCGTCATGGGACATTACCCGCCATGCGTAGAGATCCTGCCCGGACGTACGGTTTGCGAGCCGCAACGGCTCTACCGCCGCGGTGAACGCGATCATCGAAAAGTCCGGAATGACCAAAAATCCGATGCATTCCGGAAGCTGCTTCTGGCTGCCGCTGAACATCGCAAACGAACGCCCTGGTGGTGTGCGCCACGCTCTGATCTATCCGGAAAGTTTACACGATTTCGCAATAATGTCGGAACCAAGAAAGCGATATGCCGCTTACAGAGCAGAAATCGTGTCGATGTCGCTCTGTGAACAAAATTCTTCGCCTCAGACTTATCGCGCCTATCGGAAAGATGAAAAAGGAAGATATCGGAATTGCGCGCCGCGGGGCGCGAGCAGGAGATCTTTGGCCATGACCAAACATGCCACCAGCGTTGATCAAAGCGACCGCAAGGTACCCTTCAATTTGCGCCAAAGCGGCCCGACCCCGGTCGAGATGCTGATTTCGACCCGCGTCCGCAAATCGCCTTATTGGCATTTGTCGATGGACGCCGGCTGCTGGCGCGCGACGGTCTACAACCGCATCTACCATCCGCGCGGCTACGTTCGTCCGGAAGACGGCGGCGCCATGGTGGAATACGACGCGCTGGTCAACCACGTCACCATGTGGAATGTCGCCGTGGAACGGCAAATTCAGGTCGTCGGGCCGGACGCCGAGGCCTTCGTGAACTACGTCATCACCCGCGACGCCACGCGCATCGAGCCGATGAACGCCAAGTACGTCATCCTGTGCAACGAGAAAGGCGGCGTGTTGAACGACCCGATCCTCCTGCGGATAGCGGAGAACGAGTTCTGGTTCAGCCTGTCCGACTCCGACATCATGTTCTGGCTGCAGGGCGTCATTGTCGGCCGTCGCTTCGATGTCGAGATCAATGAGATCGACACTTGTCCCGTCCAGATCCAGGGACCGAAATCGGCCGATCTTATGGCCGATCTGGTTGGCGATGCGGTACGCGAGCTGCCTTCCTATGGCCTTATGAGCGCCGAAGTCGGCGGCCGCGAGTGCCTCATTTCGCAAACCGGTTTCAGCGGCGAAAAAGGCTTCGAAATCTACCTGCACGACGCGACGCTGTACGCGGACGATATGTGGAATGCGGTGCTGGACGCCGGCAAGAAACACAATCTGATGGTCATCGCGCCCGCACACCACCGCCGTATCGCCGCGGGTATCCTCTCCTGGGGCCAGGACATGGATTTCGAAACGATGCCGTTCCAATGCAATCTCGGCTACCAGGTCCCGCGCAAGAAGCAGGCGGATTATATCGGCAGGGCGGCTTTGGAACGCGCCCGTGAATTGATCGTCGCCGGGACGCCGCCTTTCAAGAGCATGCTCGTCGGCATGACCATCAAGGGCAAGCCGATCGAGGAATACGCGCCGGATTTCTGGCTGATCTCCGGTCCCGTCGGCGGCGACCCGATCGGCTACGTCACCTCGCCCTGGTACTCGCCGGAGCTGGAAACCAACATCGCCATGGGGCACGTGCCCTGGGAGATGCGCGATCTGGGCACCAAGCTCAAGATCTGGCTGCCGGACCAATATGCCGACGCGCCGGGAGAACCGGTCGATGCGGAAATCGTCAAGATGCCGTTCCGTCCTTCGGTCAATCCAAACGCCCGCGAGATCGCCAAGGCCGACGGCCGCGACGCGGCTTTCTAACCCGACCTTCCTCGATTGACTGCCTGAACGGCCGCTTCCAGAGCCTGTAGGAAATGCGATCGGTCGCGCGTCGTGAAGGACGGGTTGTTGCCGCGCACCTCACCGGTGTCGCGCAGATGCCCCATCAGGTCGCGCATTGCAAGCGCGGTACCGATATTGGCGTCTGTGAAGGGCCTACCGGTCGGGCCCAGGACATGAGCGCCTGCCTCAAGACACCGTGCCGCCAGCGGAATATCGGCGGTGATGACGATATCCATTGCGCCCGCCCGCGCGGCGATCCAGTCGTCGGCCGCATCGAAGCCTTCCGACACCACCATCCGCCGAACCAGCGTTCCCGCCGGCAGCCGCATCCAGCTGTTGGATACCATGTGCGCGATCAGCCCATGCCGCTCGGCCACGCGCACGACCTCGTCCTTGACCGGGCACGCATCGGCGTCGACGAAAACTTCCAAACCGCAATCCTTTCATGCCGCCGCCCGGTCAAAATTTGATGACAGCGCCCCAAAGCCACTAGAAGATAACAGGAAATGAACCCTGGGTTCTTCAAATGACCGAAACTTCGCGCCCGCCAGCCGGTGGCCAGACGCCTTGGTTTTACCGCACCGTCTGGGAAGTCGATATCGCAACCTTGCCGCGCTGGCACGCGATGTTGCTCGGCCCGGTCCGGATCGGCCACGCCGTGGTGAGAAGTGTCATCGGCGAACAGCTCACCCTGCGGGCGATGAGCCTCGTCTACACGACACTGTTGTCCCTGGTGCCCTTGCTGGCGATCAGCTTCTTGGTGCTGAAGGGCTTCGGCGTCCACAATCAGATCGAGCCCTTGCTACTCAGCGTCCTCGCACCTCTCGGCGACAAAGGCGTCGACATTACCAACCAAATCATCGGATTCGTCGAGAACATCAAGGTCGGCGTGCTGGGGTTCGTCGGCTTCGCCGTGCTGTTCTATACCGTGATCTCGCTGATGCAGAAGATCGAGCGGGCCTTCAATCACACCTGGCATATCACCCGGGAGCGCAGCCTCGGTCAGCAGTTCCGCGATTATCTCAGCGTGATCATCATCGGCCCCGCCCTCGTCTTCTCCGCCGTCGGCATCATGGCATCGCTGATGAACACCGCGGTGGTGGACATGATGAGCGCCATCCAACCGTTCGGCTTTCTGATCAAGAACATCGCGAAGCTGGTGCCCTATGTGATGATCGCCAGCGCGTTCACCTTCATCTACATGTTCATCCCCAACACAAAGGTGAAGTTCCGTTCGGCCCTGATCGACGGTGTGGTTGCCGGTCTATTGTGGAACGCGACGGGGTGGATATTCGCGTCTTTCGTCGTCAACTCCGCCCAGTACGCCGCGATCTACTCCACATTCGCGACCCTGATCATGTTCCTGATCTGGCTCTACCTCGGCTGGTTGATCCTCTTGATCGGGGCCAGCATCGCGTTTCACGACCAGCATCCCGAATATGTGACCGCGACGCGGCGCGAAATGCAGCTGAGCAATCGGGTCCGTGAAAAGCTGGCCCTGCTGATCGCCTACTTTATCAGCGAGAGTTTTTACCGCAACGCGCCGGGTTGGACCGCGGAAGGTTTGGCGCAACGGCTCGCAGCGCCAATGGACGCGACCGAATTCGTATTGTCGGCGCTTGAGCAGCGCGGCCTTTTGGCTCGGACGGCGTCCGACCCGCCCGCCTTCCTGCCGGCCCGGCCTCTGGAAACCACACCGGTTGCCGATGTACTCTATGCCGCGCGCACGGCGAATGAGACAGACCAGCTCAACCCGGAACGGCTGCCGCAAGAGACCGCGGTCGACAAGATTCTGAGCGAACTCGACGCGGCGGCATCCGCCGCCTTGCAAGGCCGAACCTTGAAGGACCTCGCCCTGTCCGGCGAGCGCCCCTGCAGCGGCCCGAAACCGACGGTTACGGTGAAATAGGAGAGACAGCATGGCGAAAACGATCGATATCGAAGCAGAAATTTCTCAGATGAAGTTCCTGGAGGGCCGCGACCGCTTCTCCGACACGACCGGCGTGTTCGCACGCCTGTCGGAATACCGCGACAGCATGATCTCGGCCGGCGGCTTCTCGGGCACGAGCCAATGGGAACGTCACCCCAACGGCGACGAGATCGTCCAGATACTAAAAGGCGCGACCAAGGTGACCCTGCTCACCGAAGACGGTCCGGAAGAACACGAGCTGAAAGCCGGCATGTTTATCGTCGTGCCGCAAAACACCTGGCACCAGTTCGACGCCCCGGACGGCGTGACCCTGATGACCACGACCCCGCAACCGACCGAGCACATCGAGGACGAATTTCCGCCGGATGTGAAATAGCGCCCTCTCTGGACACGGCGGCCCGCGCGCGGGATAACCGGGCCGGTTCAGATTTGAGGGATACCAACATGCGTTGCGAAGTCGTCGCCATCGGCACCGAGCTGCTGCTCGGCCAGATCGTGGACACCAATTCGTCGTGGATCGGCGAACAGCTGGCGCTCATTGGCATAGACTCGCTGTTCCAAGTCAAGGTCGGCGACAATTTCGACCGCATGGAGGCGACGATCCGCCACGCGCTGGACCGCAGCGACGCGGTGATCTGCTGCGGCGGCCTCGGCCCGACCCAGGACGACATCACCCGCGAGGTGATCGCCGCGATCTTGGGCGTGGCGCTGCACCGCGACGAGGCCATCGTCGAGAAGATCCGTACGATGTTCGAGTCGCGCGGCCGGACCATGACGGCAAACAACAGCCGCCAGGCGGACATTCCGGAAGGCGCCGCGCCGATCGCGCAGATGCCCGGCACGGCGCCCGGCCTGATCTGTCCGATCGGCGACAAGGTGATCTACGCCGTCCCGGGCGTGCCGCACGAAATGCGCACCATGATGGAAGGCACGGTCCTGCACGATCTGCAGCGCCGGTCCGGCGAGACGGCGGTCATCCGCAGCCGCGTATTGCGCACCTGGGGCAACAGCGAGTCGGGCCTCGCCGAACGCCTCGCCGACCGCATCGACCAGCTCGACCGGCTCGGCAACCCGACCCTGGCCTTCCAGGCGAGCGGCATCGAAGGCATCAAGGTCCGCATCACCGCCAAATCGCCCGACGAGGGCACCGCGGAATCGATCCTGTCCGCCGAGGAAGGGTTGATCCGCGGCATGCTGGGCGACGTCATCTTCGGTATCGACGAGGAATCGATGGAAACCGTGGTGCTCGACATGCTGGGCGAGCGCGGCATGACCCTCGCGGTCGCGGAAGGGCTGACCGGCGGCGTGATGGCCTCGCGCCTGTCGGAAATCGACCAGCGCATGGCGATCTTCCGCGGTGGCTCGGTCGGCACCGAAATCGAAGACGACAGCCGCGGCGGCGAAGAATGCGCCACAGAAGCCACTGCGAAAGTGCGGCAAACCTTCGGCACCGATGTCGGCCTCGCCGTCGCCACGGCGCGGCGGCGGGACGAGCAGCCGCGCGCGACAGTTTATGTCTGTCTCGACATCAACGGATTGTCCCACACGCAAACGGTATCCCTGCCCGGCGACCGCAACCGCTTCCGCAACTACGCCGTTATCAACGCGCTCAACTTCCTGCGCCGCACTTTGATGGGCGGCTGAGCCGCGCCCTTGCCCGTTCTTGGATTGCGCCCTAGCCTAACCGCATCTTCCATAACCCCGAGGCGAGAAGCATGAGTGTGGCCGTGCAGGAACAGACGCTGCAGATCACCAAGATCAAGGAGCATATCGGTGCCATCGCAACCGGCGTCGATCTGACCAAACCCATCGATACGGAAACTTTTCAGCGTCTCAACGATGCCGTGGTCGACAATGTCGCCTTGGTTATTCGCGGCCAGGACTTCACCGCCCAACAGTACGTAACCGCCATAAGTCTGTTCGGCGAATTGATGGAAGTCCAGAACCGCATGTACCTGGCCGACGGCGTGCCCATGGTGAGCGTGCTGTCGAACCGGCACAAAAGCACCACGGGCGGGCCGGCGAAGACCGGCAACAACGCGACCTGGCACACCGACCACACCAACCAGGAATTCCCGCCGAAATTCACCTGCCTCTACCCCGTCGCCCTGCCCGACCGTGGCGGCGGCACCTCGGTCTGCAACATGCGCGCGGCTTACGAGGCCTTGCCGCAGGTCCTCAAGGACCGCATCACCGATATGAAGACGGAAAACACGCTGATCAGCAGCGCCCGCATGGCTACGGCCAACCCGGACATCGTCCGCACGCAGAAGGAATCGAAAACGCCACCGATGATGCAGCCCCTGGTGCGAACCCATCCGGAGCGCGGCACCAAGGCGATCTGGTTCCACCAGAGCAAGACCGAAAGGATAATCGGCATGGAGCCGCAAGAAACCCAGGATTTCCTGACCGAGTTGCTGGAGACAGCGATCAAGCCGGAATTCGCCTACACCCACGAATACAAGCTGGACGACATGCTGATCGTCGACAACCGCTCCGCCATGCACAAGGCCGGCTTCGACTTCCACCACGGCCAGCACCGCATGATCTACCGCTGCCTGGTCCGCGGCGAACGGCCGGCGTAACGCCTACCCCAACGCCAGCAGCACCATGCCCGCTACGATGAGGCAGGCCCAGCCCATGCGATGGCGCAGTTCGCCTTCGCCGAGCAGGATCGCGCCCATCGCCACGGTGATCAGTACGCTGACCTCGCGCGCCGGTGCGACATAGACAACCGGCGTGAAGGCGAGCGCCGTCAGTACCAGGATGTAGGCCGCCGGGTTGAAGACGGCGATGCCGAGCACGGCCCATTTATGCTGTCGCCAATGCCGCACGATCTCCACCCGGCGCGTCATCGCGAAAGGGGCCAGGAAAAGCCCGCGCGCCAGGATGGACGCGTAGTCGAGCAGCAGGGGCGGCACGACCAGAATACTGACAGTATAGGCGTCCCACGCGGTGTAACTTCCGATCAGCACGCCGGCCGCCAACCCAAACAGGAGAGAGCTCTTGACGTTCTCCGCCGTCTTGCCGAAACCGCCGGTCAGGAACACGACGCCGACAACGACCGCGAGACCGCCGGCAACGATCGGCACGGTCAGATGTTCACCCAGGATCAGCACCGCGAACAGGGTCGAGAGGAATGGACCGGTCGCCCGCGCGGTCGGATACACCAGCGACAGGTCGCCCTTGCGATAGCCCTGCTGCAACAGGAGGAAATAGGCCATGTGCAGCAAGGCGCTGGCGATGCAAAACCCGATCTCGCGCCAGCCGAAAACCGGCTGCTCGACGACATAAACGCCAATCGCGACCGGTAGGTATAGAAATAGGGATATCATGGAGAACAGCCAGACCAATTCCGGTCCGCCATTGATCCGCTTGACCAGCAGGTTCCATGTGGCGTGGCATACGGCGGCGGCGAGAACGAGCGTCAAAGCGAGAGTGGTCATGCTTCACCTCAAGGTCCGAACAACGGGCGTGCGTTAACGCACCCGCCTATCCCCCCTGGTTTTTATCCCTTAAGGTGTCTGCCGCATCCGCGGCGTTCCGTGGCGCTCGGTCCAGACCCGGAGCGGAACCCTAGCCACACACAAAGTGTGTGTACGAATAATAATTAATAAATGATAAGTAGCAACATTAATACCGATATTATTGTCATGGTTGACGAAAGCGTCCGACGATACAACACTATCGAACTTGGCGTGGCTGATCGGCGTAAATTGACGCTGGGACGCAGAGGAAAATAGGATGATCCGTAATGGGGGATAGGCGCCTGCTCGTCGTAGACGACAGGCCGGAACTGGGAGAATTGGTCCGGCGCGTCGCGGAAGACATCGGTCATGAGGTGCAGGTAACGGTTCACGCCAACGAGTTCATGCGCGTCTTCGGTAGCTTTGATCCGACGGTGGTCGTCCTCGACATCGTCATGCCGGACATCGACGGGATCGAGTTGGTAAAATGGCTGTACGAACGGGGCGCTACCGCAAAGGTGTTCGTCACGACCGCTTTCAATCCGCACTACGCGCAAATGGCGGAAGCGTTGGGCGAGGCCAAAGGCCTCGATGTTTCGCTGATCAAGAAACCGTTCCGGATTGCTGAATTGCGCGCCGCCCTATCTTGACAGCACTCAACTATTCGTGAATTAGCGCATCCACACGCCGCCTAAAAAGAAATTCGGCGCTTCATCGAAAACAAGGTGAAGCCGCAGGGCTAAGTCGCCGCGAAATACGATGACAGACAAAAATTTTGGGAAGACCCCTATCCGTACTCTCTGGAAACCACAATCGCGAGCGTCGACAACGACATCATCACTGTCGAACAAACGATCTTTTACGCCAATTCGGGCGGGCAAGAGAGCGACGCCGGTACGATCGGTGGGTATCGCGTTCTCGAAGCCCGTAAAGACGGGTTTGAAATCCATTACAGGCTCGATCCGAACCATGGGTTGGCTTCCGGTGATCCGGTTTCCATTTCGATCGATTAGGACCGGCGCTACAGGCTGATGCGGCTGCATTTCGCAGCGGAAGTTGTTCTCGAATTGGTCTATCGTGACTTCGGACCGGTTGAGAAGACCGGCGCCCATATTGCCGAAGACAAGGCGCGGATCGATTTCGCGTGGGACGCCAGTATTGCGGATATTTTGCCGGCCGTCGCCGAACGAGCCCATGCGGTATTCGAGGCGAACTTACCGATCATCAGCGCCTTTTCAGACGAAGCGCGGGAACGGCGCTACTGGCGCGTTCACGGCTTTGCCGAAGTCGCGTGCGGCGGCACCCATTTGAAGCGCAGCGGCGAGGTCGGCGCGATCCGCTTGAAGCGCAGGAACCCCGGGAAAGGGAGAGAGCGGATCGAAATAACGCTCGTTCAAGCAGCCGCGTTGCCACCGACGCCATGCAGCATCGTTTGGGAAACGACAATACGCTACTTTGCGACCTCGACTGTCGTCTAGAGCATTTCCAGGTTGAAGCGAATCGGCTGGAGTGATTCACTGGTATTTCTACATGATGCTGTGTGCGTTGGATAGGAGTCTACCAGATGGGGTATGGTCATCCACTTGCTCTCCGCTCTCGGATCATTGATGCGG
>JAKZTB010000387.1:0-17678 GCA_047517345.1 Alphaproteobacteria bacterium
CGACACGCTCTTCGCAGGATCGCAACAATACCGGTTCTTCGAGACAAGCGTGGTATCGTCTCGGTTGAAACAGCGATAGTCGGGTCGGTGATATCCATACTGGCGCTCGGCGTCCTCGATTTCTCAATGGCGTACAGCCGCAAATCCGAAATGACGAATGCCGTGCGCGCGGGCGTGCAGTTTGCACTCGTGAGACGCCCGTCGATTGGGCCCAGCGCAGATGAACAGGAATCGATCATCTCGCTGGAAACCATTCGACAGGCCGTGATCGATTCCGCAGGCTTTCTGGAAAGCGACCCCGGGGTCGAAGACCTCAGCGTGACCGTTTTCTGTCACTGTCCGAACGGGCAGCCAGTGTTTTGCGTATCAGAACCGGGGATACCGCTTCCCTGCACGGAACGGCAGACATTCCTCGAGATTACCTTCAAGAACAATTACACGCCGATCTTCGACTATCCGCTCATCCCCGAAACGATTCCGCTCGAAACCACCAACTCCGTGCGACTGAACTAGGAGCGGTGAGGATGGTTTTTTTAGAAGTGCTGCGGAAAATTTTACGCTGCTGGATCGGCGCGACAGCCCGCAACGCGCGCGCGGCGTTACAGGAGTCCCACGGCGCACTGTCGGTTGAATTCGCGCTTGCTGTCCCGGTCATTCTTACGGCAATATTCGGCGCCATCGAACTCGGCCGCCTTGGATTCACGCAAGCGGCACTACAACATGCCGCCGAAGAGGCTACGCGCTTTGCCATCGTTCGCGAAGGCGAAGTCACGCCGCTGGAAATCGAAGCCTTTGCCGCGACGAAGTTAACCGGGGTCTTCGACAGGGAAGCTGCTGTCATCACCGCGACCGCGCCCGTCGATCCGGTAACGGGCACCAGTCTTCTATCGGTGCAGGTAAACTACCAATATCAATATATCCTGCCGTTCCTGCCCCAAGAGGGAATACAGCTCTCCGGTAATTCCAGCGGATTCATCGCCTTTCCGCCCACCTTGGTAAACTAACGGACGGCGCACGAAAGGTGCCGTGTCAGCTAAATTAAACCTTCAGGCGCGTGCCGTCTCACTCGATAGGCCGTCGCCTCCACTACACTATCCGCACGTTTCTCAGCGCCCCAGTCAACCTAACACCTTCAGGAAGCCACAAGACCCCGCGCCTTCACCTTTGCGCGCATGTAGGCGTCGAGGCCGCCGGCCATGAGAATCTCGTACGGCGGAGTCCCCTCCTCCCACGCTTCGGCCTGGAACGTCGCGCCGGTGTCCAGATTTCTAACTTCCCCTGTGACGATATTCACCTCCAGCTGCTGGCCTTCCTCAACGAACCCCGTAATGCCGGGTGCGACCAGGGTCGGCAGCCCGGTGTTGACCGCGTTTCGAAGGTGGATCCGGGAGACGGATTCGGCCAGCACAACCGCGATGCCGAGCGCGTTTAGAGACTGCGAACCGTTGCGGCTGGAACCGCAGCCGAAGTTGATGCCGGCGACGACGATATCGCCCGGTTGCACCTCGTTCTCCGCCCAGCCGGGACGGTTGGTCTCCATGCAAAACTTCGCCGCGTCCTCGACCGAAAGGTCGGGGTTCGCGAGCACCCGGTGGCCCGGCATCATGAAGTCGGTGCTGATGCGGTCGCCGAATTTCCAAACGCGGCCGGTGCGTACGGTTTCCATCGCTTCGTTCCTCCTCGCCGCGTTACAGATAGTCGCGCGGATCGACAATCTCGCCCGCGATCGCCGACGCCGCGACGGTGGCGGGACTCGCCAACCACACCTTGGACAGCGGACTGCCCATGCGGCCCTTGAAGTTGCGGTTGCTGCTCGAAATGCAGGTCTCGCCGTCGCCAAGCACACCGAGATGCCCGCCATAGCACGGCCCGCAGGTCGAATGCTCGACCAACGCGCCCGCCTTGTGCAAGGTTTCGAGATACCCGGCCTTGAGCGCTTCGCCGAATACCTCCTGCGAGGACGGGCTGACCAGCATGCGCACGTCCGGATGGACCCGCTTGCCGTCCAGAATCTTCGCCGCGACTTCCAGATCCTCCAGACGCGCATTGGTACAGGAGCCGAGGAACGCCTGGTCGACCTTGACCCGCTCACCGGTTACCGATTCGACGGGAACGCCGTTACCGGGATCGCCGGGCCGCGCCACCATCGGCGTCAGGTCGCTCAGATCGAACTCGTACTCGGTCTCATAGCTGGCGTCCGGGTCGGCCGCGACGTGCTCGTAGGGTCGATTCACCCGGCCGTCGAGGAACGCATCGGTCTTCTCGTCGCCTTCGAAGATCGCGAATTTCGCACCGACCTCGACGCCCATATTGGAAACGGTCCAGCGCTGCGCAAGGCTCATCTGGCGCGCCACCGGACCGACATACTCGACCGATTTGTACAGGCCGTAATCGGTGCCGAGTTCGCTGGCGACCTTAAGGATCACGTCCTTGCCGACGCACCAGCCCGGCAACGTGCCATTCAGGACGACACGCACCGATTCCGGCACCCGGAACCACAGCTCGCCGAAGGCGAGGACATGCACCGCGTCGAGATTCGCGTTGGTGACGCACGCGTTGAACACGCCGCCCGCCGTCGAATGGCTGTCGCATTGCGCGATGAGATCGCCCGGCGCGTACATGCCGTTCTCGGCGAACACCTGATGCAGGATGCCGCCGCGGCCGTATTCGAAATAGTTCGTGATGTCGTATTTCTTGATCAGGCGGCGTAGCTCCTTGACCTTGTTGGCTGCGGCGATGGTCGGCGGCGGCGCCTGGTGGTCGTCGACCATGAAGACTTTGTCTTTGTCCCAGACCCGGTCGACACCGAGCGCTTCCAGATCGGCCAGCCGATGCCCGCTGGTCGCGTCCACCTTGCACCAAATATACTGACCGGGCTTCACGGAATCCGCGCCGGCATGAGCGGCGAGGATTTTCTCGGCAATCGTCATTCCCATGGCACGCTCCTATCCGTTATCGATGGCGTATTGTTTCTCCAATTTATAAATCTCCGGCAGGCCGAGCAGACTGGTCGTCGCGTTGAAGCGCTCCGTGTCCCGCGGTTCGCCGATACCGCCGCCTTCCTTCAGGTCGAGCAGCGCCTGTCGGACCGCTGCGTAGGACAGCGCATGCCCACCGCCGGTGATCATGATCTTGAAACCACGCGCGGCGACGTCCGGCACAGGCTGAAGCTGGCCGTTGTAAAGGCAGGGGATGTCTTGCTCGACCAACCGCGTCGTATAGGTATCGAGATCGTCGAGGGTCTTGACGCCATCGACGAAAACCAGATCGGCACCCGCCGCACGATAGGCCTCCGCGCGCCGGACTGCGTCGTCCCAACCGTTCGGCGCCACCGCATCGGTGCGGGCAATAATCACCAGGTCCGGGTCGCTGCGCGCATCCAGTGCGGCGCGGATCTTCTGCACATGCTCTTCCATCGGAATGCATTGTTTGCCTTCGAAGAAACCGCAACGCTTCGGAAAGACCTGATCTTCCAGATGCATCGCGGCGGCACCGGCCGTCTCGTATTCGCGCACCGTGCGCTGCGCATTGATGGCATTGCCGTACCCCGTGTCCGCATCGGCGATCACCGGTACCTCGACCGCGTTGGCGATATAACCCAAATTCGCGACCATCTCCGCCATGCTGGTCAATCCCACATCGGGCAGCCCGATCTGGGCCGACGTGCCGTGGCCGGTCATATAGACCGACTGGGCGCCTTGCCCTGCGGCGATCAACGCCGTGAACCCGTCATAAACGAAGGGCGCCAATACCATGCCATCCGCCATGACCGCCCGTAACTTCGCGCCGCTGCCGGACATCACACGCCCTCCCGTTTTGCCGCCACATCGTAGCGTTGTTCGAGTGCGTAAACCTCCGGTACGCCGAGTATATCGTTCACCGTCTCGCCCTTGCCTGGCGGGCCGAAACGGGCGAGGGTCTGCCGCGTCGTGCCACTGCTGTTGAGCTCCTGCATCGCCGCCGTTGCGCTTTTGAACACCGCGCCAAGCGCAAGACCCGCCAGTATCTGAATCTTGAAACCCATGCGCTGCGCGTCTTCGGCGGTCACGAGACCGCCATTGTAAAGGCAAGGGATTCCTTTGAGCGCCAGCTCCCGGCTGTAAATGTCCAGTTCTTCCAACGTGCGGATGCCATCGACGAACACGGAGTCGGCGCCCGCCTCGCGATAGGCGCGGGCCCGCGCCAGCGCATCCTCCCACCCGTTCGGCGCCAACGCGTCGGTCCGCGCGATGATGACCGTATCGGGGTCGGTGCGTGCGTCGAGTGCGGCCTTCAGTTTCTGGACATGCTCTTCAAGCGGGATAACCGCCTTGCCTTCCATGAAGCCGCATTTCTTCGGGAAGACCTGATCCTCGATATGGAAGCCCGCCACCCCGGCGCGTTCATATTCGCGAACCGTACGGCGGACATTGATGATGTTGCCGTATCCGGTATCCGCATCGGCGATGACCGGCAGGGCCGTCGCGCGGCAGATGTGGCGTAGATTCTGCACCATCTCCGTTTGGGTGATCAGCCCGACATCGGGATAACCGTAACGCGCCGCCGAGCCGAAACCGGTGACGTAGACCGCTTCGAAGCCGGTACTTTCCACCGCTTTTGCGAACAAAGCGTTGTACACGCCCGGTGCGAGAACCAGACCCCGGTCCATCATTTGCCGCAATTGGGATGCTCGTCCCATGACGCTTTCTCCTTGCAAAATTCACTCTTGCAAGAATTATGGCACCAATACGCGCGAGCGCAAAAAGGAAGAAAATCAAGCTAGCGAAATTTGGCGTTCGACGGGAACATATAGCGGTTCGATTCCGCGTCCTGTTCCGTCTTGAAAGTGTGCCGCTCGCCGAGCGCAACGGCGCGCTTCGCGGCAGGCCGCGCGGAGATTTCATCGACCAACCGCTTAAGGTTCGTCAAGTCGTCCCATGCCGCATTGTCGATCACGCGCGGAATCAAGCGCGCCCATCCCCACACCGCCATATCGACGATGGAGTACTCGTCGCCCAGCACAAAGGGGCTGTTCGCCAACTTGTCGTCGAGAATGCTGTAATGCCGTTGCGCTTCGAACCGGTAGCGGTTGACGGCGTAAGGCAGAATTTCCGGTGCGTAAGCCTGAAAATGGACCGATTGCCCGGAATAAGGCCCAACGCCGCTGGCAACGAACATCAACCAGGACAATAGCTGGCCACGATCGTCCGGAAGGAACTTTTCCGTCTTCTCCGCCAGATAGAGCAGGATCGCGTTGCTGTCGAACAAGGTCGCATCGCCGTCGACCAGACTCGGCGCCTTGGCGTTCGGATTAATCGCCAGATATTCCGCCGCGAACTGCTCGCCCTTTCGGGTATCGACCGGAATCGGATCGTAGTCCAGCCCCGCCTCTTCGAGGAACAGCGCCACCTTCATCGGGTTCGGCCCGAGATTGTAGTAGAACTTCAACAATTTCCGTCTCCGGCTCGGCTAGTGGACACTTGCACCGGCAGGGACCGGATGCCGCGGATGAAATTTGAATAGGTCCGTTCGGGCTCGCCGACGATCTCGACTTCCAGACGGCGACGCAGCATCTCCTCCCACAGGATCTGCAATTGCAGCTCGGCCAGCCGGTCGCCGACGCAACGGTGTATTCCGGCACCGAACGCGAGATGACGGCGCGGCTTGTCGCGGTCGACGATAAAGCGATGGGCTTCCGGAATCGCGTCATCGTCCCAATTGCCGGAGACGTACCACATGACGACCTTGTCGCCTTCCGCAATTTTCTTCCCGCCAAACTGCGTATCGCACGCCGCGGTGCGGCGCATGTGAATGATCGGCGATTGATAACGGATAATCTCCGGCACAAGTTTGCTCACCAGCGAGGGATCGGCGCGCAGCTTCGCGTCTTCGTCCGGATTGTCCGCCAGCGCCATGATGCCGCCAGTCATGGAATTGCGCGTCGTGTCGTTACCGCCGACGATCAACAGGATGATATTGCCGGCATATTCATTTTTCGGCATCTCGGCGGTCGCGGGATTGTGCGCCAGCATGGAGATCAAATCGAATTTGGGTTCCGACTCTGTGCGTTCGGCCCACAGCGGTTGAAAATATTCCGCCATGTTGTCGAGCTCCGCCATGCGGGCCTCTTCGGTTGGGACAACCGGATCAGGAGCGTCAATATCGGCAATAGCGACATCCGACCAGTAGGTCAGCAGGTGCCGGTCCTCCCAGGGAAAATCGAACAGTGTCGCCAGCATCATCGTGGTCAGTTCGACCAAAACTTTTTCGACCCAATTGAACGTCTCGCCACGCGGCAGGTCGTCGAGGACACCTGCTGTCCGCTCGCGAATGAGTGCTTCCATGTTTTTCAGGTTGGTCCGGGCAACGATGGGCGCCACCGTCTTGCGCTGTTCGGTATGGCGTGGCGGGTCCATGCGGATGAAGCTGGTCGTCATCTTGCTCATCGGCCGCTCGGCCAGCTGAATTCCGCCGAGCGTCGAATTCGAGGAGTAGGTCGCGTGATCCAGCTCCACCTTCATGATGTCGTCGTACTTCGTCACCGACCAATAGGGGCCATACGGGCTGTCGCCACGGAAATGCACCGGATCTTCGCGTCTCAGCCGGGCGAACAGATCATAGAAACAATCGTTCCTGTATAGGTCAGGATCGCTGACATCGATTTCTTCAAGCGGAACAGCGTCTTGTTTTAACGCTGCCGGGGCATTGTCGTCAGGCATAACCGAGTTCTCCTCATCTCTACTGAACGTAAGTCAAAGAGTTGAAGAGGGCTACAGGCTTTTCGGCCTCTAAACGCACCCCACTGTCGAGATTACCGAACCTTCAATACCGACGTCTTGGATTTGCCCATAACGCTGAATGAGGTATTTCTTATGACGAAACGGCGGAATAAAGCCTTACCGGAATCGGCGACCGCGATTACGGAGAATTCGTTTCCGGCTTTGACGATCTGTTCCACCGGCTCGCCCACGCCCACCTGCGCATCGGCGACGGCAATATCGATTTTCGCCAGCATCTCGGTCGCCTTCTCAAGGACACGCTCCGCGAGGGGAATTTCTTCATTGTCCTGAGCGACGGCAAACAAAGTGATCGGATCGCCGCTGAACTGTGCCAAGACCGCATCGCGGCGCATGGCATCCAGCGAATTCTTCGTCCCATCGGTGCAGATCATGTGCCCCTTGCCGTTCGCGCTGCCGTTGCCGCGCGCCACCATGACGGAGCACGGCGCCATCATGGCAACCCTCTGGGTGACGGTCGCATCGAAGAAAGAGCGGATCTCGCCGCGCCATTTGTTCGGTGCTCCCATGATCATAAGGTTGTAAGGACCGAGTTCGTACTGGTCGAGGATTCCGCTGGCGGGATCCGGCGCCGTCTTTAATTTGAGCACGATGCTTTTCCCGCTCGTATGCCGGTATTCCACTTTGTTGTCGCCAAGCGGATCGCCCCAGGTATCCGTATGCGTGACCGCCGTGTTCCAATGAGCAGCCATATCTTCATCGCTGACCAGCATATCCAAACCGCGTTTCAGGTACTTGATGCCGGGAAGCTCCAATCCCCAATCGAGCATGTTCTCGCGGGCGACACGGACCTGCAGCCCACCGGTGCGGAGTCCCTGGTCGATAGGGCGCACATAGAGCAGGATGATATCGCAGTCCTCGTTGTGGGCAAGTTTCGAGGCGAACCGCAAGCCTTCATAAGAGGCGTCAGACCCATCGATACAGACGAGCATGCGGAACCGTTTCCGGCGTTCCGCGCGAACCGTTGCCAATTCCGACTGGAATACATCGTCATCGTGAATTTTCTTGAATCCAAACATCGCCCTACTCAAACACTGATAAACGGCCAATAGAGCGACGCGGCCAGGATCAACAGCACAACCGACATCAGGACCATCTTCCAACCGACGATAAGAAAGTCCGTGGTCTTCAAATAGCCCGAGGCGTAGACGATTGTGCAGGCCGGGGTCCCGACGACCGTCAGATAGGCGAAGGCCGAAGAAATCGCGGTGATGAATCCGAGCAAGATCGGGCTTTCGTTGGCGACCGTCGCCAGTTTGAGCACGATGGGGCCCAAGACTGCCACCGCCGCGCCGTTCGACATGGTGTTGGTCACCAGTGTCGTTAGCGCCGAGACCGCTGCCCATAATCCGATCCCTTCGCTCGCCCCCAACGGTGTGAGAAATGCGAGGAAGTTCGCTGCGATCCATTCCGCCGCACCGGTATCTTTCATCTGCACGCCAAGCGAGATCGCCGCCGCATAGAGCAAGACAACGCCCCAATTGACGCCCGAATTGATGTCCTCCCATTTCACAAGACCGGCGATCAAAAACAGCGCGGCGCCCATCACCGCAATGGTTCCCATTCCGAGTTTGCCTGAAAGCGTCACCCATCCGACGAGAATCAAGCCGAAGAACAGGATCGACAGCCAATCGCTTGGTTTCATTGGGCCTTCCATGATGATCTGCTGCCGTAACTTGGCGACCGCGCGGGACAGATTCGTGTATTCCGGACGGAAGGTACGCAACAGGATAAAGGTGACGAACGGAAGCTGAATGAGGAAGACCGGATAGGCGTATGCCATCCAGGTGACGTAATCGATCAGGAACTTGCGGGTTTCCGGATTGGTCGGATCGAAGAAGAATTCCTTCCAGTATCCAATCATGATGGCGTTACGGGCGCCGCCCGACGGGGTCCCAATACCGGCGACCGAACAGCCGTAGGAGATCGAGAGCAGCAGAACGGCGGCAAGGCCACGGACTTTCTTCGGATCGTCCGATGTCAGCGTGATTAAGGTAATGCCGACGGGCAGCATCATCGCGGCCACCGTGTGCTCGCCGACGAAGGACGCCATTATCCCGGATACGACGGAAATTCCGAAACAGATCCGCGACGTCCGCGTGCCGGTGACGCGCACGATGAGCCAGGCGATGCGCTTGTCGAGCTTCTGCTTGACGACCGCGACGGCGAGCATCAACGACCCCATGATGAACAATACCGAATCCGTCATCAGGGTCTTGGCGACCGTTGTCGATTCCAAGCCGAGCAAGATGACCTGCCCGACGATGATCAACAGCGCCACCGTCGGCAGCGGCACCGGCTCGGTCACGAACAGGATGATCGCAACCACCGACATGGTCAGAACAATTTGGCCCTCGCGCGTCAGCCCGTCGGGCTGCGGCATCGTCATCATGGCGAAGCCCACCGCCATGGCGACGAAGAACCAGCGCTTTTCCCAGAAATAGTAGAAATTGATCTGCGAACGAACCAGCAGCATCCGCTGGTAACCCCGCCGCCGAACCTTGATCGACCAGGGATCGTGCGGTTCCGGCGCGCGAAGGCTGTCGGTGATGAGACTGGTAGCCATTAACGTCCGCCCCTTCCCGCTTTCGAATTTTCGAGAAGGGCATCCGAAGAATTCAGTTCGCCCCTTACCGATCCATCGAACCGGCCGCCAATTTGCGGTGCAGACTGAACTAACTGGACAGACATTTTCTAAATATTACTCAAATCATAGGCAATAGTAACAGATAATTACTCAAAATTGAATAGTTGACGCGAGAAAACAGCGTTCGTTGACTTAACCAATTTGGCCTACCCATTTGACATTGTCGGAGGACTTCCCTGTCGAAATGCGGAGCCGTACGATGTAGGGCCACACGCGAAAGGCCGAGACCCAACCGATGGCCAAAACGCTCATTCTCACAGGCGACATAAACCTCACGGGCGTAACCGATCCCTCGGTCCCTTTCGCACGCATCGCCGAAGCGACCCGAGCGGCCGACGTGGTCTACGGCAACCTGGAATGCTGTTTTTTCAACATGCCGGGGCACGATCCGGCCAAGCGTGAAGGTTTCTACGCCCCTCCGATCGCCGCGGAAGCGCTCGTAATGGCCGGGTTCGACGCCGTGGGTTGCGCCAACAACGTGACATATGGCGAAGAAGCGATCTTGGCGTCTTTGGCGCGGCTGGACGAATTGGGCATCAAACACACCGGTGCCGGCAGAAATCGCGCGGCGGCATACAAACCGGCAATCGTCGAAAAGGGCGGCATGAAGTATGGATTCGTTCAGCGCACGTCCGCCTACTGGCCGAAGAACCACGAGGCGACCGACGACGCGGCCGGAGTCGCCATTCTCAAGGGCCATACAGCCTACCGGCCCCTGCAGGACGACCTTGCGCCCAATCGCCCCGGTGTACCGCCGGAAGTCGTGACCTGGGCAGATCCCATGCAGCTCGCTGCCTACCGCCAACAGGTTAAGGACTTGTCAGCCGACCTCGACTATTTCGTCGCCTCGCATCATTGGGGATACAAGACCGACATTCTGGACTACCAGATCGAAATTGCGCACGCCGCTATCGAGTCCGGCGCCGACGCCGTCCTCGGCCACGGCCCGCATTTTCCGCTGGGCGTGGAACTCTACCGAGGAAAACCGATCTTCTACGGCGCCTGCAACTTTTCCTTCGACTTCGGCCACCGCGCGGCGCATATGAATTGGATCGGATACTTCGCCCGTATCCGCCACGACGAACAAGGTCGGGTAGAGGTTTCGCTGCATCTCGTAAGACGCACCGCGGGAAACGAAACGATCTTGCGGCGGCCCGAGGAAGAGGCTGATACGGTCGCCGATCTCAACGCAAAATCGAAAGGCTTCGAGACCGAATTGAGAATCGAAGACGACAGGCTCGTTCTCACGCAGCGCTGATGAGATTAGTTTTTGTAATAGCGCTTTAATACCCGTACCGTGGCGCGGCAATTTCGGAGGCCACTGTGCCGTCAGACCAAGGACCACCTCCCGCATCTTCGGGCCAAACCGGGCCCCTTGAGCTGGCGATAAAGCTGGGCCTCATCGTCCTGCTGATCCTGTTGTGCTTCCAGATCGTCGCCCCTTTCCTGTTGCCGGTCCTTTGGGGCGTGATCTTGGCGATCGCACTCTATGGCGGCTACACGAAAATTTCACTTTGGATGCACGGACACGATAATTGGGCGGCAGCGTTGATCACGGTGCTGACGCTCGTATTGTTGCTTGGACCGGTCGGCATACTTGCGGCGAAGCTGGTCGAGAATTTGCAAGATCTCGCCACCCAGCTTCAGTCGGGAGCGATCGAAATTCCCTCGCCGCCGGCGGCCGTCATCGGCTGGCCTTTTATCGGCGAACCGCTTTACAGCTTCTGGACACTCGCCGCCACCGACCTCGAATACGCCATATCGGAACAAGCGGATTACCTGCAGGACGCGGGCGGATGGCTCCTCGATCTCGCGGCCGGATTGGGTGGCGGTTTCCTGCAGTTCCTGGTGGCGGTGCTGATCACCGGCTTGCTGTTGCCGAATGCCGCAAGCGCGCGCCAGGCGATTTTCGCTTTCGCCGACAAGGTGACAGAGCAAAATGGCGCCTATCTCGTCAACCTTTCCGGCGCGACGATCCGAAACGTGGCGGTCGGCATCATGGGTATCGCCTTGTTGCAAGCCCTGTTGTCCGGGATGGCCTTCCTTGCCTTCGATGTTCCCGCGGCCGGCTTGCTCGCCTTTCTCGTGCTGCTTTTCTCGGCCGTTCAAATTGGTCCGTTGATCGTCGTGGTCCCGGTAATCGGGTATGTTTTCTGGACCATCGACCTACTTCCAGCGGTTCTTTTCACGGCTTGGATCTTGCCGGTGAGTTTTCTGGACACCGCCTTGAAACCGATCCTCGTTTCACGCGGTCTGGACACCCCCATGATCGTTATATTCGTCGGGGTCATCGGGGGAACCTTATCTTTCGGGGTCGTCGGTCTCTTTGTTGGGCCGGTCGCCCTCGGAATCGGTTACAAACTGTTGGTCGAGTGGACTAGACAGGACAGCGAGAAGCCGGCGCTCAAACCCGGGGAATAGCGCCATAAGCGCCGGAGAGAGCGGTTGGACGCAACAAATATTCACCACTACCGACCGGGCGTATTGCACCGGATCGACCCAGGAAGCGATGCGGCTCCGTTGTTATTCGATATTCCCCGCAGCGGGCGTGATTACCCGAACGATTTCCGCTCGCCTGCCGGTTTCAATGAAGTGAAGAGTTCGATTTCGATGTATGTCGAAGAACTTTTCAACCAGGCGCCGGAACAGGGAGCGACATGGCTGTACGCCTGTTTCCCGAACGCCTATATCGACGCCAACCGTCACGAGCGGGACATCGATCCGGGCCTGATCGACGGCGCGCTGGACACTCCCTTCGAACCAACCGAGAAATCCGATTTTGGCGTGGGCCTGATCCACAGTGTCTGCGACGGCACCGGTGCGCCGTTACAACAGGCCCCGCTGGCGATTGCCGACCTGCGCCGCCGCCTCGACGGCTACTACTGGCCCTATCACAACGAACTCTCGTCGATCCTAAGCGAGATGCTCTTGCGCACAGGCGTCGCCTGCCATGTGAGTTGCCACAGCATGGCCTCGATCGCCCGCAGCGTATCGAAAGACGCCGGGGCTCCCCGCTCCGACTTCGATATCGGCGACCGCCACGGCGAGACCTGCGACCGCGGTTTCGTCGACACGGTGCAGAAATTCCTGAGCGGATTGGGATACGACGTCACGGTCAACAAGCACTTTGCCGGTGCCGAAAGCATCCGCAAACACGGCGATCCGGCGAACGGCAATCAAAGCCTACAGATCGAAACCCGCCGCGGGCTGTACATGGATGAGGAAACTTACGAGAAGCGTCCTGAATTCGAGTCGGTGCGCGGACAACTCGGAAAGCTGGCGGCGCATTTGGCGGCGTACGCTAGAACGGTCGCTGAATAGTTTCAGATTTTCCTGGCGGATACGATTTATCGAAACGCCTGCAAACCATCATAGGCGATCAGCTTTAACGCAAGTGCAACGAGAACCACGCGAAAGGCGAGCAGAAAATAGCGCTCGTCCAAATTGCTCAGAACGGCCCTGCCAACCCTCGTACCGATCACGGCCGCCGGTAACATGCACAGCATCGTCAAACCGTATTCGGCGAAGCTGAAACCGATGATCGTGAAACCTGCGATCTTCAGGAGGTTTCCGATGAAACCGAAAAAACCGAGGGTTCCCACGACCTCTTCTTTCGAGAGATCGTTGCGGATTACGAGAACGCCCAATATCGGCGCTATCACACCGACGATCATATTGAGAGTACCGGTGACGAATCCGATCGGCACAAACGCCCACAACGGGAGATCCTTTTCCCTGAGGTTTCCGAGCTGACGCGTACCGAGCGAAATCAATACGAAACAGCCGATCAGGATCTGTATCGCCTCCGTCGGCAGGCCTTGAAACAACTCAAGGCCGAGCCAAACCCCGAATGGCATCAGCGCCGCAAAGCGGATGATAATCGGCCACGCCATATGTTTCCAAAACAGCCAAACCCGCGCCGTATTGGAGGCCAGTTGAACCGCGCCATGAACCGGGATGGCGGCTGCCGGCGACATGAGTTGCAGCATGATTGCAATCAGGGCCGTTCCGCCGCCGGCGCCAACGACCGCCGTCAGCGCCGAGGTGCAGAACGCCGCAGCGGACAGCAGCGCAATATCGATGGGCGACATAGGGATTTAATTTTACCGGATTATCGCGGCAGCTCGTGCTTCAGCACTTTGCCTGTCGCGTTGTGTGGCAGCTCGTCCATCATGCGGACTTCCCTCGGCACCTTGTAGCGGGCCAATTGCGACTGGCAGTGGTCGATGATGGCGTTGTCGTCGAGATTTGCACCCTCTTTGAGCACCACATACGCGCGGCCGACTTCGCCCCATTTATCGTTTGGAACGCCGATCACGGCGTTTTCCAACACACCATCCAACTGGAAGATGACGTTCTCGACTTCGACGGGATAGACGTTCTCGCCGCCGGAGATGAACATGTCCTTGTAGCGGTCGACGATATAATAGTAGCCGTCCGAATCTTGCCGCGCCGCGTCGCCAGTGTGGAAGAAGCCGTCTTCGGTGAAAATTTCCTTGTTGAGTTCCGGCCGGTTCCAGTAGCCAGGCAGAACGTTCGGCCCGCGGATCAACAGTTCGCCGGTTTCGCCCCGCGGCGTCGCGCTGCCGTCATCGTCGACAATCCGCAGTTCTGTATAGAGCGGCGGCAGACCGGACGACCCCACTTTCTCCAGCGCCTTGTCGGTACTCAGCAGCAAACCGAGCGGCCCCGTCTCCGTCATGCCCCAGAGCTGCTGCAGCATCACGCCCTTGTCGCCGAACTTTTCGATCAGCGCCAGCGGCGCAGCCGCGCCACCGATGCCGAGGCAAACCAGATTTGAAAAGTCTGCGTCGGCGAACCCTGGCGTTTGCACCAACATCAGGAAATTGGTCGGCACGCCTAGCGCATGCGTGATGAAGATGCTCTTGTCGCTCAACAGCGCGCAGAACTCGTCAGGATCGAAGACGCGCATCACCACATTTGTGCCGCCGATATGAAATATCGGATTGGCGTAAACGTTGAGACCGGCAGTGTGGAAGGTCGGCAGGAAAATCAGGTTCTTGGATTGCTGCGTCAGTTCCACCGCCATGGTGCAGTGGATCGCGTTAAAGACGCACATCGCATAGGTGATCATCGCGCCCTTGGGCCGCCCGGTCGTGCCCGAAGTGTACATGACGGTCCAAACGTCGCTCATCAGATTTGTCCGCGGCGCCAGCTCGCCTGAGGCCGCAGCGATGCCCGACTCGTAGGCGCTGTCGCCGCCATTGGCGATGTCGATGGTGTGCGGCACATTGGATAACCGCGCCACCTCGACCGCCTCGCCGGCGAATTCTATGCCGTAGACCAGTACTTTCGGTGTCGCATCGTTGCAGATGAACTCGAGCTCCGGCACCGCGAGGCGCCAGTTCAACGGCAGGAAGATCGCGCCGAGGCGCGCGGAGGCGAACTGAATCTCGAAAACGTCTGGGTCGTTGTGGCTCAACACCGCGACCCGGTCGCCCTCCGCAATACCGAGCGATTGCAGATAGAGGGCAAGCCGCGTGATCCGTTCGTCGAACTGCGCGTAACTGAACCGCCGTCCGGACGCCAAATCGTAAATCGCCTCGCGATGCGGCGAGACCCGCGCGTGATGGGCTATCCAATCGTTGGCGGCTATCGACATGTGTCCTCCGAATTTCCAATTGACGCTTGGATGCGGCTTTTCTGTATCCTATTGGATACTCAAAAGGAGGCGGCAATGGAATATGGAATCTGCATGTTCGCGACGGACTACTCGATGCCGGCGGCGGACCTCGCCGTCGCGGTCGAGGCGCGCGGCTTCGACGCCCTGTTCATTCCCGACCACACCCATATTCCCGCGAGCCGGAAATCACCGTTCCGCGTCGGCGGCGAGCTGCCGCCGGACTATTCGCACAACCTCGATATGTTCGTCGCCTTGACCGCAGCCGCCGCGGTGACCAAGCGCATCCGCATCGGCGCCGGCGTTTGTTTGGTCTCCGAGCGCGACCCGATCGTCACCGCCAAGGAAGTCGCGAGCCTGGATCAGGTCTCCGGCGGACGTTTCGATTTCGGCATCGGCGGCGGCTGGAACCGGGAGGAGTACGAAAATCACGGCATGCCGTGGAACCGGCGCTGGAAGATCGCCCGTGAGCGTATCGAGGCGATGCAGGCGATCTGGACACAGGAGGAGGCGAGCTACGACGGCGAGTTCGTCAAGTTCGAGCGCATCTGGTCCTGGCCCAAGCCGGTCCAGAAACCCTACCCGCCGATCTTCGTCGGCGGCGACGCGGCTGGCACCTTTAAGCGAGTGCTGAACTACGGCGATGCATGGATTCCCATGTTGGCGGAGAAGGACAACACCTTCGATTTGAAGACCGAGCGCATGGCGGAACTGGCGGAACTCGCGCTTGAGGCAGGTCACGCCCCCTATCCGATCACGACTTTCGGCACACCGCGCGATCCGGACGCCATCGCGACCTTGGCTGCATCCGGGGTGAACCGTTGCATATTCGGCCTCAAGGCGGCCCCGGAAAACGAAGTCCTACCGAAACTGGATAAAATAGCGCATTTCGTCGCGGATATGAGAGACCGTATCTAAGCGCAGACCAAATAAAGGAAACCTTTCATGACCGTCGCCGAAACGCTCGCCACGTTCCTGATCGAAACCGGCTATGACGATCTTCCGCACCAGGCGGTCGAGCATGCCGCCATGATCGTCGCGAGCACGATTGCCAGCGCGGCCTGCGGCACCAATATCGAGTCTGCCGCCATCGTCCGCGACCTGGTCAAAGACCGCGGCGGCAAGCCGGACGCATCGATCTGGTTTGATGGCGGTAGAAAACTGCCGCTTGTCAGCGCCGCGCGCGTCAACGCGATGATGAGCGATGCGGCGGCATCCGATGACAGCGACTTGCGCAATATCGTCCATGCCGGCACACCGTTGACGGCGACGGCCCTCGCGGTGGCGGAGCGCACCGGCGCGAACGGGAAGGATATCCTGGCCGCAATCGTTCTCGGCTATGAGGCGGCGGGACGGATCGGCGAGGCGATAATGCCGCGATTCAACTACCGGGGCCATCACGGTTGCATGGGCGCGGTCTTCGGCGGCGCCGTCGCGGCGGCACGGTTGCTTGGCCTCGACGCTGCGCAGACCGCGCATACGATCGCGCTCACCGCCACGTCGATCGGCGGCTTGTCGGTGGCGGCGAACACCAGCGTCGCGCGCGAATACCACGCCGGGCTGGCGACGATGCTCGGTCTCGAGGCGGCGCTGTCGGCGCAGCGCGGCTACACGGCGGAACTTTCGATCCTGGAAGCCGAGCGTGGATTCTGCGCACTCTATGCCGGCACCGACGGCGCCAACATCACGAAAGATCTGGGCGAGTCCTGGGACATCGTGACCGAAATGGCAATCAAGCTCGTGCCGGGCGGCCATCCCTACCACGCGCTTGCCGAGGCCGCGGCGAACGCCGCGCGGAACGGAAACATCGAGCCATCGGACGTCGCGTCGATCACCGCCTCCCGACCCGGCATGACCGCGCTCGCCGGGCCATTGCACCCGACCGACCTTATCGATATGGCGCACAGCCCCGCCTATTTCCTTGCCGCAGGCGTCGCCGATAAGGATTTCTCCTGGATTCACGCCACGCCGGAAAAGATCGGCGACCCGGTCATTCAAGGCCTCATTGACAAAGTTCAAATCGGGCCGGAACCCACCGACAATGTCGCGGATTACCGGCAAGGCGCGACCGTAGCGATAGAGACCACCGACGACCGAACCGAGACAAATACTGTTTTCATCCCAACAGGCGCCGGTTGCCTTGGTATCGAATGGGCCGATATCGACGCCAAGTACCGCGCCCTCGCCCCGAATGCGCCGATGACCCAAGGTCAGATGGAGGCCAGCCTGGATGCAATTCACGATTTCCGCGATCTGGCTCACGCCGCTGCGCTGGTCGACCTGCTACACTGAACTCGGACGCACATGCGGCGATAGGCGTCGATGCGGAAACATCAAAGGTACCAACGCGTATGAATGAATTGGAAACAACGACCGTTTGGTGTGCGGTCGCAATTGAGGCGGATAACCCTCTCGCAGGCGTGCTCTCGTGGCGCAGCGACATATTCGCGATGACGGAACGGGCGCAGGATGCCGCCCTTAGCAGCCCGTTGAAAAAGGCGCTATTGACCGGGTTTCACTCGACGGCGAAACATAACGCGACGAAGGCGGTTTCGCCATCCTCCGAGACGATGAGGACCATCTGAGCGACCAGAACGGCTCCAGCTGGCGCAAT
>JAKZTB010000388.1:0-26480 GCA_047517345.1 Alphaproteobacteria bacterium
ACCGAAATCCTCGCTATGGCGCGGCGCACCGAGATCGGTTGCGACGTCGGCGATACCGCCAAATCCCAAAATGGTATTTACCGTGAAGCGGGCGATCGTCGTCTGCGCCCGGTCCAAGTCGCCCTGCAGCAGATCGTTTACCAAAATGACGGGACTTTTCAGATTGTTGACGACGTTCGTCACCGCGACGCGCCCGCCTTCCGGGACAATTGCGATATAGAGCCGCGCCGCGGGCTTCAGGAACATTTCGTCGATCGCGCGGTTAAACGCGAAGATGCCCCGATTGATCGGTTCCAACGGATCGGAATAGGACGCCTTCGGCTCCCTCTCCTGGCTTTCCGCGAAAGAAGGCGTCGCCATGACGCACGCGAACACAAGCGCGATCGCCGCAAAACTGCGCGCGCGCCAAACCGTTCGTCTGTCCGATTGCGCCGATTTCAATATTCTGCCCCCTGCAGCGCGGGATAATGAGATAACGCGACGCATCTGTCTATCCCGAAGGTTTGGACGACCGGCGACACGCATGACCTTCCCAGTTTGCAATTTGGTTACAAATGCTTGCCGAATTATTACCTTTATGCATCGTTTGGTCGAAACGAGCGGTGATCGGAACCAGCGTTGCGTACACGCCTTCGCTTGATGTGTTGGAATATTCGCCATGGCGGGGGTGCGCGAATCGGACGCATTCACGCGGCAATTCGCGCGCACCGTGCCGACATCGTCGTTCTGACCGAATATCGCGACAATCCGCCGGGCCGGTATCTATGCGATGCGCTAGCGGCGGATGGATTGGACTGTCAGGCGTCGAGCGCGCCACCGCACCGGACGAACGGCGTGCTCATCGCGGCGCGCCAACCGTTCCGAAAGTGTAACGAAAATAACGACGTGCCACTGGACAGCCATCGCTGGGTCACGGTCCGGTTCGCACAATTCGGTTTGACCGGTACCTACTTTCCATCGCTGCACGAAAAAGTTCCGCATTGGAAATACATGCTGCGTACCGCGGCGCGCCTTGCCGGTGCGCGGCATCTGATCGTCGGTGATGTCAATACAGGGAAGAATTATATCGACGAAGCCGGCACCGTGTTCCATTACGGTCACTACCTCGATGCGATGGCCGATGCGGGTTGGCACGAGGCTTGGCGTTTCCTGCACCCGCACGGCCGGCAATACAGCTGGTACAGCCATAAGCGAAACGGTTTTCGCATCGATCACGCGTATATTTCACCGCGTCTGCGACCGGCGTTGCGCGCCGCGCGGTACAGTCACCGCGACCGCAAGGCCGGGACGAGCGACCATTCGGTGCTGCTGATCGAACTCGACGTTTAGGTTTTCGAAGCCGTTTGGCTATGCGACGGCGCCCGTCACCCAATCGTCGATGAGGCGACGCGATATCGATTCCGACCGCGAAAGCTTCAAGCCGGTCTGCGCGGCGTCCGCAATATCCTCGCGCTCGAACCAGCGCGCTTCGTTCAACTCTTCTTCCTCGATCGTAATTTCTGTATTGATCGCCTCGGCGTGAAAGCCGAGCATGATATTTCCGGGGAACGGCCACGGTTGCGAGGAGTGGTACCGCACGCGCCCGACATGAATCCCGACCTCTTCCAAGACTTCCCGCGCGACCGCTTCTTCGAGGCTCTCGCCCGGTTCGACAAAGCCGGCCAGGGTCGAATACATCGGCAGCGGGTTCCTGCGGTTGTGGGCCAGAATGCACCGGTCACCCTTATGAACCAGCATGATGACGGCAGGGTCGGTGCGTGGAAAATGGGACGTCTTGCAATCGGCATCGACGCAAACCCTGACATGCCCGGCGTCCGTCGCCTCGGTCGCGCTGCCGCAGCGGGCGCAGAACGGGTGGCGGTCGTGCCAATGGATGAGGCCTTTCGCATAGGAAAGAAGCGCGCCTTCGGACTGGCCCAGTGCACCGCCGACGTCGCGGAGCCCAACGAACGTCCCATTTGCAACAACGGATTCCGGGTCCTCGATATGCGACAGATCGATTGCGAAATAGGGAATGCCGTCCTTTTCGCCCAACAGCAGAAATGGGTTCGGGCCGTTTGCCAATTGCGAAGTGGCTGCGACGGACAGCCAGGCGACCTTCGGCGTTTCCTCGCCCTGGTCGAGAAAGGAAATAAAGTTCTTTTCACGCCATAGCGGCAGAACCCGCGTTTTCGGCGATGCCATGCATTCTTCGATCCAGGCCGAGTCGCGGCGCAGGGGACTCGCGCGGTCGATATCGGCGCCGCTATAGAAATTTTTTCGATTCATGCTGGTTTCAACTCCCGATCCAATCGCGGATCGCCTTTTGCTCTGCGTCCTTGAAGCCGACCACGATGTCGCGCCCGAGATCGAACACCGGCCTTTTTATGAGGGTCGGATTGGCCTGCATCAACGCAACGGCTTTCCCGGTCTCGACATTCTCCTTATCCGCGCCGGGCAGTTTCCGCCAAGTCGTGCCGCGCCGATTCAAAAGCGTTTCCCAGCCGGTGGCCGAAACCCAGCCGGCAAGGTCGTTGGGGTCCAGCCCGTCGGTGCGAAAATCGTGGAAGTTATGTTCGATCCCTTCCGCCTTCAGCCATTTCAGCGCCTTGCGGCAGGTATCGCAATTCTTGATGCCGTAAATCGTGATCATGTCGATTGCCCGGTCCGCGCCGTTCTTCAGTTTGTTTTTCGCGGCATGCGTACCAGCAGGACCAAGGGCAGGGCAAGGGCGCTGGCGAAGGTAAAGGCGCCGAAAGCGTTGAGGAACCCGATCATGTCGGCTTGCCGGTCGAGTTCGACGCTGATCGCCGCGAGGCCGCTGATGCCACTAATGTCGAACGAGGCGTTGTTCTCCGGATACCCCAGCAACTCGTTGAATGGAGAGATGAACTCCGTCATGCGCGCGTAGTTGATTCCGGAGGTGCGGACCAGAATCGTCACGCTGAGCGATATGAAAATGCTGCTGCCGATGTTGCGCAACAGGTGGAAGACGGACATCGTCTCGGCGAGCTTACTGCTGTCTATCGTTGCGAAGGTTGCGATGGTCAACGGAACCCAGAGAATGCCGACCGCGAACCCTTGGACGGCGCTCGTAAGACCGATATCGAAACTGGTCACGTTCATATCGAACGTCATCATGTACGAGCCCGACCAGACCAGCAGTCCAAAACCGGCAAGCAGGCCGATGCGGGGATCGAGTTTTCCGACCCAAACCGCGAGGAAGAAACCGACCAGGGCGCCGGCGCCACGCGCGCTTAGCAGCATGCCGATCACCGACTCCGGATATCCCGCTATACCCTTGAGCATCGGCGGCAGCATAACCATCGGGGTGAAATTCAGCATGCCGTAAATCAGCACGATAAGGAGGCCGATCGCGTAGTTTCGGTTCAACAGCAAACGCAAATCGAGCAGCGGCGCCTGGCTGGTCAGGCTGTGCACGATAAAGACATAGAAGGCGATACAGCCAAGCGCGGCCTCGGCGATAATTTCCGGCGATTGGAACCAATCGAGCCGCTCCCCGCGGTCGAGCAGAAGCTGCAGGCAACAGATCGCAAGAGAAAGGGCGATAAAGCCGCTCCAGTCGAACCGCGTGCCGTACTCGCGCCCGCCGTCGCGCAAAAAGAACCATAGCCCGGCAAAACCCGCGATGCCGAACGGTACGATCATGTAGAACGCCCAGCGCCAGTTGATCAGCTCGCTCAGATACCCGCCGAAAACCGGCCCGATGATCGGTCCGACGACGACGCCCATCCCGAATATCGAGGTGACGAGGCCATACTGCCGCCGCTCGAAACTGTCGAACAAGACCGCTTGCGACAAAGGCACCAGCGGCGCCCCGAAGCCGCCTTGGAGAACACGGTAAGTCACCAAAGCTTCCAGCGACTCGGCCTGGCCGCACAGCACCGTCGCGACACAGAATCCAAACACGCCATTCAGCATCACGTTGCGCCAGCCGAACCGGCTTGTCAGCCACCCCGTCATGGGCGTCACCACCGCCGTCGCCAGGATGTTGAACGTCATGACCCAGCTGATCTGATCCGGTGTTGCGGACAGGGTGCCCTGCATTTGCGGCAGGACAACGCTGACGATCAGGACCGTCATGCTGTAGATCGTGGTCGCCAGCGTTACCGAGGCGAGCAGCATCCATTTACGAAACGCGCTGGACGCTTCGGCGGTTTGATCGTTCGTAGTCATAGTTCCACGCATGGGCGGGCGGCAATCGCGAGACCCTAGCTCGTTTGCCGCGCGCGCGCTTGCGATTTCGGCGGCGTCAATTCAACCGGGCCTCAGCGACGCGGGTAATGCATCAACAATTTAATCGGGAAATGCGGTCGGCCCGCGGTCAGAAGGACAGTTCCGGATTCAGAAGAAAAATGATTCCAATTATCGCGGCCCAGCCCAATGTCGACGCGACGACACAAAACAGGATAGCCAATCTGCGGGCAAAGCTGGCTTTCGTCATGCTGGAAAACCAGCCGGATGATTTTGTCGCTTGCATCGCCAATAATCCCTCCTGCCTGGTCTTTCTTCCTCGCCGGTCGCGGACGGCCAAAAGTTTTTTCGGCCTTCGCAGTTCCAAATTTATTAGAACCGCTACTGAAACTTTTATTCCGCAAACGATAATTTTATATCGCGGCGGTATTTGTTACTTTGGGTTGAGGCAATTCTCATGCCGAAAAACTATATTCATTAATATCAATGGGTTAATTCGATTGCATCATGTGTTGAACCAGTATTGCGTAAAGAAATCCGACAGGTGTCGCCAATGCCGCAACGCTGCGGCCGCGTCGAGATCGGAATAATTAATTAGTTTCAATATGTTGCGTGAAATCCAATCGAATCACTGGATTGTAAAGAAATCCGTCGTCGAGATGGATACGCCCACTTTTACCGGTGAAGAATCGGCGCAGCCATTACAGACAATTCGATGCTATTTCGAGCCCGTTTGAACTGAAAACCGCTCTCAAACGGTTCGGTACAACGAGATCAAGCGATCTCCCAGGTGTGGCCGCTGCGCAATAAGTCGTTGATATCGGCTTTCGGCGCCGCGTTCTTGGCGGCCTCCGACTGGTTGCGCAGACTTTCGACATAGCTTGGGCCCGGGTTGCAATAGATAACGCCGATAGCCACAGGAAAAGTCGGCGCTTCCATGGCGGCGAGCATCGAGGCCAATGTCCGATTGGTTTCGTCGTGGACCAGGATATCGTCCATCGACATGCCGGCTTCGCCGATCGTCACGACTTCGAGCTCCATCGTGCCGGGCTTCATTCTTAGGCCCTTGTTGCGTTCCGCGCCGAATACCAGCGGTTCGCTGTGGACGACATCGATTTGCATGTCCGCAGCAACATCCCGGCCCGTGAAATGCCCGAAGACGCCGTCGTTATAGACGATGCAGTTCTGAAAGATTTCCACGAAGGACGCCCCCGGGTGCTGGTGCGCGCGTTTGAGGACGGGCGGCATGTGCTTTTGCAGCGTATCGATCGAACGGGCGACGAACCGGCCGCCGGAGCCGAGCGCAAACGAGGCCGCCGAGACGGGGTTGTCGACGGATCCCATCGGCGTCGACGGCGAACGCGTACCGGGCCGCGATGTCGGCGAGTATTGGCCTTTGGTCAGACCGTAAATCTCATTGTTGAACAGCAGGAACTGCATGTCCACATTACGCCGCAGCAGGTGGAGCAAGTGGTTGCCGCCGATCGACAGCGCGTCGCCGTCACCCGAAATGACCCAGATATCGAGCTCCGGATTGGCGATTTTCAACCCTGTCGCGATTGCGGGCGCGCGCCCGTGGATCGTATGGAACCCGTAGGTTTCCATATAGTAGGGAAAGCGCGCGGCGCATCCGATCCCCGAAACGAAAACCGTGTTGTGGCGTTCGACACCAAGGTCGGCCAGCGTAGAGCGGACCGATTTCAGGATCGCGTAATCGCCGCAACCGGGACACCACCGGACTTCCTGGTCGGTGGTGAAATCTTTTGCCGTAAGATTTGCTGGGGGCGTAGCGACATTCATCTCAACTCTCCAATCGCGCGCGGATCGCGCCTTCGATTTCGGCGATTTTAAACGGCTGTCCGTTGACCTTATTGAAACCTTCCGCCGGCACCAGGTATTCGCTGCGCAAGACGGTGACCAGCTGCCCGGTGTTCATCTCCGGTACGAGCACCTTGTCGAAACTTTTCAGCAGGTCGCCGAGATTGCGCGGCAGCGGATTGATGTGCCGTAAATGGATATGCGAGACGTCTTCGCCGTCGGCCCGCAATTCGGAGACGGCCCGGCTGATCGGTCCATAGGTCGAACCCCAGCCGACGACCGCGATACGCCCGCTATCGCCGCCTTGGTCGACCTCCTGCAGCGGAATATCGTTGGCGATCCCGTCGATCTTGGCCGCGCGGATGTTCGTCATCTTCTGATGGTTGTCCGGATCGTATGAAATATGCCCGGAATCGCCGCTTTTTTCGATGCCGCCGACGCGATGCTCGAGTCCCGGCGTGCCCGGTTTGACCCAAACTCGGCCCAGTGACTCCGCGTCGCGCAGATAGGGATGGAATCCTTCCGGGTCTTCCCGAAACTGCGCCGGGAAGGGTTTGTAATTGTCGAAATCGGGGATCAGCCACGGCTCCGACGCGTTGGCGATGTAACCGTCGGTCAATAGGATAACCGGTGTCATGTATTTCGTTGCCAACCGAACCGCTTCGATCGCGACGTCGAAACAATCGCCAGGCGAATGGGAGGCCAGGACGACGACGGGACTGTCGGCGTTGCGGCCGTAAACGGCTTGATAGAGATCGGACTGTTCGGTCTTCGTCGGCATGCCGGTCGAGGGGCCGGCGCGCTGCGAATTCACGATGACGAGCGGCAATTCGATACTGATCGCCAGGCCCATCGCTTCGGTTTTCAGGGCGACGCCGGGACCGGAACTCGAGGTGACGCCCAGCGACCCGCCATAGGAGGCGCCGATTGCCGCGCATGCTGCGGAAATCTCGTCTTCCGCTTGAAAGGTTTGCACGTCGAACTGTTTCATGTTGGCCAGCGTATGCAGCACCGAAGAGGCCGGCGTGATCGGATAGGAACAGAAGACCATTTCCAGACCGGCGAGCTGCGATCCGGCGAGGAGACCCCACGCGATCGACTCCGCCCCGGTCACCGTACGATATAGACCCGGTTCGATATCCGCCGCCGGTACGATATAGGCACTGACTTCGGCCGGCATTTCCGCCGTCTCGCCGAATGCGTGGCCGGCATTGAGCGCCGCGATATTGGCGCTTGCGATATCGGGCAACTTCTTGAACTTGTTGGTCAGCCAGTCGATCGACGGTTGCCGCTTGCGGCCGTACATCCAATAGATCAGGCCGAGCGCCCACATGTTCTTGCAGCGCAACGATTCTTTCGTGGTAAGACCAAATTCCTTAACCGCTTCCACCGTCAGTCGCGACATGTCGACGTCCAGCACCTTGAACTTCTCGAGGCTATCGTTGTCGAGCGGGTTTTCCGCATAGCCGGCTTTATTGATATTCCGTTTCGAAAACGATCCGGCGTCGATGATCAGCAGTCCGCCCGGACGCACATCGTCGACATTTGATATAAGCGCCGCCGGGTTCATCGCGACGAGTACGTCAAGCGCGTCGCCGGAGGTGCGAATGCCGCGCGCGCCGAAATTTATCTGGAACGCCGAAACGCCGAACGTGGTGCCGATGGGCGCGCGAATTTCCGCTGGAAAATCCGGAAAGGTCGCCAAGTCATTGCCAGCCAACGCCGTGACCAACGTAAACTGGCTGCCGGTCAACTGCATGCCGTCGCCCGAGTCGCCGGCGAATCGTATTACCGCGGATTCCAGCACGGATCGAGGAACGTCCTCTTGGATTTCTTCGGCTGTAACGGCCATTTTTGGGTCCTTTACTCGACGGTCCAACGACCGGTTCTCATTCCTGGCGGACCTATCCTGTCAAATTTAGGCACGCCGTTGGCGCGGCATAATTGCAATACCTATCGCAGGCGACTGCGGTACGCAACGCCGAAGCCTGCCAGAGTCATAGAGTTAGTCTTGTGAATGGGCACTGGCAATAGGCGGAACGCCTCTGTCGCGGAGAGTTGAACGCTCCCTGGTATTAGGTAATGTCCAGGAAGTTCAACATCTCTTGCATGGTCACGAATTTTTCGCGGGGGGCACCAGCGGGTGCGTTGGCGATTTCCGCATCGTCAATTCGCTTCCAGACGGCGAAGTCGACCCACCTGACTTTCCGGTCTTTGAGCAGCGCTTCGAACCGATCTCGGCCGGGTTTCGAACCCTCGTCCAGATCCTCGAGAATCTGGGCTGCCGTATTTTTCCCGTCCGGCTTGTTGGTCCCGATCACCCCGGTCGGCCCTCGTTTCGCCCAGCCCGCGGCATAGACACCGTCATCGACGCGTCCATCGTCGTTTTGGACCGTACCGGTCGCTTCGTCGAATGGGATGTCTTGCGGCGGCTCGAGAACGTAGCCGATCGCGGGAACGACCAAACCGCATTCGATATCGAAAATCTCGCCAGTGCCCTCGGCGCGCCCGTCGACGACGCGGGTCTTTTCGAGCCGAATTCCGGTGACCGTGTCGTCGCCGAGAATTTCGACAGGCTTTGCGTAGAACGTGAAATGAACGGATTTCGCTTTTCCATCGCGTTCGCCTGCATTGAATCCTTTAAGCGATTCCAGATTTCGTTCGCGCAGCCGCCGGTCCCTGTCGGACCAGTCGCCGGTAACCTTTTCGGGCAGATCCGTCGGGTCGACGACCGCGGCGGCGTTCGTCAAATGACCCATTTCGCGCAGCTCGACATTGGTGAATTTGGCTTCCACCGGTCCGCGCCGGCCGACCATGTAGACATCTGTTACCGGCGAGGCCTGGATTGCGCTGCCCACATGACGCGGCAGATCGGCTTCGGTCATTTCTTCGGGTGTCTTGACCAAGACGCGCGCGACATCGATCGCGACATTTCCGTTACCGATAACGACGACATTTGTCGTATTCAGGCACGGGTCGAGATTCTTGAAATCGGGATGCCCGTTGTACCAGCCGACAAACGCCGCCGATCCGATAACGCCCTTCTTATCTTCACCGGGCACGCGGAGCTTCCCGTCGCCCGGCATGCCGAAGGTGAGCACGACCGCGTCGTAAAGCTCCCGCAGCTCGCCGAGGCTGACATCGCGGCCGAGTTCGACATTTCCGTAGAAGTTGACCGCTTCGTTCGTCGCGGTGCGCTCGTACGCCCGCGCGACCCGTTTCGTGCTTTGGTGGTCGGGCGCGACGCCGCCGCGAATGAGGCCGTAGGGCGTCGGCAGGCGGTCGATGATGTCGATTGCGACATCCGCTTCGGATTTGATCAGAGCTTCGGCGACATAAAACCCACTTGGCCCGGATCCGACGATGACAACACTTAACGACATCGATACCTTTTCCCCTCCTCGATAATCGATTGCGCGAATTCGAACGAAAAAGGCCGGTTCCGTCAAGCGAACGAACTTAAAATGTTCAAGGGATCGCCACTCAGTGGAGTACGAATGCCTTGTCGACGCAGCGCAGGGATGGCGGTCTGATAATATCGCGCCCGGCGACCCGAACCGCGTAAATCGGTGCATCGAGATTCCTGTCCCAAAAATCGAGAAATTTGTGCAGCACCGGGAACTCCGGCGCGGTGTCGAGTTTTTGCCATACGAAACTTTGCAGCAAATCGGGATAATCGGGCATTCGATAAAGAATTTCCGCAGTGGTGAGTTGAAATGGCTTCAGTACAGGGATTTCCAGATGTGTCGTCATATGACTTCGCCTTTTATGTTGTTATTTGATTGCTTCGTGACAATCCGACAAAAAAGCTCTGACCCCAATATTACACGAAAAAGCCCCGGGAAACAATAATATCATAATAAAAACAACACATTAGCAGCGTTCGGGGGAGAGTGCTGCCAACGGTAAATAGCGAACGGGCGCAAAGCCTTAGACGCGTTCACTTGACTCGCGCGCGCCGAAACCTTAGATGCCGTAGCACTCGGGGCATGAGAGTGCCAAAATCTCATTGAATTTGTGCATTTCGAGACTGCAATCAAACGTTTAACGGCGATATGGAGGACTGGGATGAAGTTCAGGCCACTGCATGACCGCGTGCTGGTGCGGCGGGTGGAAAGCGAAGACCGCAGCGCGGGAGGGATCATCATTCCCGATACCGCACAGGAAAAACCGATGGAAGGCGAAATCGTCGCCGCCGGCGGTGGGGCGCGATCCGAAAACGGAACGGTGACTCCGCTCGACGTGAAGACCGGCGATCGCGTTCTGTTCGGAAAATGGTCGGGGACGGAAGTGAAGCTCGATGGCGAAGAGCTCCTTATCATGAACGAGTCCGACATCATGTGCGTTATCGAGGGCGTTTCGTCGAAATCGAAGAAGAAGAAAGCTGCATAGAGGAGTTGCAAGAAAATGGCTGCTAAAGACGTAAAATTTTCCAATGATGCGCGGGACAGGATGCTTCGTGGCGTTGATATTCTCGCCGAAGCGGTAAAAGTGACGCTTGGCCCGAAAGGCCGCAATGTCATAATCGACAAGGCGTTCGGCGCCCCGCGTATCTCCAAGGACGGCGTGACCGTCGCCAAGGAAATCGAGCTCGAAGACAAGTTCGAGAATATGGGTGCGCAAATGGTGCGCGAAGTAGCGACCAAGACGGCCGATATCGCCGGCGACGGCACGACGACGGCCACGGTCCTGGCGCAGGCCATCGTACGCGAAGGGTCGAAAGCGGTCGCGGCCGGCATGAATCCGATGGATCTGAAGCGCGGGATCGACCTCGCCGTCGGTGCTGTCGTCGCTGAACTCGCCAAGCGTTCGAAAAAGGTCAAGACGAACGAAGAGATCTCTCAGGTTGGCACGATCTCCGCCAACGGCGATACGGAAGTCGGTTCGATGATCGCACGGGCCATGCAGACCGTCGGCAATGAAGGCGTCATCACGGTCGAGGAAGCCAAGGGCCTGGACACCGAACTCGACGTCGTCGAAGGCATGCAGTTCGACCGCGGCTACCTCTCGCCGTACTTCATTACGAATCCGGACAAGATGCTGGCCGAACTCGAAAACCCGTACATCCTGGTGCACGAATCGAAGCTGTCCGGCCTGCAGGCCATGCTGCCGGTTCTCGAGGCCGTGGTGCAATCGAGCCGGCCCTTGTTGATCCTCGCCGAGGATGTCGAAGGCGAAGCGCTGGCGACCCTCGTCGTCAACCGTCTGCGCGGCGGGCTCAAGGTCGCGGCGGTAAAGGCGCCGGGCTTCGGCGACCGCCGCAAGGCGATGCTCGAAGACATCGCCATCCTGACCCAGGCGCAAGTCGTGTCCGAGGATCTCGGCATCAAGCTCGAGAACGTGACCCTCGATATGTTGGGCAGTGCGAAGAAAGTGGTGATCACCAAGGACGAGACCACGGTAATCGACGGTGCCGGCAAGAAGAAGGACATCGAGGCGCGCTGCAATCAGATCCGTGCGCAGGTCGAGGAAACGTCGTCCGAATACGATCGCGAGAAGCTGCAGGAACGGCTTGCCAAGCTTGCCGGCGGCGTCGCCGTGATCAAGGTGGGCGGGGCGACCGAGGTCGAGGTTAAAGAGCGCAAGGACCGCGTCGAAGATGCCATGAATGCGACAAAGGCCGCGGTCGAAGAAGGCATTGTGCCCGGTGGCGGCGTTGCATTGCTGCACGCGGCGCGCGCGCTGAAGGACCTGTCCGGCGCGAACGACGACCAGAAGGTCGGCGTCGATATCGTGCGCCGGGCGCTTACCGTGCCGACGCGCCAGATCGCCGACAACGCGGGTGCCGAGGGCGCGGTCGTCGTCGGCAAAGTACTCGAAGCCAAGAGCGCCTCGTTCGGTTACGACGCGCAGCTCGACAAATACACCGATCTGGTGAAGGCCGGCATCATCGACCCGGCGAAGGTCGTCCGCACGGCGCTGCAGGACGCGGCGTCCGTCGCAGGGTTGCTGATCACGACCGAAGCGATGGTGGCGGACAGGCCGGAAGACAAACCGGCCGCGATGCCGGCGCCGGATATGGGCGGCATGGGTGGTATGGGCGGCATGGGCTTCTAGACCGCTTTACAGATTCCGCAAAGAATGGGAGCCGCGTCCGTTTCTTGGGGCGCGGCTCCTTTCTATTTGTCTCGTGTCCTGATCGTGAAATTCAAATGATTGAATTTCTCGTGAATCAGCACACTAACTAATTGAATCTAGTGTGATTCAGATCCAGAATCTCGCCGCATTCAATGCGGCGAACTTCAGAATCATCACACTAGTTCTATTGCCCCAGCTCGTGGCGGATACTGGCAAGCCGACCGAGAATCGACAACGCCCGTGTGTCTTCTTCGACGCCGCTGATGTTTGAGTTCGCAAGATCGACCGCGAGCCGGCCTTGAAAGTCGCTGACGAGATTTATCGGTGTGCTGGGATCGCTATCGAACAGCGCGGTCTGTAGCTGCCCCTTTGGCGACGACGCCAGGATCGCCCGGTCACGCTGCGAAATCGCGCCGCCGTCGAGCAGGATGGTGGCAAGGGATTCAATATCGCTTCGCGTTATCCGCTCCGGATCGAATTGCGACGCCGCAAAGGTGAAAACCGCTTCTGGACTGACGGATATTTGATCTTCGGTTTCGGCAGCCGGTTTTGGCGGCACGGACTCGATGCGGGCGGCCGACGGTCGCTCTGGCGGTTTTCGCGCGGGCCGGCACCGTCGGCACTGTTTTGGGTTGTCGCGAATCGCTGGAACGCGGCGACGAGTTCGGCAACTTTCATCGGGCGGCTCGTTCGGGTTTGAATTTCTACCCACCCAACTCGCAGCAATCGTGCCATGAGAACTATCGCATAGAATCAATATGTTACTCCTCTAACGCTCTGTTAATCAGAAAATATTTCCGGCGTCGACCGGCAAGAACCGCCATAGGGTTGATTAAATATGCGCACATATTAAAAAGAAACAGTGAAACGCAGAAAGGTCGATCGATATGACGGACGATTGCGGTATTCCGGGGTATCTGCTTTGGCGCGCGGCCAATCTTTGGCAGAAACAGGCCCGTGCCGTCCTTGCGCCCTTTGGGGTGACGCCGGTGCAGTATTTGCTGTTGGCCGGTCTGCGCGATCTTCAGGAACCCGACAGGTTGCCGGTCAAGCAGGCGGTGTTGGCGAGACATTGCCGAAGCGACCCGATGATGACGTCCCAGGTGCTCCGCGCGCTCAAAAAAGCCGGCCTCGTCGAACGGCTAGCGCACGCCGAAGACGGCCGCGCCTTTGCCGTTGCGCTGAGTGCGGAGGGCGGTGCGCTACTGCAACGGGCGGAACCGCAAATTGCCGGAGCCGACGCGCAATTCCACGATCCTATCGGTCCCGATAAGGATGCCTTCGGCGACGCGCTTCGGCTGCTGTCCGGCGTTCGGCCCCGCCGCCGCGTGAAAGCGGTGACCGGTTAGACGATAATCGGCTAAAGTCTTGCGAACCGCGCGCGGGCACCGCGTTCGATCGCCGCCGCGAGCAGACGATCGACCCCCAACCCGCGGCGGATCAGTTCCAGCAGCCGCGTTTCTTCCGGGGAGACTTCGCCATCGACGACGGCGATTTCAGTGGCCAGCGCGTAGGCCGTTTCGTGGAAGGGCGCCGGTACCGATTCGCGAATGATGCCCAACACCGTCGCCATGCCGTCGTCTTCACCCAATATGTCGGCGCAGGACCGCGCCGTTTCCGGCAGCATGTTCGGATCGTAATCCTCGAAGACCGGTAAATGACGCACGATCTCGCCGATCGCCGACAGTTCGGCATCGGTCATATCGCTGTCGGCCGCGGATACGATGACCATGGTGTAGATCAACGCGGCTTCGGTGCTGACCATTCTCTTTCCTCTACTAAGGGCCCCCGCCCCACGAGGGCGACGGCCTATAGATCATGCCGTGACCGCCGCGCGTCAAGAGCCCGAAACGGTCTAAGACCCCTTGCGCAGAAACCGTGCCGTCTCCGCCACAGCGTCCGCCAGGCCGACCCGTTGGATCTCCACCCCTTCGGGAAACGCCCCGGAGAGCCGCGATGGCATCCTCGAATCGAGCAGTACGAATACGCCGCGGTCGGTCGCGCGCCGGACGAGCCGCCCATAGGCCTGTTTGAGCCGCAGTCGCGTGATCATGTCGTCGTAGGCGCGCGCGCCGAACGCCTTGCGCCGGGCACGGTGCATGATCGTCGGCCGCGGCCACGGCACCCGATCGAACACGATAAGCCGCAACGCCCGCCCCGGCACGTCGACGCCGTCCCGGACCGCATCCGTGCCCAACAGGCAGGAATCTTCCTCGGCGCGGAAAATGTCGATCAAGGTCGCCAGGTTGAGCGCGTCGACATGCTGGGCGTAAAGCGGAATATTCGCTTCGTCCAAGGGCTCGAGCAACCGTCTGTGCGCCGCGCGCAACCGCCCGATCGCCGTAAACAGTCCGAGTGCGCCGCCGCCGGCTGCGAGAAACAGCACGCGGTAAGCCGCGGCCACCTGCTCCATCTCGGTCTTGCGCACGTCGGTCACCACGAACACGCGGGTCTGCGCCGCATAATCGAACGGCGAGGGTACGGTCGAGCGGATCGCCGGTGCGGCGAGATGGAGCGCGCCGGTCCGCGCCTCGGCGGCCCGCCAATCGGCCTCCACATCGCCCGACCCGTCGGTCAATGTCGCAGAGGTCACCAATGTCCCTTGCGACTGGTTGAGCACGATCTCGGCAAACGGCAAGGTCGGATCGACCCAGTGCCGGTGCATGCCGACATCGATATCGCGCCCGTCGATACGCTCGACGGAAAACCAATCGACATGCTCCGGCGGCGTGCCTTCCGGGAGGGTCGACAGCATGAATAGCCAGCCTTCGACGATGTCTTCGCCGCGATGTTTCAGCGACCGAGCAATCGCTTCGATCCGGTTCCGCGTCGTGCTGTCGAGCTTGTCGGCCTCGTCCTCGAGCCGGGCCATGAGCCGTTCGCGCAGCTGCCGCAAAGGCCGCGCCAGGTCGCCGAGCGCTTCGAGCAGCCGGGCTGCCGCCGATAGCAGTTCCGCCGTCGGTTCCTCGACGCTCACCTCCAGGTCGAAGGGGCTTTCGGCATTGTCGACACGCGCGTAGACGGTACGCCGAACGGCGGTCAGGAACGTCTCCGCCGCACCGCGCGGCGCCCCGTCTGTCGCCCGTTGCCGCCACCCCTCGCCGGGCAGGACGGCAGCCGCCTCGATGACCGTATTGAGCGCCCTCTCCGCCTGATCGTCGTTGCCGATAAGGTCGCCGGCGCGATTCTTCAGCCCGCGCGACCGGCTGCGCCGCCGTCCCTCCGAGCCGCGCAGCCAGCGCCGCAGTTCGGCGCCCTCCATGCCCGTCAAATGGGCCGAAAACGCGTTGTCGGCGGCATCGAAAACATGATGCCCCTCGTCGAAGACATAGCGCGTCGGGCCGTGATCCGGCATGCCGCGCGCCGCATGGATCATGACCAGCGCGTGGTTGGCGACGACCAGGTCGGCGCGGCGTGCCTTGCGGATGCCGCGCTCGATATAGCATTTTGCGTAATGGCTGCAGGCGGAATAGATGCACTCGCCGCGCCGGTCGGTCAGCCCGACCGTCGGTCCCGCGCCCAAAACGTCGCTCAGCCAGGCGGGGAAATCGCCGCCATTGGTATCGCCGTCCCGGGTCCGCGCCGCCCAGCGCGCCATCAGCCCCAAGGGAATCGCGTCGCTGCCGCGCACCGAGACCCCGCGCACGGCCTCCTCGAAGTTCAGCAGGCACAGATAATTTTCCCGCCCTTTGCGGACGACGACTTTATTGCGCTTCACCGCCGGATCCGGATAAAGACGATTGAGCTCCTGGTCGATCTGATGCTGCAGGTTGCGGGTATAGGTCGATATCCAGACCGGCGCTTCGTTGCGCTCCGCCCAGACGCTCGCGGGCGCAATGTAACCGAGCGTCTTGCCGACTCCGGTGCCGGCTTCCGCCAGCACCACGTTCGGCGTGTCCTCGTCATCGCGCGGCGTGAAGGCCGGCGACACGGCGGAAGCGTAATCGGATTGGCTGGGCCGCGACTCGGCGCCTTCGCCCAGCACCGCCGCCAGCCGCGCCCGGCTGTCCGCGGGCGTGACGGACAGGTTGCCGGGCGGTGGCGGCGGTGCGTGGTCCTGCCACTCCGGCAAGTTGCGCCAGACGTCGAGCCCCGCCGCCGGTGCGCGCGGCCGGTCGTCCGCTTCCTCGCCCAATGCCGCCAGTACCGACACGCCCCAGCTCCAGCCGCCGCGCGCCATCGCCCAGGCGACCGGCAAATCGTCGCGCTCGCGCTTGCGCGATGCAAGTTCGCGCAGCAACCCCGACACCGCTGTTCGTAAAAGGGTCGCCCGCGCTGCATTGTCCGTTGGTCTTGGAAGATCGAGCGCGTCGGCGATGCCGTCGACGGTGGGCACGCAGAACGTGGCGGGCCGCACGAAGGCGAACAGCTCCAACAGGTCGAAGCAGGGAAAGCGGGCAATTTCGAGGCGTTTTGCCGCGGCGGGCGCGTGACACAGGACCGGCTGCCGGTCGCCCGCGCGCTTTGCCGCTTCCTTGAGCGAAACATCCTCGATTTCGCCGTCGGCGCTGAGCCAGGTCGCCGTGGCGAGCCCGACGACCAAGTTCGGCGCTTTGGGAAGCAGGAGGCGGCTTTTCGAATACATCGCCGGCATCATAGCGGCGCTGTTGCCCGCGCACTATCGCGCTCCCGCTGTACAGCGCGCCGGTGCGGTTGTTAGTGTCCTGCCAAATTCGTATTTAGGAGTCCACGGCAGCATGTCCCTTCCGCTCGAATCGATTCGCGTCCTCGACCTGACCCGCGCGTTGGCCGGCCCCTTCTGCACCATGTGCCTGGGCGATTTCGGCGCCGACGTCATCAAGGTCGAATCGCTGCCCAAGGGCGACATGACCCGGGGCTGGGGTCCCTACGACGGCGATATCGCCGCCTATTACCTGTCGATCAACCGCAACAAGCGCGATCTGGCGATCGACTTTCGCGACCCCAAGGGGCTCGAAGTCCTGCGTCGGCTGGCCTGCGAGGTCGATGTCCTGGTCGAGAACTTCAAGCCCGGCCGGGCCGACGGGATGGGGCTCGGTTGCGACGAACTGCGTGCGAAGAACCCGAAGCTGATCTATGCCAGCATCACCGGCTTTGGCCGCGACGGGCCCTATGGCGACTGGCCCGGCTTCGACCAGATCGCGCAAGGCATGTCCGGCGTGATGGACGTGACCGGCTATGCCGACGGTGACCCGACCCGCTCCGGCATCCCGTTCGGCGATGTCGGCGCCGGCATGTGGGCCGCCATGGGCATCTGCGCCGCGGTCGCGCAGCGTCACGTCACCGGCGAAGGCCAGCGGGTCGAAACCTCGCTGCTGGCGTCGCTTGTCGGTATGCTGAACGTGCAGGGCCAGCGCTACCTGTCCGCCAACGACATCCCCGGACGGATCGGCAACTATCACATGGCGGCCTATCCCTACGGCACCTTCGCGGCGCGCGACGGCCAGCTCAATGTCGGCGCGCCGACACAGGATCTGTGGGGAAAGCTGTGCCGCCTGCTCGGGCTCGACGACCTGCTCGCGCACCCGGATTACATCGACAACGTCAAGCGCATGGAAAACCGCGACGCGCTGTGCGAAGTGCTGAACCGGAAGTTCCGCACCGACACGGCGATCAACTGGACGCGGAAGCTGATCGACGCCGGCATCCCGGGCGGCCCGGTGTATGCCATGGACGAGGTTTTCGCCGACCCGCAGGTGGTCCACCAGAACATGGTCGAGGAGATCGACCATCCCACGCTCGGCCGCATCAAACAGCTCTCAAACCCGCTGCGCATGGACGCCTTCGAAGGCCGCACCGTGCGCACCCCGCCGCCCGGCCTCGGCGAGCATTCGAGCGCGGTGCTGAGCGAGTTCGGTTACGCGGACGCGGAGATCGAGGCGCTGATCGAATCCGGTGCTGTGGGCGGCTGAGCGGGAGATTTGCGATGAGAATCACCATCCTCGACGACTATCACGACACGCTGCGGGGCTTGGATTGTTTCGCCAAGCTAGACGGGCACGATGTCACGATCTGGAACGACCACGTCCAGGAGGTCGACGCGCTTGCGGCGCGGCTGGCGGATACCGAAGCGCTCGTTCTGATCCGCGAGCGGACGAAAATCCGTACGCCGCTGTTGGAACGGTTGCCCAGGCTGCGGCTGATCAGCCAGCGCAGCGTCTATCCGCATATCGACATCGACAGCTGCACTAAGCTCGGCATCGTCGTGTCGTCGAGCATGCATGCCGACACACCGTCCTTTGCGACCGCCGAGTTGACCTGGGGGCTGGTGCTGGCGGCGATGCGGGAAATCCCGCGGCAGATGGCGTCGCTGCAAGCCGGAACCTGGCAGACCGGCGTCGGCAATTCGGTCGGCGGCAGGACGCTCGGCATCTATGGCTATGGCCGCATCGGCACGGTGGTCGCCGGCTATGGCGAGGCGTTCGGCATGAACGTATTGGTCTGGGCCAGCGAGGCATCGCGCGAGCGGGCCCGTGCCGACGGCCGCGCGGTCGCGGACAGCAAGCAAGCGTTCTTCGAGGCGTGCGACGTGTTGTCCCTGCATATGCGGCTCTACGACGCGACGCGCGGCATCGTCACCGCTTCCGATCTGGCGCGCATGAAACCGACGGCGCTGCTGGTCAACACCAGCCGCGCGCCGCTGATCGAACCGGGCGCCCTAGCCGAGGCGCTGCGCGCCGGCCGGCCCGGCATGGCGGCGGTCGACGTCTACGAGGAAGAGCCGGTGCGCGACCACCCGCTCCTGTCCATGCCCAATGTCGTCTGCACGCCGCATATCGGCTACGTGACGCGCGAGGAATACGAGATTCAGTTCACCGATATCTTCGACCAGATTAACGCCTTTGCCGCCGGGGAACTGGCCAATGTGGTGAACCCGGACGTGCTGGGGAAGCCGCGCGCGTAAGGCGAAGAACTTATTCCGAAAGTAGATCGGCGGCCTGTTTGACGTCGCGGGCGAGGCGGAGTGCCGTGTCTCCGGCGAGCGCTTCGGCGAAACCGATGGCGGCGAGCGCCCGGCTTGCGCGCCCCTCGCCATCCAGAACCGGCGCCGCGGCGATCACGATGCCGCGGATATAGGCGCCGCAGTCGATGGCATAGCCATCGCGCCTGGCGGCGGCGATTTCGACGAGCCACTCGTCGAAAAGCGGCGGGTTCTGCCAGTCCAGCGCCTTGAAGCGCGGCGCCAGTTCGGCATCGGTCCAGCCGCTCAGCGCCGCGTAGCAGCGTCCGCTGGCGCTGATCAGCGCCGGAAAGCGGCTGCCGACATTGACGTGGATGGTGAGGTTCTGGCGCGCTCGGGCGATCGCCACGACGACCATGTGCGCCGCGCTGTCGAGTTCGGTCGCCGTCACGGTGACGGCATGGCGCTGCGCCAAATCGTCGATCCGGGGACCGGCCTCGCGCACGAAACCGCTGCTCGCCAGGGCATCGCGGGCCAGGCTCAGCACCGCCGGGCCGAGCCCGTATCGTTTCGTTGCCGGGTCGTACGAGGCCAGGTTTTCGTGCGACAGGGTGCGCAGGATATGCAGACAGGTGCTCGGCACGATATCGAGGTCCCGTGCGATGGCGTTGACCCCCGCCGGGGTATCCTGCTTGCCGAGATAGCGCAGTATCCGCGCGGCGCGGCTGACCGCGGTGACCGGCTTCTTCAGAGCGGGCTTCGGTGACAGCATGGTGCCTCTTAAAAATTGTCTATAGGCAATAATATTGCATATAGACAATTTTGATGCAAAATCTTATCTTCCCGGCACCGTGACCGTTGCAGCCACCGACATGCCCCGCCTGACCGACTTCACCCTCTATGCCGACGCCCAACGGCACTATTCGAAAGACGCGATCTGGGCGCTGTTCGACGGCGACCGGGAACGGCTGAATATCGGCCATGAATGCGTCGACCGGCACGACCGCGACGCCCTCGCGGTGCGCATCGCGCACGCAGACGGCCGGGACGAGGCGTTCACCTTCGGGACGCTGGCGGACAGCTCGAACCGGTTTGCGAACTATCTTCGGCGCAAGGGACTCGTCAAAGGCGACAGGGTCGCGATCATGCTGGAACCGTCCCTGCCCTTCTACGCGGCCCTGTTCGGCGCGATGAAGGCGGGCTGTATCGCCGTGCCCTTGTTCACCCTGTTCGGGCCCGACGGCCTGCGCCTGCGGGTCGACGATTGTACGCCGAAGCTTCTCGTGACCAATGCCACGCTGGCACATCTGGCGACAGAATATTCCGAACTCGAAACGGTTGTCGCCGACGAGGAATTTCATGCCGCACTCGAAAGGGAAATCGCGGAATTCGAAACCGAGACATCGGCGGACGATGTGGCGATGTACCAGTACACGTCGGGTACGACGCGGGCGCTGCCGGAAGCGGTGAAGCATCGCCACCGCGCCGTCGTGACGGTCATACTGGCGGCGTTGTATGGCACCGGTGTGCGGCCCGGCGACCGGTTCATGTGTCCGTCGTCGCCGGCCTGGGGGCATGGCCTGTGGCACGGCACCCTCTCGCCGCTGGCGCTCGGCGTGTCGACCGCCAGCTACGCCGGCAAGTTCGATCCGATCCGCCTCATGAAAGCGATTCAGGATTACCGCATCACGAACATCGCCGCCGCGGCGACGCATTTCCGGATGATGAAGAATTCCGGACAGGCCGCGAGATTCCAATTCGCCGTCGAGAAACTGTCGTTCACCGGGGAACCGATCGATTCGGATACAGCCGACTGGACCGAGGCGACGTTCGGCGTGCCGGTGTGCAGCATGTACGGGACGACGGAGATCGGCGTGATCCTGGCCGACTATCCGGGTGCCGCCGACCACAGGGTCAAACCGGGGTCGCTTGGCCGTCCGATGCCGGGGATCGAGCTCGCCGTGCACGACGCGAACGGCAACGACTGCGCGCCCGGCGAGATCGGCGAGATCGTGATGAAGCGGCGCGACGGGTGGTTTCCGACCAAGGATCTCGGCCGAGTCGACGAAGACGGCTACTACTATCACGCCGGCCGCGCGGACGACGTGATCATCTCCGCCGGTTACACAATGAGCGCCGTGGAAATCGAGGACGTGCTGCTGAAGCATCCCGATGTCGACGAGACGGCGGTGATCGGGGCGCCCGACGCGGAGCGGGGCCTGGTGGTGAAAAGCTTCATCGTCTCGAAACGTTCCGGCGACGATGCGTTCGCCAAGGAGCTGCAGGAATTCACCGCGAGCCGCCTCAGCCGGCACGAATATCCCCGCCGCGTGGCGTTCGTCGACGCGCTGCCGAAGACGCTGGCGGGCAAGGTCAACCGCAAGGTGCTGCGCGACGCGGAACCGGCGCTGGAAAACGAGGGTTAGGCATGAGCGACGATATCGACCGGCAATTCGCCCAGATCACCGAGCGCGGGCTCGACCAGCTGCGCGAGCGCATCGGCGTGCGCATCGAGCGTTCGCTGGAGCCCTGGTGCCACGAGGCGACGCGCGACAACATCCGCCACTATGCGCACGGCATCGGCGACGACAACCCGCTGTGGTGCGATCCGGACTACGCCGCGACGACGAAGTATGGCGGCATCGTCGCCCTGCCTTCCTTTCTGTTTGCCTGCGACCGGATCGTTTCCGGCTATGTTGGCGGGCTGCCGGGCGTGCACGCGATGTGGGCGGGGGCCGACTGGTCATGGCACAAGCCAGTGCGCCGCAACGACGAGATCAGGACCGAGGCCTGGCTCAAGGAACTCATCCCGCACGACACGCGCTTCTCCGGCCGTGCGGTGCAGCAGATCTATCATGTCGATTTCTTCAACCAGGACGGCGACAAGGTGGCGGGCGCCGACAGCTGGTGCTTCCGCACCGACCGCGACCAGGCGCGCGAAAGCGGCACGAAATACAGCGAACTTCGGGAAAAACCGATCAAGCAGTACGACGACGCCGAGCTGGCCGAAATTTTCGCGGGCTATGCCGAGGAAGAGGTGCGCGGCGCCGAGACCCGCTATTACGAAGACGTCGCGGTCGGCGACAAACTGCCGGCCATGGTCAAGGGGCCGATGACGGTGACCGGCTTCATCGCCTTCGCGCAAGGCTGGGGCGGGCTCTATATCCGCGCCAACAAACTGGCCTGGAAACAGCATCACCGCCATCCGGGCCTCGGCATCAAGAACAAGTTCGGCATTCCGGATTGTCCCGAACGGGTCCATTGGGAGAACGACTTCGCGACCATGGTCGGTGCGCCGGGGGCCTACGATTACGGCCCGGAGCGCTGCTCCTGGATGACGCACCATCTGACCAACTGGATGGGCGACGACGGGTTCCTGCGCCGTTCCGAGACCCAGATCCGCCGCCACAACCCGGAAGGCGACACCTTGTTCATCGACGGCGAGGTGACGGGCAAGCGCGAGGAAGACGGCGCCTGCCTCGTCGAGATCAAGCACCAGGCCGTCAATCAGGACGGCGAGCTGTCGATCCACGGTACCGGCGTGGTGGAGCTGCCGAAGCGGGGATGAGGGGCGGCTGGCCGGCGCCCTGACGCTTCTTCAAACGACGTGCGATCGGGTTTTCGACACTGCCGGTACGTTGCGGAATATTCGCCGATTAACGAATCCGTAGGCGCCCTTCGACGGAACACCCTGAGACTGGGAACGCGGGAATTCGTAAATCGACGGTAAAACCCGCCATTTTGAGCCTGAATCGGCCAAAACAAACTACCACGAGAGCGGTTTAGTCCCCTGGCTACAAAGCGAAGTTCTGGCGTTTTCGATCGATTTCCGCTCTTACTCGCACATATGATTTTCGCGCGGCGATGTCGGCCTTCCGTTAATTTTGGTCCGCTTTTCCCTCAGCAAGAGACCTGCTGCGCGATACTGCGATTTGGTGAAAAATGACCGCAAAACGATCCGACAGCGATGTGACTGACGAGCTAGTGCACCGCACGCGTACCAGGCGTGGCATCGTCTGTATGGTCGCGGGCGCCGGGTTGCTGACCATAAGCGACGGCTTCGTTAAATGGCTCACCGACGGCTATCCGGTTACGCAAATAATTGTCGTGCGGGGCGCGTTTATTCTGCTGCCGATGTTTATCCTGGCATGGCGCATGGGAATATTTTCATCTCTGCGCGTCACCAAGCCAGCGGGGCAGGCATTGCGCGCCCTTTTATTCACGGCATCGGTGTTTCTGTTTCTGAACGGGCTGCGCTTCAATCCGTTGGCGATCAACACGGCTATCGCATTTGCAAGCCCTCTGATAATTACAGCCCTGGCAGCGCCGTTCCTGGGTGAATCAATTGGCTGGCGGCGCTGGAGCGCAGTTTTGGTCGGGTTTTGCGGTGTTCTCGTGATCGTGCGGCCAATTGGCGATTCGATCAACGTATATGCATTACTGCCCCTGGGCACCGCCGTAACAAGCGCCTTTCAGGATATAGTTACGCGCCGTATCAGCGATACCGAATCGGCGCTGTCGGTACTGCTCTGCTCAACGATTCTCGTCATGCTGACGGCATCGGGTTTTGCGTTCGATGGCAGTTGGCGTCTGCCGACGCTGTTCGATTTTAGTTTGCTGGTACTCACCGGTTTGCTGTCCGGGGCCGCACATTATCTGCTGATCGAAACCTTTGTCCTTGCCGAAGCGGCCGTCGTTGCACCATTTCGATATTCAGCGTTGGTCTGGGGCCTGCTGATTGGCTTTATCGTCTGGGGCGACCTGCCGACAGAGCCGGACTGGTTCGGCATCTTTCTTATCGTCAGCAGCGGCATTTACATTATTCACCGCGAATCCAAGCGACGAAGCGCCCGGTAGCGACTTATGTTCATGGCTTAAAGAGGCCCATCACGGATAGACCCGAATCTCTTTCGAGGTGCACTCGAAAACAGACATCAGGCTATCGACTTTCGGTTTATCTTCGATCTCCGACAGGACGGGCGATACCGCGTTTTGGTAATTAATGACCCCAAGCCGCTTTTGCAAAAAAACAAGCACTCGGTGCGTGGCGTGGCTATCAGCCTTTTCTATCCGCCGCTCGTTCCTTGCGGACACTGTCAACGAGATCCTTGTGTTCAAGCGTTGCGAACGGTTGCCCGTCGGGCACCTTCATCAAGTCCGCGCGCAGTTCCTAGAGTCGCCGTCCGGATCCTCGAAGTAGAACGATGGGTTCCCGACCCTCATTTATTGGTCATTCGCGCCGCCATGAAACGGACGAACTGGATGGCAAGACTGCCCTGCGCGACGTTGTTCGGCCAGACGGCGTAGACCCCGACCGGCATCAGGTCCCAATTCGGCGACAGTACGACAAGCCTGCCCGCCTTGATGTCTTCCGCCACGAGAGGCCGCGGTACGGCGGCGGCGCCAATGCCCTGCCGCGCGGCTTCGCAAAGCGCGATCACGCTATCGACTTCCAACGCCGGTTTCGGTTCCGTGGCGGGGTGCTCACCGGACCTGTTGGTCAATTGCCAGCGGATCGGCACCTGTGCGAGCTTAATCCACGGCCATTCCGATAATCCGTCGATATGCTTAGGCACTGTTTTGGCGGCGGCGACATCCGGGGCGGCGACGAATACGCGCGAAAGATCGGCCAGTTTCCGAGCCTTGTATTGCGAATCCTGCAACCAGCCGACACGCAACGCGACATCGTATGCCGAACCGATCATCTCGATCATCTGATCGGAAAAACTGATGGAGAGGTCGACCTTCGGAAATTCCCGGGTGAACGCCATCAGATGATCGAAGTACGGCGAGCTTTCGAAAACCGCCCCGGCGGCGGCCACGCGAAGACGGCCCGAAGCCTGATTGGCGCGCGTTTTGATCGCATCGAGGCCCGCTTGCGCGGCCGCGACCATGTCGCCGGACGCGGCGAACAGTTCGGCGCCGTCCGTTGTCAGAGACAAGCGTCTCGTCGAGCGATAGAGCAGGGCGACGCCGAGTTGTTTTTCTAGTTTGGAAACATGATGGCTGACGACCGAAGGCGACAATCCGAGCGCCTTGGCCGCGCCCCGAAACGAACCGGTTTCGGCAACTTTCCAGAATACGGCCATCGCTCTCAAGGAATCGAACATTATCAAATATTTTAGAACAATTAATTCTATTTATCCTATCTAATCAAGCAAACATTTTGTCCCAAGATGGTTCTTTACGGCATTTTGCCCGTCATCGTCGCTTGGTATGGCGTCCTTGGCTGGGCGGTTCGAATTGAAAGGAAGCTGCATGCCGATTGAACGGGTTGGACACGTCGTCCTGAAAATGCGGGACATTGAAGAGGCGAAGCGCTTCTATTGCGGCATTTTGGGGATGAAAATCACCGCGGAGCGGGAAGGACTCGGCGTCTTCCTGCGCTTCAACGACTACCACCACGATATCGCCGTCTTTGAAGTGGCTGAAGACGCGGCGCCACCCGAAAAGAATTAGGTCGGGTTGTCGCATGTCGCTTTCGTCGCGGACAGCCTCGAGACCGTCAAAGCGATGTATCGACGGTTACGGGCGCATGGCGTGACAATTCTCCGGGCGCAGGATCACGGCGTCACCAAGAGCCTCTATTTCAAGGACCCGGAAGGCAATGAAATCGAAATCTACTGCGAAGTTCCTGAAATGCCGTGGCAGCAACTCGACACGATCATTCGCGCGGACCCGCTTGATCTAGGAGCCTGATAAGGGGCGATCGTCGTCTAGTTGGACAGATTCTGGAATTAACGGCTGACGATACGGAACTCGTTCGACGGCTCCGTTGCGGCGACAGGTCCGGGCTTTGCGCTACCGGCGCGGACACGCGCCCAGCGATCGATCCCGGCGCGTTTCAGCGCCTGGCAGTGTTTCCGCGCCGCGCCCTTCGACGCGAAGTTCCCGACGACGAGCCGGAAAAGCGGACCCCCTGCGTTCTGCCCGCGTTCGTATTGCGGTTCGAAGTCGGCCAGCAGTGCGCCGCCGCGCCGCTTGATCCAGTTCCAGGCCTTCTTGACCCGCGTCGGCGATCGGTAGGCGGCGAGCTGAATGCCGTAGCGGATTTCCGAACCGGTCGTGAGCTTGGCAGGCTTCGGGTTCGCTTTGGTGCGCGGCATTTTTTCCATCGGCCCCGCCGCGGTGCGCAGCGGCTTGCCCAGCCCGCGCTCGAAACCGACCAGCTCGCGTTGCACGGAATCGAGTAGCGTATCCATGGTTTGCAGGACGACCCGGCCGACGGCCGGCGCGTAGTAATTGAACCGGAGATGGCCGTCATAATGGCACTCCAGCCGGAACGCGTCGAAAGACCCCGCGGCGATCTTCAGGGTACCGAAATTCTCCACCTTGCAGGTGCGGCTGTGCGTGGTCGAACCCTGCAGCCCAGGGCTAGTTTTTTGTCCGCCTGCCGAGCATCGTGAGCCGATGTCGAGGCTGGCCATTCCGTTCTCGATGTGGCAGTGTGCCGGTCATGGCGACGCTGCCGGCCCAGGATTTGTCCGTTGATTTGCGCGCGGTCACGGTG
>JAKZTB010000389.1:0-6471 GCA_047517345.1 Alphaproteobacteria bacterium
CGTCTGGACGATGCCGTTTAGGGCGAGGACGCGGCCGAATTCCGGATTCTCGAACAGCAAAAGGTGTTGATGTTCGCTTTTGCCCTCGTAGAGCAGTTTATCGATACGCAGCTTTGCACGTAGGCCCGGATGTAGCGTTTCCTCGAACCAGTCGGCCGTCACAGGCGGCCCCGGCGGTGCTCGCCGATTTCGATGCGCTCGGGCTGGAAGGCGTCGCGCAGGACATCGACCGCGCGATGCGGTTCGGTATCGCCGCACATGAATATGTCCATCGCGGCGTAGCCGTGTTCCGGCCAACTATGGATACTGATATGCGATTCCGCCAACACGGCGACGCCGGAGATTCCGCCATTTTCGGTAAAGCGATGCAAATGGATATGCAGCAACGTCGCGCCCGCCGCATCGACGCAATCGCGCAGCGTGGCCTCGATAAACGCCTCATCGTCGAGGCGCACCGCACCCCAAAGGTCGACGATCAGATGGAGCCCGGCAAACCGGTCGCCGACGCGCTGGAAGAAATAATCGTTGACGACGTCGCCATGGGCCTCGGCGACGTCGGGAACCTCAGGTGTGTCTTCGTACCGTGCGGCGTGATCTTCGGACATTGTCGTACCGTCGTGAATAGGCGGTCCGATATGGAATCTTCGTTCGCTTTTTGCAAGTAAAATATCGCCCGAACAACACCGGGTTACACCTTCCCCGCGGGTTGCTTCCAAACATCTGCACGAAACGCGATTTGGCGGTATAGTCGCAATCGATTTTCGTGTCCGGATTGCTGGGAAGGAGACGGCGTCATGTCGTACGGATCAATCTTCCGCTTTGGGCGACGGCTCGCCGGTGCGACGGCGATAGCCAGCGTCCTATTTCTTCTGCCGGACGCCGCATCCGCCGCGCCGCAGGCGCTCGGGCTGGTCGCCACGCAAGAAGCCATGCCGCTGCAATGCGATGACGGCGTCTGCGTCGCCTTCTTGAGTTCGTTCTGTCTGGAGGAAGAACGCAACCCGCCGGAAAGCCGCACCGCCTATAGTCCGGCGGAGGGCAGTAACATCGCCTTGATCGTCGAGACCAAGGGCGGCCGCACGGTGCGTCTGTCCGGGGCCGATTATCTCTCCTTCAATGTCCGGCTGGATTTCACATCGATTCTGGCCAAGCTGCCGCAATCGCGTGTTGCGGGACTGTCGCCGACCCGGATCAGCATCCATGTCGGACCGCTCGCCACGCTCGTCCCGGTTCCGGTTCCCGGCGATACCGATCTGCACAGCGCGGACGAATTGAAGTTGGTGACCGGGCCCTACCGCAAGACCGGCAATCGCTTCTTCGACGAGGGCGGCGAGACCGGCGAGACGGTGTCGATGATGACACAGATGATCAACCGGATGCCGCGATCGGGCCGGGCGACCAAGGAAGGGCGCGGCGGCACCTTAAGCCTCGTGTTGAACGGCGCGGATGGCCGCGCCTCGAGAGTGGGCGCCCGCGAGCGCTTCCAGGCGATCGTCGAAGGCTGCGAAGGTATGCTCGAGACGACAGAGCGGATGAACATGCGCGCCTGCCTGACCTATCGGCACGAGGTCATGCAGACCAGAACCAACCGCAAATTCTGGAGAGCTTTGGGCGGCGTCTAAGCCCAAGCACCAACGCGTTGACCGGCAAAGCGGAACGGCTCTTCGCCGATCAGGCGCTCATGGCTGAAGGCTGGGCGCGCGATGTCCTGTTCCGTTTCGGGCCGGATGGCGCGATCGCTGCGGTGACACCGGAGGCGACGCCAAACGGCGCACCGATCGCGGCGGGCCCGGTATTGCCGGGTATGGTCGACGTCCACTCGCACGCCTTCCAACGGGCGCTCGCCGGACGCACGGAGCGCGCCGGGCCGGTCGAGGACTCCTTTTGGACATGGCGCGAAGCGATGTACGGTTTCGTCCGGCGGCTTACCCCGGACCAGGTCGAGGCCATCGCCGCCCTGCTTTACATCGAGCTGCTGAAACAAGGCTATACGTCGGTCGGCGAGTTCCACTATTTGCACCGCACGCCGGACGGCGCGCCTTACGACGATGTCGCGGAGATGTCGGTCCGGGTTATCGCCGCGGCCCGGCGCGCGGGGATCGCGATCACCCATCTGCCGGTTCTGTACGGGTACGGCAGCTTCGGAGGCGTTCCGCTTGAGGACGCGCAGCGCCGCTTCCAAAATACGCCGAACGAATTATTACGCATTGTCGAAGCGTTACGGCGACAGTATCGCGAAGATCCGGAAGTGCGGATCGGTGTCGCGCCGCATTCGTTGCGGGCGGTGACACGGGAAACCCTGACCGAGACCGTGGCCGCGCTGCACGCGGACGATCCGGACGCGCCGGTGCACGTCCATGTCGCCGAACAGGAGAAAGAGGTCGCGGACTGCTTCGCCTGGAGCGGTCAGCGTCCGGTCGATTGGCTGTTCGACCATGCCCAGCCCGATCCGCGATGGTGCCTGATCCATGCGACTCATGCGACGGACGCCGAGTTGCGCCGAATTGCCAAGAGCGGTGCAGTCGCCGGCCTTTGCCTGACGACGGAGGCCAACCTCGGCGACGGAATATTCCCGCTGCCGCCCTATCTCGACGCCGGCGGCGTCTATGCCGTCGGCTCCGACAGCAACAGTTCGGTCAGCCCGGTCGAGGAGTTGCGCTGGCTTGAATACGGGCAACGGCTGCGCGACCGGCGGCGCAACGTCGCCGCGGCATCGGAGCGATCATCGGTTGGCGCGGCTTTGTGGATCGCTGCGGCGGCGGGCGGCGCGCAGGCGTTAGGGCGCGCGGCGGGTGCGCTGGCGGTTGGAAACCGCGCCGACTTGATCGTGCTCGACGGCGGCGATCCCGATCTCGCGGGGCGGCAGGGCGACGATATCCTCGACGCGTTCGTCTTTGCCGGCAACGATTGCCGCGTCCGCGACGTCATGGTCGGCGGCGACTGGCAGGTGGTCCGGGGGCATCACGCGGAAGAGGAAATCGCCGCGGATGCGTACCGAAATGTACTTCGTGAATTGTTTTCCTAGAACACGCATAGAACTTTAGACAGAACTATGTGTGCTCTCGTAAAGAAGTGAATTCAAGCACGTGCTTATGGATTCCTGATCGGCGGAAAGGCTCATAAATGTAACAAAAAGGGTGTCGCCTTGTTGAGCCGTTAACCAAAGCGCGCTCGTGCCCGGATCGTCGTCCAGTCCTTCTATCGAAGCTTCAGTAGTAAAATAGAAAGGGCCATACACTGACGCTTCCAATTTTGCGTTTCCGATCGAAACAAAACCATCGGAGAATGTTATTCGTACTTTTACGCTTTTGTAGGTGGCCCAAATTCCGTAAGCGAGCAAAACAGCCGCAGCTATGCAAGCAAACCACCAGTAGCCGCCAAACCAAAAACCGAGTCCAATTCCAGCAATTGTTCCGGCGATCAGACAGCCAAAAGCAATCAGGTTGATCGACGTGAGACTGCGCCATCCTTTCAGAATGACTGTCTTGCCACGAACGTTGAAGAACCTATCGTTGAGGTCGTCCATTTTCGCCAAACCATCGCATGCTAATTGCAGAACGCTTGAACCATGGCTCATGCGTTCGCGCAATTATTTTTTTGCTATTTGGCTTGAAGGTGCAGCGCTCTCTTTTGCAATAGTCGCTACTGGCGTCGACTACTAGTATCTCCCTAGAAACTCAAAGGGAGATTGCGATGACCAGAGAGAACTACAAGGCCGGTGAAAATATGCGGCGCGCCGTCCTGGGCGACAAGCGCGTCGACGAGACGATGAGGGACCCGGAGGATTTTGCCCGGCCGCTCATGGAGCTTACCACCGAGTTCGCCTGGGGTCAGATCTGGACCCGGGAGGGCATCGACCGGCGCACGCGCAGTTTCATGAACCTGGCCATGCTGTCGGCCTTGAACCGGCCACACGAGATTGCGGTGCATATTCGCGGCGCGTTGAACAACGGTCTGACGCGGAAAGAAATTCAGGAAGTTTTCCTGCACGTCATGGCCTATTGTGGCGCGCCGGCGGCGATCGACTCGACACGGATCGCCAAGCAGGTGTTTGCCGAAATCGATGCGGAATAAGGAACCATGACCTACGAAACCCTCTTGTTCGAGGTGAGTGACGGACTCGCCAAGATCACCTTGAACCGGCCCGGTGCGGCGAACAGTCTGAACGGCGCCATGGCCCACGACCTGATGATGGCCGCGATCCAATGCGACGAGGACCCGGACATCCGCGCGGTTCTGCTGACCGCGACCGGCAAGATGTTCTGTGCGGGCGGCGATCTGAAGACGTTCCACGGGTTCGGCGAGGATATGGGCGCGCGGCTCAAGGAGATCACCCTCTATCTGCATGGCGCGACGTCTCGGTTTTCGCGCATGGACCCACCATTGGTCGTCGCCGTGAACGGGATCGCCGCGGGCGCCGGCATGAGTATCGCCGTCTCCGGCGATCTGGTGCTGGCCGCGCGGTCGGCCATGTTCACCAGCGCCTATACCGCGGCAGGACTGTCGCCCGACGGCAGTTCGACCTATTTCATACCGCGGCTTGTCGGGTTGCGCCGCGCGCAGGAGCTGATGCTGACCAACCGGCGGCTCAACGCCGAGGAAGCGTTGGAATGGGGCTTGATAAACCGGGTCGTTGATGACGAAGACCTGGCCGAAGAGGCCGAAAAACTGGCCCGCGGCCTGGCCGCCGGCGCGACGCGCGCCTACGGCGCGGTGAAGACGATGCTGACCGAGACTTTTACCAATCCGCTGGAAACGCAGATGGAAATCGAAGCGCGGTTGATCTCCGCGATGGCGACCTCGCGCGACGGCCGGGAAGGCATCGACGCCTTCGTCAACAAGCGCAAGCCCGACTTCATCGGGAAATAAGGGAGCCCAAACATGATTTCCGCCGCCGAACACCCAAAACAGACCGTCCAGGTGAAGGGCCGGACCATGGCCTATGTCGAAATGGGCGAGGGCGATCCGATCGTGTTCCTGCACGGCAACCCGACCTCGTCCTACCTGTGGCGCAATATCATGCCGCATGTTGCGGGAATGGCGCGCTGTATCGCGCCCGACCTGATCGGCATGGGGGATTCCGACAAACTGCCGGACAGCGGTCCGGACAGCTACCGCTTCGTCGAGCATCGCGAATATCTGGACGGATTCTTCGAGGCGATGGGTCTGTCGCGCGACGTTACCCTTGTCGTGCACGATTGGGGTTCGGCGTTGGGTTTCGATTGGGCGCGGCGGAATCCGGACACCATGCGTGGCGTCGCCTATATGGAGGCGCTGGTGCGTCCAGTAACGTGGGACGATTGGCCGCCGGATGCGCGGCCCGTGTTCGAAGGCTTCCGGTCGCCGGCGGGCGAGGGCATGGTGCTGGAAAAGAATATCTTCGTCGAGCGGGTGCTGCCCGGATCAATTTTGCGCGACATGAGCGAGGCGGAGATGGCCGTCTACCGCAAGCCGTTCGCGGCACCCGGCGAGGATCGAAGGCCGACGCTGACATGGCCGCGTGAAATTCCGATCAGCGGCGAACCGGCCGATGTTGTTGCCATCGCGCAGGACTATGCCGAATGGCTGGCGCAGAACGACCTGCCCAAGCTGTTCGTGAACGCCGATCCCGGCGCTATTCTTACCGGCTCCCAAAGGGAGTTCTGCCGCGGCTGGAATAATCAGCGCGAAGTCACCGTCCCCGGCGTTCACTTCATCCAAGAGGACTCGCCGGACGAAATCGGCGCGGCTCTTGCCGACTGGTACTGCTCGCTTATATGATCCCGCGCCCTTGCCGAACGGCATGCCCGTGCCGCCGCTATCTATTGTGGCCGCACGGCGTGAAACTCGGTAAAATGGCGACGACTAACCGGCAGCGGAAAACCCGGATGACAATAAATCAAGCCAAATTCGGCATCGGCCAAATCGTTCGGCACCGCGTGCACCCGTTTCGCGGCGTGATTTTCGACGTCGATCCGGTTTTTGCCAACACGGAGGAATGGTGGGAGTCGATTCCGGAAAACGTCCGGCCGAAGAAAGAACAGCCTTACTATCACTTATTGGCTGAAAACGCGGAAACGACGTATATCGCCTATGTTTCCGAGCAGAATTTGCTGTGCGACGAGACCTGCGAGCCAGTATCGCATCCACAGATCAATGAAATGTTCTCCGGTATCAAAAACGGGTGCTACGTCACCCGCCACGACAATACGCATTAATTCGCGCCAATAAGCGTGTTTTAGGGCCAAAAGCACGAAAAACCTTACATCGATTTCCAAATCGCCCCCCAATGGGTGACGAAACAACCCGGTATTAACGCTCTATTTCCATGACGGCCGGAACAGAAGCCGTCTCTTAGAGTCCGTCCGGAGACTTTATGTAGGATTACAGAGTTTTCGGAGCATGAGTCGAATGGACGCGAGCTTGATGAAGGCGAGCGCGTTGCGGTTGAGGTTCTCCCTGTCCTTGGCCAGTCGGCGGCAGCGGTTGAGC
>JAKZTB010000390.1:0-5123 GCA_047517345.1 Alphaproteobacteria bacterium
GGGTTGTTCGCACTTTACCCGGCCTGGCATGCCGCGAGACACCCCCGATGAGGAAACCACCGACTGGAGAGCCGTATGCGGGAAAACCGCACGTGCGGTTCGGAGGGCGGGGAGGGCTACGGCCCTTCCCGACCCCTATCACCGAACCTTTGATCGATATCCCGTGTTCGGTTCGGCTTAGCCCAAGATCTCTCTAAGCCTTGTCCGGACCGTTCTCATGCGACGCGTCGTCGCCGTGGTGATGCTCATGCCCGTGATCATGCCCGCCGTGATGGTGATGATGCCCGCCGCCATGATCATGCCCGTGGTCGTGATCCAACCGTTGGCCCGAGCGCGGATCGTCGGCAAACACCAGCGACTTGATCGTTACCGGCACCGTTCGCGACGGCAATCGAATCTTGCCCAGATCGATATAGTCGAAGTCCCACAGCACCACCCCGTCGATCACCAGCACGCCAACCGGCACCTCCAGCTCGTCCTTGAGGATATGCCCCAACGACTGGGCGATATCGCCGTCGAGCACGATGAAAAGCGGCTTACCGGCGGCGATCATATCTTCGAGGCCGAGCACCAGCCCCTTGGCGAACGCGAGCATGCGCTCGTAGGCCGGCATGCCCTGCCAGTGAAACGACAGCGCGATTTCGCGATCGTCGTTATCCACCTCGAATGCCCGGCGATGGGTTTCGACGGCACGCGCCACGTCCTCGGGCACGATCTCGTCGGGGCACGCGTAGGGTGGCTGGATGACCTGCAGATTGCGGCGCGGCAGCAACGCACCGTGATCGGAGATGAAGCAGGTGTTGCCCGACAACTGGACGGAATATTCCGAAGCGCCCAACGCGGTCGCGCGGATGCACTCGCCGGCTGGCAGTACCGGCCACGGCAGGGCTCCCGCCTCCAGCCGGCGCGCGATCGCGTGCCCCAGCCGCCGCCCCAGATCGCCGAAATCGCGGTCTTCGCGGCCATACACGTACTCCGCCACGCCGCCCGAAAACATCACGCCATCGATGCGCCCCCAATCGACGATCGGGTCGGTCAGATAGAAGTTCTCGATGTCGTTCGGGATCGGACGTACCACCAGCGCGTCGATGAGTGTCGCCGCCATGCCGTCGGCAACCCTATCGAGGTCTTCCGAATTCACCGTGTCGCCGATCGCCCATTTGAGCCCGGCGCGGGCGGCATGGGTGCGCCCGGCCGGGTCGAGCCTGACGATGGCGCCGCTCTCGTCGACGACCTGCAGGCGGCCGCCGATATGAACCGCGGCGGTGACCTTGACCTGCCCCGCCTCGACGATCGCGAGCTTGGCGGTTCCGCCGCCGATGTCGACGTTCAGGATGCGCCGGTCGCCGTCCTGCGACGCCTTGGCCGCGCCCGAACCGAACGCCGCCAGCATGCTCTCCATATGGTGGCCGGCGGTGGCGCAGACGAAGTCGCCACCGCTCCGCGACACCGTCGCCGCGATCGCCTCGGCGTTCTCGCGGCGCAATGCCTCGCCGGTCAGGATCACGGCGCCCGCGTCGATATCGTCGGGACGGAGACCCGCCGCCTCATAGGCCTGATCGAGAATTTGGCCGAGGCCCACGTCCGAAATCCGGGTTTCGCTCTCGTACGGCGTCAGGGCGACCGGCGATTGGAACAGCGTCTCGCGTTTGACCACGAAGTAGCGGCTCGACATGTCCTCCGCCAACCGGCGGAGATGCAGGCGCGAAAAGATCACCTGGGTCCCCGACGAGCCGACATCGATCCCGACGCTGGTCAAACGAACGTTGTCGGCGATCCAAAGGGGGTTCTGATCGAGCGGAAGGTCGAAATCCGCGTCATGGTCGTGATCGGCATCCGGGCCATGCTCGTGGAAGAACACGTCCCCCATGGCGTGGTCGTCGAGCGTATGACCCGGGGGCGGCCCGCTCGGCGTCGTGCCGTCTTCCGTTGATGCCTTGGCGTCGCTGTCGTCGCGACCGTCACCCTGGCCCATTCGTCTTCCCGTCCATCCGTGGATGTTCGCGCGGTCATGTCCGTGCCCCATCGGGCAAATCCACGATGAGCTCGACATATCACATACCCCGGCGAGCGCCAATTGCCGGCGCAGAAGATGAATGCCATCGCCGAGGAATACAGGGCGCCGAAAAGTACGATCGCGAGATCGGCAATGTTCCGCTTCGGCTTGATTGAGACATTCGTCCCATGGATGCAAAGGGTCGCTGTAGGTCACGAACGACGCGAAAGGATGCGCGGTCGCCGGCCCGCGATACGACCCATTCGGAGCTATTCCACGGTATCAGGCATGGAGCCGATCGAGTTCTCGGATATGCAACAAAAATCTTACGATATTATTACAAGTCGATAACTCAGATGATATTGGGCGATAAATTAGTATCAATTATGTAATCGAAAATTAATGCTGATTATACTCTAATGTATTGAGTTGCCGGATGCAGACACTGGTCCTTCCTGGTTGTTGCAGGTTTCCTCAAATTCGCTATTTCAGGCAAGAATACAGATTCGGATCGCATGTCGGACGCACACATCGATTTCAGCAAGCTGACCACGCTCGTTGTCGATGATTCAAGGCTCATGCGCAGCCTCGTCGAAGCCATTCTCAAATCCTATGGATGCCGAAACGTGGTGCTCGCCGAAAGCGTCTCCCATGCCGGGAAACTGCTAGATCGTACGATCGACCTCGCAATCGTCGATTGGTTCATGGAGCCGCTGGACGGCCTCGAATTCGTGCGGCGCGTTCGAACCGGGGTCGATGGCGAAAACCCCTATTTGCCGATCGTCATGCTTACGGGACATTCCGAAGTTCTCCGCGTGTGCCAGGCACGGGACGCTGGCGTAAACGACTTCATTGTCAAGCCGGTCTCCGGCGCGTCGATTTATCGTCGCGTCGTTTCTCTCGTGGAAGATAGAAGACCCTTCATCAGGTCGAAATCATTCCTGGGACCGGATCGGCGCCGGTCCAACCTGGGACCGCCCGCGGGAATGAAGGAACGGCGCTACACGTAGGCGTGGATCACGCCGGCAGGCCGCATCGACGTCGTTTTCAGGCCGTTCGACGGAATTCCGATGGCCGGGAAAAAATTCGCGCAAGATTTCTTGCGGGCTCGGGATTATTGGGCAAACTGCGGCGTTATGAACGGCACGTCGCCCGATCCCGGGACACTCGGCAATGAAATCGGAAAATCGCCGCCGCGGCTGATGGCGCGGCGCGCCGTCGAGGGGCGCGGGCGCTATGTCGACGACCTGATATTGCCGCGTCTGGTCGACGTCGCGTATCTGCGCAGCCCGTACGCGCATGCCGATATTCTCGGTATCGATACATCGGCCGCCGCGGCGGTGCCCGGCGTTATCGCCGTCGTCACCGGCGCGGAAATCGCCAAGCGCATGACGCCGTGGCTGGCGGTCATGGAAAATCAGCCGGCGCTCAAAACCGTGCCGCAATATGCCTTGGCCGTCGATCGGGCGGTGTGGCAGGGCGAGCCGGTCTGTTCCGTGGTCGCGGAAACCCGCGCGATCGCCGAAGACGCCGTGGAACGGGTCGCGGTCGAATGGCGCGAGCGGGCGCCGGTCAGCCATATGGAACGGGCGCTGGACGCCGATGCACCGGTCATCCACGACAGCATCGGCGACAACAAGATGTATGAGCGCAGCGTGGAAACCGGTGATGCATCCGCCGGGTTCGCCGTCGCCGCGCACACCGTCGAACAGACCTATCATTTTGGGCGCCACACCGGCGTCACCCTTGAACCGCGCGCGGTGATCTCGTCGTTCGATCCGTCCGAGGGACGATTGACGGTCTATTACGGCGGGCAGGGGCCGCACATGATTCAGGTGCTGTTTTCGCGCCACCTGAACATCGCCGAACGCGATATCCGGGTTCTGACACAGGATTGCGGCGGCTCGTACGGCATCAAGAGCCACCTCTATGGCGATGAATTCGCGACCGCCGTGCTGTCGATCATGCTGGGCCGGCCGGTACGGTGGCGCGCCGACCGGATCGAATCCTTCGTCTCAGACATTCATGCCCGCCATCATCGGGTGCGCGCGCGGATGGGCCTCGACGCGGACGGGCGAATCCTTGCGTTCGAGGTCGACGATCTCGTCGGTGGCGGACCCTATTCCGCCTATCCGCGGACCAGCATCGTGGAAGGCAACCAGGTCCTCAATATCGCGGGCGGGCCCTACAAAATCGGCGGGTTCAAGGGCAGAACCACCGTCGTCTTCCAGAACAAGGTGCCGGTGTCGCAGTACCGGGCGGTCGGCCACCCCGTGGGAATCGTCGCTTGCGACAGTCTGCTGGAAAAGGCGGCGGAGAATTTGGGGATCGACCGGCTGGAGATTCGCCGGCGAAACTTCGTCCCCGATGACGGCTATCCGGTGAATTCACCGGGCGGCGTGAAGCTGCACGATTTGTCCCATCAGGCGTGCCTCGAAAAGCTGGAGCGTATCGCCGATATCGACGCCCTCGCCCGGGATCGGGCGGCCGCGCGGGAACGCGGCGTCCATCGCGGCATCGGGTTTGCGTCCTTCATCAAGGGCACCAATCCCGGCGCCCTGATCTACGGCCCGGCCAAGGTGCCGATTGCCGCGCTGGATGGTTGCACGATCCGCTTCGAACCGGCCGGCGGCGTGACCTGCCTGATCGGCGTCACCGAACAGGGCCAGGGCACGGAAACCATGGTTGCCCAGGTCGTCGCCGCGGGCATCGGCCTGCCGTTCGACGACATCCGCGTCCTCGCCGGCGACACCGATTCCATGCCCTATGGCGGCGGCACCTACGGCTCGCGCGGCGCCGGCATCGGCGGAGAGGCGTCGTGGAAGGCGGCCGTGGCGCTGCGCGGCCAGCTCCTGGAGCTCGCCGGCGTCTTGCTGCAGGCGGATGCGGCGACGCTCGATATCCGCGCCGGCGTCGTGGTCGACGCGGGCACGGGAACCGAACGCATCAGCCTGAAGGAGCTCGGCAACATCGCCTTCCTCCGGTCCTTGCCTATCCGGTTTACACCCACTAGGGCTAGAATGGGCGCAAACCGGATATAGGGGAGCGCGCCATGGATGTTGTCGACCGCGCCGATCTCCCATTCCCGCGCTCGCTACCCGAGTTCCAGCGACTTTTCCCCGATGAC
>JAKZTB010000391.1:0-7257 GCA_047517345.1 Alphaproteobacteria bacterium
ACCAGTGAATCACGCCTGAAAGCGAAACGCAATTTGCAAGGTTTTCACGCCATACGCGCCAGTTTCTTGCAAATAAACCAGCGCCTCAATCTACAAATATCACATCCAATCAATACGTTGAGAATACTTCACGACCGACTACCTATGAAAGGGACAAACTTTATTGCGAAATTCTCTGCCGCGTTCTTCAGCCTCTTTTCCGCGGTAGTACTCGCTGGAGGGTATTCCTTAATCGATGAAGGCACCGGCGGGCAAATGTTAGCCGCCTTGCCGTTCCTCGTGGGCGTAATCATCTTACTAGTTTTCAGTTCATATATAATTTTTCTGGCATATGATCTGTTGCGTGTCTTCTGGTATCCAAAGCCAGAGAGACTCATCCTCGATGACATCAGTGTCGAATACGACACAGGGTTTCCACAGGTTGATTTTTCAAGACATTCATCGAGAGCTGATAGTGGTTTTTTGAGACCGCTCTATTCAAGCCGAGAAAGATTCGTATTTTCCGCAATCGATCTAACAACTATCGAGTTAGGCGACGAAGGTTTGCGAAATAAACTGACAATCGATTGCGGTCAACGTCGAATCGAACTCGCAACCAACGTAACCGACAACGATCGGGAATGGCTCTACACTTTACTCAAAACGAAATATTCGTTTAATCCTCCGCGGGATCGAGCCGGATAAGCAACCCCTTGGTCGCGCTTGGGTGGATAAACGTGCGGCCGCCGCCTTCGACGAGCCTGACGCCGCGTTCTTTCATGCCTTTCGCGGCTTCATCGACATTGTCGACCGTCATCGCGATAATATAAAGCCCTTCGCCGTTTCGCGCGAGGCCTTTGCCGACGGCTTTGTCGTGTTCGTACGGTTCGGCGAGTTCGATGTGGGTGCCGTCTCCCATCAGGAAAAAGGCCTGCTTTATCCCGAGCGTTTCGCTGACCGCGCGGCGTTCCAGTTCGAAACCCATGGCTTCGTACGCCTCGACGGCCTCTTCCAGGTTTTTGACGGCGATGACGAGTTCGCGGATCGTTTTCATCTCACAGCTCCCCTATCTAAACTTTATAGTCCGGCTCTTCCTTATCCAGAATCCGCTTCAACGCATCGAAATGCAGCGGCGCACTGTCGGTGTTGGACGTCTTGAACTGATGCTTGGCTCGCTCGACGATCTCATCCGGAAGGCGGCGAAACGGCAGGCCCGTCGACAGCGCGATGACCTGGGTTTCACAAGCACGTTCCAGGTAGTAAAGCGCATCGTAGGTCCGGGCGACGGTCGAACCCGTGACGGTCACGCCATGCGCACCCATGAACATGATGCTCTTGCTGCCAAGCGAAGACGCGATCCGGTCACCTTCCTCGGTATCCAACGCGATGCCGCTGTAGTCGTTGTCGTAGACGATTTCGTCGACGAAGCGCAGCGCGCCCTGCTCCACCGGCTCCAGTTCGCCGCCTTCGACCAGCGTGAGCGCCGTCGCATAGGGCATATGCGTATGCATGACGCAGACCGCGTGCGGACAGCCCTTGTGAATGCGGCTATGGATGTAGAATGCGGTCGGCTCGACGTCGCGGTCGCCCTCGATAATCGTGCCGTCGTAACCGGCCAGCATGATGCTGGATGCCGTGATTTCCGACCAGTGGTAACCGTGCGCGTTGATCAGGAACTGGTCGTCGCCGACCGCCAGGCTGAAATGGTTGCAGATGCCGACATTGAAGCCGTGCCGAACCGCCCAACGGAAGGAGGCCGCGAGATCGATTCGCGCTTGTTGCAGTTCCACGTCGCTCAGTGTAGCCATAGCCGCGCCTTTCGAGGGTTCGTTTCCGGCATGCTATAATACGCGCGGATGATGCCGGGCAACCCCACGAGGCGAGCGTCACTGGTACCGGAGTCCAACGAGTATGATCCCTCGCTACAGCCGTCCCGCCATGAAGGCGATCTGGGAGCCGGAAACGCGGTTCCAAATCTGGCTGGAGATCGAAGCGCATGCCTGCGACGCGATGGCGGAACTCGGCGTCGTTCCGAGAGATGCGGCGAAGGCGATCTGGGACCGGGGCGCCTTCGAAATCGACCGGATCGACGAGATCGAACGCGAGACCAAGCACGACGTCATCGCTTTTCTGACCAATGTGGCCGAGCATGTCGGCGACGAAGCGCGTTTCCTGCATCAGGGCATGACCTCGTCGGACGTCCTCGACACCTGCCTCGCCGTTCAGTTGAGCCGCGCCGCCGACTTACTTATCGCCGATCTGGACGCCCTGCTCGCCGCCCTTCAAAAACGGGCAGAAGAGCACAAATACACCGTGTGCATCGGCCGCAGCCACGCGATCCATGCCGAGCCGACGACGTTCGGGCTCAAGCTCGCGGGACATCACGCGGCGTTCCAGCGTGCCCGACAACGGCTGGTCGCGGCGCGCGCGGAGATCGCGACCTGCGCCATCTCCGGCGCCGTCGGCACCTTCGCCAACATCGACCCCTCCGTCGAGGCCCATGTCGCCGGGAAGATGGGCCTCTGTGTCGAACCTCTCTCGACCCAGGTGATTCCGCGCGACCGGCACGCGATGTTCTTTGCGGTATTGGGTATCATCGCCTCGTCGCTGGAGAACCTGGCGGTCGAGATCCGCCATCTACAGCGCACCGAACTGCGCGAAGCGGAGGAATTTTTCTCACCGGGCCAAAAAGGCTCGTCGTCGATGCCGCACAAACGCAACCCGGTGCTGACCGAAAACCTGACAGGGCTTGCGCGCGTCGTGCGCAGCGCCGTGACACCCGCGATGGAGAACGTCGCGCTGTGGCACGAGCGGGATATCTCCCACTCGTCGGTCGAGCGCATGATCGGACCGGACGCGACCGTCACCTTGGATTTCGCGTTGGGCCGGGCGACGGGGCTGATCGAAAAACTCGTCGTCTATCCGGATCAGATGCAGCGTAATCTCGATCAGCTCGGCGGCTTACACAATTCGCAGCGCGTATTGCTGGCCTTGACCCAAGCGGGCATGAGCCGCGAAGACGCCTATCAGGCCGTGCAAACGAACGCGATGGAATCTTGGCGGGAAGGCAAAAACTTCGCGGATTTACTAAAAACAGATCCCGTGATCGGTGCCTGTTTGAGCGCCGAAAAACTAGACGATTTGTTCGACCTCGAGTACCACACCAAACATGTCGATACGATTTTCAAGCGCGTGTTCGACTCTGCGTAGCGCCGCGCTCGCGCTCGCGCTCCTGTGCGCAAGCCTACCGGCCTGGGCGCAATACGACGCCATTACGCGCGAGGCCCAAAAGGACCCGTTTATTCTGGTCCGCTTGGCCGCCCTTTCCCTGGAAACGCCCGCCGAGCAGGGCGAAGCGCTGGCGGGCCTGGTCGAGGCGGAGCTGTCGTGAGAGCGCCTTAAAGACGCGCTGGAAGAACTCGACCGCATCGAGGACGGATTTTGGCGTGCAACGGCATTGTTCGAACTTGCCCGGTACAACGTCAAAAAGAATCGTAAGAAATCTGCGTTGAAGGCGTTGGCCGACGCCGGCCGCGCGCTGAAGGGGAGCGTGAAGGAAACGGATTCAATTGCGTTGTTGGCGCGCATTGCAATGGCGCACGCACAACTCGGCGATTCATCCGGTGCGATCGCGGCGGCCAAGCGTATTCCCGACCGCATGATCCGAATTAAGTCATTGCTCGACACGGGCCTGGTGGGCACCGTCGACGAGACCGGGAAACCTTTGAGAAACGTCAAATCCCGAAAAGGGTCCCGCTCCGCGCTTGCCGAAGCCTATCGGCAGACCAAAGTCATCAAGGACAATGATTCCGAAATGGCGCGCCTTCTGCTTTTTATCGGGGAAGCGCAAACCCGCCTCGGCGATCATAAGAATGCTGCGATAACCTTGGGGCAGGCGCGGCGCACGATACAAAAAAATAGTTTCGCCGGCCGCGACGAGGCGCTCGTGGAACTTGCGGCAGCGGAAACGCAAGCCGGAGACCAAACCCGCGCAATGCGGCTCGTGCGGTCGATCGCCGATCCCGAACGCCGCGTGAGGGCGGTGGGATCGGTCGCCCGCGCCATCGCCGAAAAAGGCAATATGGATGCAGCCGTGACGCTTTTTACGCTCGCGGTAGAAACGACTGTCGGGATCGAGGACAAAGAACGCCGCTATGATTTGCTGAACCATCTTGTCATCGAACAGACGCGGGTCGGACGTCTCGCCGACGCCTTTAAAGCCGCCGGTCTTATTCGCGACCCGCCGACGCAAGCGGACACGCTGTTCGCGATGAGCCAAGTGCTTCTCAAAAATCGAAAGTTCGAAGAAGCGCTGCGTCTCACCGACTACATTTCGTATCTTGGACTGCGCGCGCAGATATTTGCCGACGTGGCGCGATGGCGCGGCGACACGAAGGGCGATCCTGTCGCGGCCAGCGCCCTGCTGGCGAAAGCCCTCGAGCCGATGCGCGCCAAACCGATCCCCGAGCGGGTCGAAATTGCGATCGAGAAAGTTCTCGATACGCAAATCGAAGTCGGCGACCCCGGAACCTCGGAAGCATTGTTCGTCCGGGCAAGCAATCTCATCTATACGTTGCCGGGCGCGCTCGACCGGGTGCGCCTCTTGACCTTGCTGGCGCGTGCCTACGCACGTAGCGATGACAAGGAACGCGCCGACGAAGTGATCAAAGCGGCGCGGCGGATCACTTTCAGCCGGCGCCACGACGAACAATACCCACGTTCGGCAGCCCGGATCGTCGAAGCGCTAATCGCGACCGATCAGATTCTCGACGGATTCGACACGGCGGCACGAATTCCCGAAGTCGACGCTGTTGACGGATTGCGCGCCAGTCAGACGCCGCGGAATCGCGCCTTGAAAGAGGTCGCCGAGGCAGCGGCCCGGAATGGCAAACCGCAACTGGCGATCCGCGCCGCGCGAAAAATCCGCGATCCTGCCTCGCGCGCCGCAGCACTCGCCGCCGTCGCACGCGGCATGGCGCAAGCCAAATAGACCAAGTCATGGACTCCCATCTTGTTCCCGGCCGGCAGCGGGCATAAAATTTGCTGCTTTGTGGCAATAATCGGGGTGTGCCTATGGAAACGAACACACAGGCCAGCATCGATATCCTAAAACTGTCGCCTGCGGTTGGCGCGGAGGTAGCCGGTATCGACCTGAGCGCGGCGTTAAACGACGAGTCGTTCTCGGCAATCTACGCCGCTTGGATAGACCATGGCGTCCTGCGCTTTCGGGACCAGCAGCTCAGCGACGCCGACTTCATGGCCTTCAGCAAACGCTTTGGAAGTCTCTATCTGGCGCCGGTTGACGGGCATGGCCAAGCCGCCGTAGAAGGACTTCCGGAAGTCCTCGTCATTTCGAACGTCGTCGAAGACGGCGTGTCGATCGGATCGCTCGGCGACGAGGAACTGCTGTGGCACACCGACATGGCCTACACGGACGAGCCGCCCAAAGCGAGCAGCCTGTATGCGCTCGGCGTTTCCGAGTCGGGCGGCGAAACCGGGTATATCGACATGCACACGGTTTACGACAAACTGCCCGACGAACTGCGGGGCCGCATCGAGGGCCGAACGATCAAGCACGATTCCGTTTATACGCTCGACGGCTACCTGCGCGACGGCAGCGGCGACCGGCTCGACCCGAGCGAGATCGATGTCGCGGCAATCGCCGGACCGAGCCATCCTATCGCCCGCACCCATCCGGAATCCGGCCGCAAGGCGTTGTATCTCGGCCGCCGCCAGAACACCTATGTCAACGGCTTGCCGGTCGCCGAATCGGAGGCCCTGCTAAACGCGCTGTGGGGTCACGTCCTGGTGCAGGCGCCGACGGCAAGCTGGCATCAGGAATGGCGGGTCGGGGATTTGCTGATTTGGGACAACCGAAGGGTGATGCACCGGCGCAATGCCTTTCCGCCGGAATCGGACCGCATCATGCACCGGACCCAAATTCAGGGCGATAAGCCGTACTAACGCATCCAGGGGATCGATCATGCGCCTGCAGGGCAAGTCGGCCATCGTGACCGGCGCCGGAAGCGGTATAGGCCGCGCAATTGCGTTCAAGCTCGCAAGGGAAGGCGCCGGGGTCGTCACTGCCGATATCGATAGGGATGCCGCGCGGTCCATCGCGGATGCGATCCAAAGCGAAGGTGGCGCCGCAATAGGCGTCGCCGCCGATATTACCCGGCGCGCCGAGGTCGACGCGATGGCGGCCGCGACCGTGGAGCAGTTCGGAAAGATCGACATACTGGTCAACAACGCCGGCAGCCGCATCATCAAGCCTTTTCTCGAGCACAGCGAGGCGGACTGGCGCCGCATGCTCGACATCAACCTGACCGGTCATTTCCTGTGCTGCCAGGCGGTCATCCCGCACATGCTGGAAGCCGGCAGCGGCCGCATCGTCAACATGGCGTCGATCGCCAGTTCCGTCGGCCGGCCGAACCGGATCGGTTACGTCGCGGCCAAAGGCGGGCTGATGGCCATGACCCGGGCGCTCGCCGCCGACATGGCCGGCAAGAACATCACGGTCAACGCGCTGGCGCCGGGCATGATCGCCTCGCCGATGAACCGCGGCTTCAAGGATGACGAAAACTACGGCGACAACTGGAACGGCGAGAACCTCGTGCGCCGCTGGGGCGAGCCGGAAGACGTCGCCGGCGTCGCCGCCTTCCTCGCCTCCGACGAGGCCGCCTTCATCACCGGCGAGACCGTCACCGTCGACGGCGGCTCCATCGCCGCCCTCGTCCGACAAGGGGAGTAGATAGGCTCATGGCGGACCACTACGTCAAACACCTCGCCACCCCCCTGCCCCTGGCGGACGCCGCGGCCATCGTCGATCAGGCCCTAAGGCTAGGCAACGAGGCCGGCATTCTACCGTTGACCGTCGCCGTGCTGGATTCAGGCGGCCATCTGGTGGCGTTCAAGCGCGCGGACGGCTCCGGCATCCTGCGCGGCGACATCGCCATGGGCAAAGCATACGGCGCGCTCGGCATGGGTATCTCCAGCCGCACGATCCGCGACCGTCTGGCCGACCGTCCCGCCTTCCAAGCCGCGATTTCCGCCGCATCCCAGGGCCGCTTCATCCCCGTTCCCGGCGCCGTGCTGAGGGTGTGGGTCTGGTATGGGTCTGGTATGGAAAATATAAGTCATTGATTTAGTGCGTTTTTGTGTCGAGACGAACGGCCGAAAACGGCTATTCGTGACAATGGGCCGCTCCAAGGCAGGATTTTGTCACGACGGCAGGGTCGAGCAGGAGAAGGTGGGAACGCTCCGCACCGCCAGAAGCGG
>JAKZTB010000392.1:0-4793 GCA_047517345.1 Alphaproteobacteria bacterium
GTCCAGAACCACCATGCGCACGACGATAGCGCATGGTAAATCGCGTTACCAGCAGAAAGACAGCACCTTGTGGGGCCTCGCCTCAACGTGGGAGATACGCTTGACGGGACCCATTCCACGGCCTGAACGAACGCTTACGCATGATGGGGGAGCGCGCCTTCGATTTTGTCGTTCGACCCGATTTTTCTCGATGCCTACCTTACTTGAAACCTGGTCCGGTCTTCCAGTCCGAGTACATGGATGAACATCGAAGATAGGCTTAGTGTCCGTTCGAGAATATGTTGCTGTTTTCATTGGCGATAGTCGAGTCGGATGGCAGGAGCTTCCCGCCGGGCGATGTGGTTCATCGGCCAAGGGCCGCGACGCACCAGCCGGCCGGCAAGCGCCAACCATTCGAGTGGCCTTTGTTGCATCGCGGCGCGACCCCCTCCTAGCCAGCGAAGAAACAATGGCCATGAAAACAACAATATATTGTCAAACGGGCTCTAAGGCCGGGTGGACAGAATATGGGCACCGGGCTAAAACCCGTTCGTTTCGTCGGCAACACGATTGCAGCCGGACGAATGTCGTGTATGCGGTTCCAATCTCGAGGGGCGTTTCATGCAAGGCGCCAATGACATCCGAACGGCGTTTCTGGAGTATTTCCGAGGCCACGGGCACGAAGTCGTATCGTCGTCGCCGTTGGTTCCGCAAAACGATCCGACGCTCCTGTTCACCAACGCCGGTATGGTTCAATTCAAGAACGTGTTCACCGGCGCCGAGCAACGGCCCTACAGCCGCGCCGTGACGTCGCAGAAATGCGTGCGAGCGGGCGGCAAGCATAACGATTTGGAGAATGTCGGATACACGGTCCGGCACAATACGTTCTTCGAAATGCTCGGCAACTTTTCGTTCGGCGACTATTTCAAGGACGAAGCGATCGAGCTCGCCTGGAATTTGGTAACCAAGGAGTTCGGACTCCCGGTGGAGAAGTTACTCGTTACCGTCTATTCCGAAGACGACGATGCCTATTCGCTGTGGCAGAAGATTGCCGGCCTGGCGGAAAGCAAGATCATCCGAATTCCGACTTCCGACAATTTTTGGGCGATGGGCGACAAAGGGCCTTGCGGACCATGTTCGGAAATCTTTTACGATCATGGCCCGAGCATTCGGGGCGGGCCGCCGGGCAGTCCCGGTGAGGATGGCGACCGGTTCATTGAAATTTGGAATCTGGTTTTCATGCAATATGAGCAGGTCACGCCGGATGAACGGATCGACCTGCCGCGGCCTTCGATCGACACCGGCATGGGTTTGGAGCGAATTACTGCGACCTTGCAAGGCACCAACGACAGCTTCGCCATCGATATATTCCGTTCGCTGATCGAAGCGTCGGCGTACAATACAAATAGCGATCCGGATGGCGAAGGGGCTATCTCGCATCGCGTCATTGCCGACCATCTCCGATCTTCCAGTTTTCTTATCGCAGACGGCGTCCTGCCGTCTAACGAGGGACGCGGCTACGTGCTCCGGCGGATCATGCGCCGGGCCATGCGCCATGTTCACCGGTTAGGCGGTGAGGAGCCGGTCCTATGGCGGCTCGTGCCGACGCTTGTGCAGTCGATGGGGCAGGCCTTTCCCGAACTGGGCAGAGCGGAGGCACTGATCACCGAAACGCTGCGGCTTGAGGAAACGCGCTTTAACCGGACTCTGGCACGCGGCATGCGTCTGCTCGATGAGGCCAGCGCCGATCTGGGTGAGGGCGGCACGTTGCCGGGCGATGTCGCGTTCCGCCTCTATGACACCTATGGATTTCCCCTCGACCTGACGCAGGATGTCCTGCGCGGCCGCGGCAAGAGTGTCGACAGTGAAGGCTTCGAGGATTGTATGGCCCAGCAACGGGAAGATGCGCGCAGGGCATGGTCCGGTTCCGGCGATGCGGCGATAGAAGCGGTTTGGTTCGATCTTCGCGAGCGCGTAGGCGCCACGGAGTTCCTGGGTTATGCGACCGAAAAGGCCGAAGGCGTGGTGACCGCAATTGTTGCCGACGGTGATAGCGTCGATCGAGTGGACGCCGGCAAAGACGCATCGATCATATTGAGCCAAACACCGTTTTACGGCGAATCCGGTGGCCAGGTCGGGGATACCGGCGTTCTGCTGACCGCTGACGGCGGCGAATTCATCGTCAACGATACGCAAAAAAAGCTGGACAATATGCATGTCCATATCGGATCCATTCGGGACGGTAGCCTCGCCGTTGGCGACGCGGTTGAACTGAATGTCGAGGGCGGCCGCCGCACGCGGCTGCGCGCGAACCATTCCGTGACCCACCTGATGCACGAAGCCCTGCGGCAGGCATTGGGCGACCATGTGACGCAAAAGGGCTCGCTTGTCGCACCGGGCTATCTGCGCTTCGATTTCAGCCACCCCAAGGCGCTCTCCGACGAAGAACTCATCGCCGTCGAAGAGGCGGTCAATGAACGGATACGCGCTAATTCGGCGGTATCGACCCGGTTGATGACACCGGAAGAGGCGGTAACAGCCGGCGCCTTGGCCCTTTTCGGCGAGAAATACGGCGAAGAGGTCCGTGTCGTGGCGATGGGCGATGAAGGCGACGGCGCCTATTCGGTTGAGCTTTGCGGCGGCACGCATGTCTCGCGCACGGGCGATATCGGCTATTTTCAGATAAGCGGCGAAAGCGCCGTTGCCGCCGGGGTGCGGCGTATCGAAGCGGTCACGGGCGCCGCCGCCGTCGATCGCGCGAAACGGCTATCGGCGAAACTTCTCGAAGCCGCCGCCGCGCTGAAAGCGCCCGCCGAAGACCTTCCGGTGCGGATCATGAGCCTGTTGGAAGAGCGCCGCACTATGGAACGCGAAATTTCCGACCTTCGCCAGCAAGTTGCCTTGGGCGGTGGACAGTCCGAGGGGGCATCGAGTGCAAGAGACGTTGGCGGTGTGGCGCTGGCCTCTCGGACACTCAACGGCGTGCCGGCAAAGGAATTGAAGCCGTTGGTCGACTCGTTGAAATCCCAGATCGGCTCCGGCGTGGTCGCGGTCGTGTCCGTGATCGACGGCAAGGCGTCGCTCGTGGTTGGCGTCACGGAAGATCTCGCCGAGCGGCTCAACGCCGTGGACCTCGTACGCGCGGGGTCTGCCGCAGTCGGCGGCAAAGGCGGTGGAGGCAGGCCGGATATGGCGCAGGCCGGCGGCCCGGACGGGGCGGCGGCCGCGCAGGCGATCGCTGCCATCGAAGCCGCAATTGCCGAGCGGGCTTGATCGGCCCGGCCTCGCCCCTTAGGCTGCCGCCGCAAATTTCATTGAACAGGATAGTCGCATGCGATTCGAGGGCACGGACAACTATGTCGCAACGGAAGATCTGAAAATTGCGGTAAACGCCGCAGTCATTTTGGAACGACCGCTTCTGATCAAAGGTGAACCGGGAACCGGAAAGACCGTTCTCGCCCAAGAGGTGGCGCACTCGCTCGGCATGCCGCTGATCGAATGGCATGTTAAATCGACCACGACCGCACAGCAGGGATTGTACGAATACGACGCCGTGCGCCGACTCCGCGACAGTCAGCTGGGTGACGAGCGGGTTCGCGACATCAAGAATTACATCCAGCGTGGCAAACTTTGGGAATCGTTCAAGGCCGACGAACGCCCGGTCTTGCTGATCGACGAGATCGACAAGGCGGATATCGAGTTTCCGAACGATTTGTTGCTCGAGCTCGATCGCATGGAATTCTATGTCTACGAAACTCGTTCGATCGTCAAAGCGGAAAAACGGCCGGTCGTCATCATCACGTCGAACAATGAGAAAGAGCTGCCGGATGCTTTCCTGCGCCGGTGTTTCTTCCACTACATCGCGTTTCCCGAACGCGAGACGATGATCAAGATCATCGACGTTCACTATCCGAATATTCAGGCGGAACTCGTTCGCGAAGCGCTAAATCTCTTCTACGACGTTCGCGATGTGCCGGGAATGAAGAAACGCCCGTCGACGTCCGAACTTCTGGACTGGATTAAACTGCTGATGGCGGAAGATATTCCGGCGGACGTGCTGCGCAGCAAAGATTCAACAAAATTGATTCCACCCTTGTACGGTGCCTTGTTGAAGAACGAGCAGGATGTCCAACTGTTCGAGCGTTTGGCGTTTATGTCGCGCCGCGAACAAGGCGGTCGCTAACCTTCAGATATCAGCCGTGGGCGCTATTTGCCGTCGCCGATCAGCTGATCGGCGGCGCGCCATTCTTCGAGTATTCGAAGTGCGTTTTCGCGCTTTGTTGCATCGAAAAAGGCCATGCCATTTGTGAATTTCGTCGTTTCGCGAAATTTCGCGAAAGGCCGCTGGCCGTGCAAGTGGCAGAATATCCTGCCGAATGCGGCTCGCTCGATATCGACTGCTTTGCATGCGATCGCGAGACCTTCCATTCCCAAGTCGTACATGGCGCGTGCGGCTTGAGGCGCGCTGAGACTGGTAATCCTCTGGAAAAGATCTTCGAACTGCAGAATATCATCGGTCTCCAGAGCATGGACGAGAGCGAACGGAATCTGCGAATCTTCTATTTCTAAGGTGGAAAAATCCGGCGATACCGCCTGTCGGTCCTCTTCTAGAGCATTTCCAGGTTGAAGCGAATCGGCTGGAGTGATTCACTGGTATTTCTACATGATGCTGCGTGCGTTGGATAGGAGTCTACCAGATGGGGTATGGTCATCCACTTGCTCTCCGCTCTCGGATCATTGATGCGGTCGCGTCCGGCGCTGCGGCGCGCGAAGCGGCGCGCCGTTTCGCGGTCAGTCCTTCCAGTGCGATCAAT
>JAKZTB010000393.1:0-4846 GCA_047517345.1 Alphaproteobacteria bacterium
AGGAGAAGCCAAGGATAGGTAATATCAGGTTTTATCCACCAGCAACGCGGAGACAGGCAAATATTCTTCACCGAACCGCAAAGACCTGTACAAGCACGCCATCGGCCAACAACTTTTTACCGCCCCGTCGAATCTTGGTGATGGACGGTTGGTCCCGGGTTCGAGCACAAATATGACGAGCTGATGGGAGGCCACACCAAGGCCAGATTCCTCGAATATGACCGGCAGCGCGCGGTTGACGCGCTGGCGCATCTCGCGCAACCGATCACGACGGTTCAGTCAGACCGCGATGTCGACATCGGCGCATTCATGCCATAGCGCGATCCCTGCGTCACGGTAGTTCGGAAATCACGCCACGGGCTACCGGTGCGGGCGATCCACGGGACCGCCTCCAAAAACAAGCGCCCATCTCCGCCCGTACGACCTGGGCCCGTCTTCTAGCCCAGACAATGCGGTTCCATCAAAGTCCATTGACGGTCGGTGATGACAAATCGCTCTTCAAGCACTCAAATCTCCTGTAAAGGAAGTTTGAGTCACATTCTAGACGAATTAGGAAACCTGAATTTCAACAGACCCTTGTATAATCGCCGCGAGAACGGGAAAGTGGCAAAATGACTTACCGCGTCGGCATCGATATCGGCGGCACGTTTACCGACCTGGTGTTCCTCACCGATGACGGCGAGGTCCTGACGGCGAAAGTGGCCTCCACGCCGGACGACTACAGCCGCGGCATCGCGGCGGGCATCGGCGAAGTGTTCGCGGCGCATAGCCTGTCCGGCGCGCGGATACGGGAGCTGATCCACGGCACCACGGTGGCGACCAACGCGATCCTGGAGAAGAAGGGCGTCAAGACCGGCCTTATCACCACGGACGGCTTTCGCGACGTGTTGGAAATTCGCCGGCTGCGCATGCCGGTGCTGTACGATTTAAAATGGCAAAAGCCGGAAATCCTGGTCCCCCGCGCGCGTCGGCTGGAGGTGCGCGAGCGCGTCGATTACCGCGGTGAAATCGAACGGCCGCTCGACGAGGATCATGCCGGCGGCGTGATCGATGAATTGCTTGCCGACGGCGTGCGGGCGATCGCGGTTTGCCTGTTGAACGCCTACGCCAACGGCGTACACGAGCAGCGCATCGCCGCGCTGATCCGCGCCCGCGACGCGAAAATTCCGATCTGCCTGTCGTCGGAAATTCTGCCGGAAATCAAGGAATACGAGCGCACCAGCACCACCGTCGTCAACGCCTACATCGTGCCGGTCGTGCAACACTACTTGCGGGCCTTGGAGGCGGTGCTCGTAAAACTGGGAATCGACGCGCCGCTGCGCATCATGCAGTCGAGCGGCGGCGCCATGGGCGTCGAAACGGCCTGCGCGCGGCCTATCCACATCATGGAGTCCGGCCCGGCCGCCGGCGTCGTCGGCGCCGCCGAACTCGCCAACAAGCTCGGCTATGCGGATGTCCTGACCTTCGACATGGGCGGCACCACGGCCAAGGCGTCGATGATCGAAGGCGGCCGGTTCGGCCGCGTCGGCGCGCTCGATGTCGGCGGCGGGATCAATATGTCGGGCCGCCTGTTGACCGGCGGCGGCTACCATGTCCGCGTGCCAGCGATCGACATCGCCGAAGTGGGCGCTGGCGGCGGCAGCCTGGTGCAGATCGACGCCGGCGGCGCGTTGCGCGTGGGCCCGGAAAGCGCCGGCGCCGATCCGGGTCCGGTCTGTTACGACCAAGGGGGCGTCGCGCCGACCGTGACCGACGCCAACGTCATTCTGGGTTTCGTCAATCCCGACTATCTGGTCGGCGGCGGGTTGGCGCTGAACCGCGACAAGGCCGCCGCCGCCATCGAGGAGCGGATCGCGCGGCCGCTCGGCGTCTCGCTGGAAGACGCCGCTTACGGCGTGCATATCGTGGCCAACGCGATGATGACGCGGGCGCTGCGGGCGGTTTCCAGCGAGCGCGGCCGCGATCCGCGCGGCTTCGCATTGATGGCCTTCGGCGGCAACGGGCCGGTGCATGTGGCGACCTTGGCGCGTTCCTTGGGCATAAGCCGAATTCTGGTGCCGCCGGCGTCGGGCGTGTTCAGCGCCATGGGTTTGCTGTTTCCGGCGACCGAACATCATTACGTTCGGACCTTCAAGCGCGACTTGGCCTTCCTCGATGTCGCCGAGATCGAAGCGCTGTTCGCATCCCAGGAAGACGCCGGCCGGACCGCGCTGTCCGGCGAGGGTTACGACGAGGCGCATATCGCGTTCGAGCGCTATGCCGATATGCGCTACCTCGGCGAAAACTCCGAATTGACCGTGCCGGCATCGCGTGAAAGCGATTTCGTCGCGGGATTGGCGACGGCGTTCGCCGATGCGCATGACAAGACCTATGGCTACAGTTCGGACGACGAAACGGTGGAAATCGTCAATGTCCGGGTCGTCGCGCGGGGCGTGTCCGAAACGTCGCGGGTGCCGGAAGAGTTCCAATTGCACGCCGGACGCGACCCCGGCGCGATGGCGACGCAACGCCGCGTCTTTTTCGGCAGGGACGACGGCTGGCGCGATACGCCGGTGCTGCGACGCGGCGACGTGACGGCGGAAGGGCGCGACGGGCCGCTGATCGTCGAGGAATACGACAGCACCACCGTGGTGCCGCGCGGCTGCCGGGTCCGGCGCGGGGCCTGGGACATTCTTGAAATAGTCGTGGAGTGAGCGACGCGATGCCGCAAACCGATGCAAAGGATACCGCGGCGATTGTCGTTGGCGGCGATCGCGACCCTTTTACGCTTGAGCTGATAAAGAACGCGCTCGTTTCCGTCGCCGATGAAATGGCGCTGACGGTGGCGCGAACGGCGCGCTCGTTCGTGATCAAGGAGGCGCTGGACTATTCGACGGCCCTGTTCAACGCGAAAGGCGACTTGATCGCGCAAGGCACATGTTTGCCGCTGCACCTGGGCGCGATGCCGTCCGCCGTTTCCGCGGTGTGCCAGGAATTCGGCGACGACATGCATCCGGGCGATGTCTTCGCCCTCAACGACCCCTATGACGGCGGCACCCATTTGCCCGACATCGTTTGCGTAAAGCCGATCTTTTATGACGCGGCGCGAGTCGGATATTCCGCCGTGCTGGCGCATATGACCGATATCGGCGGCCGCGTCCCCGGCGGCAACGCCAGCGATTCGACGGAAATTTATCAGGAAGGGCTGCGCATCCCGCCGGTGCGCCTGTACGACCGGGGCGAGCCGAGTCACACCATGTTCCGCGTGCTGGAGCGCAATGTGCGGGTGCCGGACAAGGTGTTGGGCGACGTGCGTTCGCAAATTTCCGCCTGCCGCATCGGCGAGCGCGGGCTGTTGAAGCTGATGGAAAGCTACGGGCCGGAAGAGTTAGAGGCCTATTGCCAGGAACTGCTCGATTACACCGAGCGCTTCACGCGCTCGGAAATCGCCAAGCTGCCCGACGGTGTCTACGAATTTACCGACTATTTGGACGGCGACGGCATCGATCCGGGGACCATCAAGTTTCACGTCGCGATCACTGTCGACGGCGATTCCATGACGATCGATTTTACCGGCACGTCGCCGCAAGTGCGCGGCGCGATCAACTCGGTCTATGCCTTTACGGCGTCCGCCGCCTGGGCCTGCGTCCGCTCGATCCTCGATCTCAACATTCCCAATAACGCCGGCTACTTTCGCCCGATCGCGGTGATTACGCCGGAACGCTCCATCGTCAATCCCAGCCCGCCGGCGCCGGTCGCGGCGCGCGGTCTTACCGGGTTTCGCATCGCCGACACGGTGTTCGGCGCGCTGGCGCAGATTCGGCCCGAGCTGGTGCCGGCCTGCGGCGGCAATTCACCCGACGCCGGGATCAGCTACGGCGGCTATGACGCCGAAGGAAAGCCGTTCGTGTTTCTCGAATTCCTCGTCGGCTCGTGGGGCGGGGGGCCGTGGCGCGACGGCATGGAAGCCTGCACCGGCATGATCATCAACTATTCCAACACGCCGGCGGAAATGCTGGAAAGCGAACAGCCGCTAACCGTCGAACGTTACGCGTTTGTGCCGGATACGGGCGGCGCCGGCGAATACCGCGGCGGCTTGGCGATGGAGCGCCACATTCGCTTCCGCGCGGACGAGGCGGTGTTGCAGGTGCGCTCCGACCGCCGCGACGTTCCGCCTTACGGGTTGCACGGAGGCCGGCCCGGCGCGCCGTCGGCGATTCGTCTGATCCGCGCCGACGGAACCGAGGAATCGCCCCCCGGCAAGTTTCTCACGACGGTGCGAAAGGGCGACGTCATCCGCATCCGGTTGGCCGGCGGCGGCGGTTACGGCGACCCGTTGAAGCGCGACCCGGCGCGGTTGCTGCGGGACGTAACTGAAGGCAAGGTTACGATCGCCCATGCGAAAGAGAGCTACGGCGTCGTCATCGGCTGCGCGCCGCCGCTAGTCGATGCCGCCGCCACGCAAGCGCTGCGCCACGACAGGGCCGCGCGGAGAACCGACTCGCTACCGACGAGCTAGATCGGCATCAACAGTTTCAGGCGCCCCCTTGCGATGGATCATTCGATGCGGGTGCTTGCCGCGGTGAAGGAATTGGAGAATACGGAACCGGGCGGTGCGGTGCATTAAACAGTTGGCACTTCTTTCTTCACTGACGGGTCGGAATGTCTCTTGTTGGGAGTAGAGCAGAAGTCAATCGGGAACGCTGGAACTTCCGGGTTTAGCCAAACCTGTAGCGCACCCGGTTCCTTGGACACAAGTTTGTCTCACGCGGCGGGCCTGATTGAGATCGCGGCGTGCCACGCCTGACGAGCTTGAGCGGGGCTCAGGTAGCCGTTCTTTTCGACGATCCACTGGGCATTGTAGAGT
>JAKZTB010000394.1:0-20990 GCA_047517345.1 Alphaproteobacteria bacterium
GGAAAAGTCGCTGGAACTCGGGTAGCGAATGCGGGAATGGGAGATCGGCGCGGTCGAGAACATCCATGGCGCGCTCCCCTATATCCGGTTTGCGCCCATTCTAGCCCTAGTGGGTGTGGGTGTGGGTGTAAACCGGATAGGCAAGCATCAAGTCAAAAAAATAGCAAGATGAAGTATGTATACATTCCTTTATATTAGTTATCCTTGTATTTGTACTAACAATTTGGATTTCTCAACTTGCGTTCGATTGTAGGGCGGAAACTGATTCACGAATTTCGGTGTCGCCTCTGCTGACGGTTCACGCCTCTTATTCGCTCGCCAGCCGCGATAGGCGATGTACTTCGCGATCGCTTCTGTCGTAGTTTGACCTGTAGGGGACCAAAGCGTTGCGGCATCGCGGTCCGGTATCAAGAAAGGGACGATAGTGTCCGATCTTTCGACGACAGACGAGCTGTTCTTCAATCGCGCGGGTCTCGATCGGGCGCGTACGGAATCGATCGTGAACGACGCCCTGCGGAATGCCAACGACGGCGAGCTGTATCTCGAATACTGCCAGGCGGAAAGCGTCACCTACGATGACGGCCGGATCCGCAACGCCAGCTTCGATACTATGCAAGGCTTCGGTTTGCGGGCAATTGCCGACGAGGCGACGGGGTATTCGCACTCGGCCGAGTTGACGGAATCGGCGATCAAGCGGGCCGGGGAAACGGTTCGTGCCGTCCAGGCCGGTCATAGCGGAAGCCAGGGCGAAGGTCCGTCGGGCACGAACCGCAGCCTCTATAGCGACGAAAACCCGCTCGGACAGATGGATTTCGAGGCCAAGGTCAAGCTGCTCGCCGACATTGATTCCTACGCGCGGGACAAGGATTCACGGGTGCGACAGGTAACCGCATCGATTTCCGGCGAATGGCAGGCCGTGCAGATCATCCGGTCCGGCGGCGTTCGGGTGGCGGATATCCGCCCGCTGGTCCGGCTGAACGTATCCGTCTTCGTTGCGGATGGCGACCGTATGGAAAGCGGCGGTCATGGCGTTGGCGGCCGGGTGGCGTACGAGACTTTCGTGCAACCCGATGCCTGGCAGGCGCAAACCGACGAAGCGCTGCGTCAAGCGGTGGTCAATCTCGACTCCGTGGCCGCGCCGGCCGGCGAGACCACTGTCGTTCTCGGTCCCGGTTGGCCGGGCATATTGCTGCACGAAGCGGTGGGCCATGGGCTGGAAGGCGATTTCAACCGCAAGAAGACGTCCGCCTTCGCCGGTTTGATGGGCGAACGGGTCGCGTCGCCAGGCGTGACCATCGTCGATGACGGCACGATCTCCGACCGGCGCGGCTCCCTCACGATCGACGACGAAGGAACGGCGTCGTCGCGCACGGTGCTCATCGAAGACGGCAAGCTCGTCGGCTACATGCAGGACCGCATGAACGCGGCTCTTATGGGTGTCGAGGCGACCGGCAACGGGCGGCGCCAATCATTTGCGCACGCGCCCATGCCGCGCATGACCAACACCTATATGCTGGGCGGCGACAAGGATCCGGCGGAAATACTGGCGTCGGTGAAGAATGGCCTCTACGCGGTAAATTTCGGCGGCGGCCAGGTCGATATCACCAGCGGCAAGTTCGTGTTCAGCTGTACGGAAGCCTATCTGGTGGAAAACGGAAAGATCGGCGCGCCGGTCAAGGGCGCCACTCTGATCGGCAACGGTCCGGACGCCATGATGCGGGTCGCGATGATCGGCAACGATATGGCGCTGGATCCGGGCGTGGGGACCTGCGGCAAGGACGGGCAGAGCGTTCCGGTCGGGGTCGGTCAGCCGACAATGCGCATCGACGGTCTGACTGTCGGCGGCACGGCAGCGTAGGCCCAGCGTGGTCCGTGTCGCGATCCTTCTGTCCGCGCTCGTATTTTTCACCGCCTGCGAAGAGGATCCTAGGGCCGGGGAGGGTAAGAAGGTTACCGGCAAGGCGGTGTTGAGTTTGGAACTCGTCAAGCTCACATACGAATTCAAGAAGGATCGGCATACTTACAATCACGACCGGCTGTTTACCGAGTCGGGCGGCGTCGGCGTCAATATAACGCGCGGCAAGGTTTGCGTGCGCAATGGCGAGGAATGCGTCGATGCGCTGGTCAAGTACAGGGTCGATGCGTCGAAGACGCTGCTGCAGCAAGGCCACCATGTCGCGAGCCCCGAGGCGAAGGACATGATTACCCTGCACTATTGGGCGGAAGACGACGCCGGCAACAAATTCGAGCTGCATAAAGTCATGAAGACCGACGGCGAGAAATTCGTTTTCGAATAGAGTGAGCGGCTGTCCGACGCGAAGCGTCAGCGCTTGGTAGAGGCCGTTTGCGTGTCCAGACGGACCGAGGGCGGGCTGCCGATTTCGCGGATCAATTTTCGCCGGATGGCGTTTGCGAAGTCGGCGAAATTCTTGGCCCTCGCGACGAAAGATCTGGTGCCGCCGACGACATGTTCTTTGTAATACCGATCGAGGTCCGGTTCGTCGTTCAGAATGGCAAGCCCGTTGATCGTAACGCCGGCCGCGACGACCAAGGGCCGGACCACGGTCGGGAATTCGCCCTGGTTCGAGCTGCCGTCGCCCGATACGTCGATGACCCGGCGCACGCCCTCGAATTCGTTATCTTCGAATAGTCCGGCTGAAAAACTAAGCGCTTCGCCGATCGCGGTGGCGCCCCAGCGCATATAGCGGGGCGATTGCTCCACTTCGGTGGCAAAATCGGCCGCACTTTTTTTGTCGAGGATATGGGTCCACGGGATCGCCTGGGTATGCATACTGGCACCGGACCACTGCACCAGGGTCACGGCGATGCCGTTCGGTACCGCGGCGGATAGGGCTTGAACGACGCCCGGCGATCGAAACGCATCGGCCACACCGCGCATCTGCAACGCATATTCCTGCGACTCGACGCTCGACGAACAATCGATCGCGAGAATCAATTCCACCGAGACGGTTTCGGCGCGAACCGGCGAAAACCCGCAGAGACAAATGCCGACGAGGCCGATAAGGGCAAGGCGTGGACGCTTCGTCAAAAGGGCCCGCAAACAATGTTCGGAGTCTCTAACCATAACAACATTCTAGCGTCGCGTGCTTTGTACGTCAGCAATCCTCATGCGTTGCGTTATACACAACTTGGTGTTTAAAAGGCGTCATTCGGCTGAACTGAAGGAAAAGTGTCTTGCCCCGGTTACGACTAGGATTGCTGTTCTTCTTACTGGCAGCGCCCCAGTTGGCGGTCGCGGCGGGCATGCCGGACGATGGCGTTCTCGAATTCGCGATTTTGCGCAATGGGACCGAGATCGGACGCCATGTCATCCGGTTCGAAGAACGCGGCGAACCGACCGTCGTGCAAATCACGGCAGAGATCGACTACCGCATCGAGTTTATCCCGTTTTATACGTTTCGCCACACGGCGCGCGAAACCTAGCGGGAAGGGCGATTGGTCGCGATGACTGCGGAAACCAACGACAATGGCGACGATTACAAGATCGAAGTAGCGCGGGAAGGCGGCGGCCTCAGCCTCTCGATAAACAGCGAGACGACGTTAATCGATGCAGGGTTCATGCCTGCCAGCCTTTGGAATAACGCCTCGGTTGGCAACGGAACGGTCATCGATCCGGCGGATGGCGACCTTATGAAAGTCTCGATACGAGAGTCTGGTGAAGAGACGATCACGGTCCGCGGCCGAGAAATTCGCGCAATCCGCTATGAAATGAGCGGCGATTTTCAACGCAGCCTTTGGTACGACCGGCGCGATGTCTTGGTGCAGGTTTCGTTCGAAGCCGAGGATGGTTCCGAGATCCGCTACAAGCTCCGATAGTCAGGCAATCAGGGCGGCGACGCCAATGACCGCGGTGACAAGGTTGGTGTCGAATTCGACCATGCGAACGGTTCTCGAAAGATGAAAATTGCAAAGGTTGAAGGGCTATAGGCTGCGGGCTACTTTGATTAGCACTTAGAACCTGATTGGGAGAACGCCATGTCGGTAAAAGCGGAGTTCGCGCCGGTCACGGATTCATTGATCGCGGAGTTGCGCGACGTTATCGGCGATCGCGCTTCGACCGCAGCCGCGGTCCGCGACCATCATGGCAGCGGCGAGGACTATTTTCCGCCGAAGCCGCCGGACGCGGTTTGTTTCGCCCATTCGACCGAGGAGGTGAGTGAGCTTGTTTCGATCTGTGCCCGGCATGGCACACCGATTATCGCGTACGGCACCGGCACTTCGCTGGAAGGTCATGTCGTCGCGCTGTATGGCGGAATTTGCATCGACCTATCGGAAATGAACGACGTCTTGCAAATCAACCAGGAGGATCTCGATTGCCGCGTTCAAGCCGGCGTGACGCGGAAACAATTGAACGAGGAACTGCGCGCCACCGGCCTGTTCTTCCCGATCGACCCCGGCGCCGACGCCTCGATCGGCGGCATGGCCGCGACCCGTGCGAGCGGCACGAACGCCGTGCGCTACGGCACCATGCGCGAGAATGTGCTCGGCCTGACCGTGGTGCTGGCCGACGGACGGGTCATCCGTACCGGCGGGCGGGCGCGGAAATCGGCTGCGGGCTATGACCTCACCCGTGTCTTCGTCGGGTCGGAGGGAACACTCGGGATCATCACCGAAATTCAACTGCGGCTCTATGGCATTCCCGAGGCGATGTCCGCTGCCGTCTGTCAATATCCGACCGTAGATGACGCGGTTAAGACGGTGATACTGACAATCCAATCAGGCATCCCGGTGGCGCGTATTGAGTTGCTAGATGAAGTTCAAATGGGCGCCTGCATCGCTTACTCGAAGCTGGATAAATATGAGAGCAAGCCGACGCTCTTGTTCGAATTTCATGGAACCGAAGCGTCGGTCGCCGAACAGGCAGTATGTGTCGGTGCCATTTCCGACGAATTTGGCGGCAGCGAGTTTCAATGGGAAACGCGCGCCGAGGAGCGAAACCAACTCTGGCAGGCGCGGCATGATGCTTATTTTGCGGCGCTTACGCTCGCGCCCGGGAAAAAGGGTATCGCGACCGATGCCTGCGTACCGATCTCAAAACTCGCGGAATGCATTTCGGAGACCCAGCGAGATGTCGAGGAAACCGGCATCATGGCGCCGGTTGTCGGGCATGTAGGCGACGGCAACTTTCATCTCGTTTTGCTCGTCGATACGGACAACGAGGACGACATGAAAAGTGCTAAGGCATTGATCGGCCGGCTTAATCACCGCGCGATCGCGATGGGCGGAACCTGCACCGGCGAGCACGGAATCGGTATGGGCAAGATGGATTTCCTGACCGCCGAACATGGCGAGGCGGTCAGCGTGATGCGCAGCATCAAGAACGCGCTCGACCCCGGCAATATCATGAATCCAGGCAAAATGCTGCGGCCCTGAGCCTGCGCACATTTTGCGGCGCGCGCCATTTGAAATGGGCCCGCAAACGTCTTAATTGTAGGAGAGTTTTCCGGACCGGGCGGGTACGCTCGGTTTTCGTTGGATGTCTCGCTTGGCCCGCGCTCGAACACTCGGAGCAATCATTTGAAAAAGATCGTTATCGCGCTCGCCCTGTTGGTGGTGCTGCTTGTCGCGGCCGTTTTGATCGGCCCTAGCTTCATCGACTGGAACAGCTACAAGGGACAGATCGTTGCCGCGATAAAGGACAATACCGGCCGCGACGCGGCTATCGATGGCGATATCGCGTTTTCAATCCTGCCGGCGCCGGCATTGCGGGTTGCGGGTCTGCGCATCGCCAATTTCGAGGGCGCCCGATCCGCCGAGATGGTCCGGCTCAAAGAACTCCGCGTTCGGGTCTCCGTCGCGGCGTTGCTGGAGCGCCGTATCGTCGTGGAGCAGCTCGAACTGATCGAGCCTACCATTGCGCTTGAAATTGCCGAGGACGGGAAGACCAGTTGGGATGTCGAGATTGCCGCCGGCGAGACCGGTTCCGCATCTGCACCGGGATCGAGTGACGCAGCGCCGTTCGACATATCGCTTGCCAACGTAACGCTGCGCGGCGGCACGCTGAGCTTTCGCGACAGCCGGTTCGGAACGTTCGAAACGGCCGAAGAACTACATATGACCGTGTCGGCGCCATCCCTTTTCGGGCCGTTCAACGTTACGGCGACAGCGCGCACCCGTGGCATACCGATCTCGATCGAACTGAAAACCGGGCCGATCAAACCGCAACAACCTTTGTCGATCGGCCTCAAGGCGGTGTTGCCGGAAGCCGATGCGGAGCTGCGCTTCAATGGCCGGATGCTCGCTCCGGTGCCAACGGGTTTGCTTTCCGGGAAGCTGGAAATCGTGGGGTCGAATGCCGCTCGGCTTGCATCCCTCGCGGTTAAGGGTCCTGTACCGCCGTTTCTCGCCCAACCCGTTTCCGTGGACGGGATGCTGATGGTGTCGTCCGATGCGGTCGCGCTCAATGATACCGCGATTAAGTTTGGCGCATTTTCCGGCAATGGTGCGGTCAGCGTGACGTTGGGCGATACCGTAAACGCGGATATCGCCATTTCCGTCAGCCGTTTGAACTTGGATGAATTGCTCAGCCAAGCCGCAGCCGATGTGGCGTCCACAGTGAAAAATGCAAAGCCCGATACTGCGCCAGAGACGACCGAAAAAGAGGGAACGCCGTACGCTTATTTCATCCTGCCGAAGAACATCAATGCTTCCTTCGATCTTGCGGTCGATGTCATCCAGTATCGCGACGGTGTGATTCGGGAGGCGGGACTTCGTGCGGCGCTGGCCAATGGGGCGCTTACCTTGGATCGCGCCTCGGCGTTGTTGCCGGGAGGGTCGGACGTGTCGCTCTTAGGCTTCCTCTCATACATCGAGGGCGAGCCGCGTTTCGATGGTGAAATCGCCGCGGCGTCGGATAATCTGCGGGCGCTGCTCGATTGGGCGGGCGCGGACGCCAGCACGTTGCCGCCCGACCGGCTGCGCGGATTTTCCTACGCCAGCAAGGTGAAGGTGACGCCGATTGCGCTCGAGGTGCAGGACATCAATATCCGGCTCGACGCCAGTACGATGACTGGCGGCCTTGCCGTTGCCCTTCGGGAACGGCCGGGTTTCGGATTGCGCCTGGCGATCGACCAGTTGAATTTGGATGCCTATTTGCCCCGTACCTCGCGGCAAAAGGCAACGGATGGTAGCGCGCCGAAAGCGAGCGCGAAGCCCGCCGCGAAGGCGTCCGCGGCCTCGCCTCTGGCGATATTGGACACCTTCGACGCGAATATCGACGTGCAAATTGACCGTCTGACCGTGCAAAAGACGCTCGCGCGCAAAGTCCAGATCGACGGGCTTTTGGTCGGCGGCAATTTGAAAGTTCGCAAGGGAAGCGTCGCGAGTTTCGCGGGCGTGCGGGCCGATCTGTCGGGCGATATTAAGGGGTTGACCGGAAAACCATCGATCGCGATCAAGTACAACGCGTCGGTAACGGACCCGGAAAAACTGTTCCGGTTTATCGGTATGCCGCCGCCGGTCCCGCTTCACAAACTGGGCAAACCGAAAGCTTCCGGCCGTCTCGATGGAAACTTGGACGTCCTTACCGTCAAATCGACTCTTGCCGGAGCCGGCGCGAAGGTCGAACTGGAAGGCAATGTAAAAAACGCGTCGACGACGCCGGAATTTGAATTAGGGATGGCGATAAACCATCCGGAACTGGCGGATTTCGTTCGCCTCGCCGTGCCGGCGTTTCGGCCGGCCGCAAAGACGCTCGGGCCGCTGGCGGCAGCGTTTCGTCTTTCGGGTACGCCATCCAAATTCCGCGTCTCGGCGCTTGACGCCGCGGCCGGGCCGGCTCGGGTCAAGGGGACCGTTTCGGTGCGAACCGAAGGCCCAAGGCCTTATGTGCGCGCCGACCTTACGACCAGCGAAATATTGCTCGATCTCTTTCAACCCGTACCGAAGCAATATCAAACGGCGACGGCGCGTGCCCGGGCGGCGTCGGCGAATGGCGGGAGTGCGTCCCGGTCCGACGGGCGCTGGTCGCGCGATCCCATAGATTTCTCGGCGTTGCAAAGCATCGATGCCGATCTGTCGGTGCGGATGGCCGGGCTGATCAGCGATAAAATCCGATTGTCGCAACCCGTGTTCGAGGCGGGCTTGAAAGGGGGAAAACTCGATCTACGCCGTTTCGAGGCGGGGATACTCGGCGGAACCGTTTCAGCGAAGGGCCGGATCGATGCTGCGCCCAAGAGGCCGCCCATAGCGGTCGACTTCGTTATATCGAATGTCGATTTGTCAACTGCCGCAAAGACATTTGGCGCGCCGCCGCGCGCTACCGGCCAGGTTTCCGTGAACGCGTCTTTGACGATGGCCGGCGCCTCGGAAGCCGCACTCGTTTCGACGCTCGCCGGCACCGGTTCGCTATCCGGTAAGGTTCGAATTCTGACAACCCAACAAGAAAACCGCGCCATCAGTGCGATCGGGCTCGCATCGGCGCTTTTCGGCAAGAAAGTAAGAGAGCTCGGCCAGGTGGGGAGCGTGACGAACGAACTGGTAAGCGCTTTCGGGCGATCGCCGGCGGACCTTGCCGGCACATTCGTCGTCGACCGTGGTGTGGTTCGAACGGGCGATACGGTTTTGAACGGTAACGGCGCGATGGCCTTGACGGCTGGTGCCGTCGATTTGCCGCGCTGGCTTATCGATAGCAAAACGTCGGTGTCGCGCAACGGCCAGACGGAACAGGCACCTTTCGTTTCGGTCACCTTGTCTGGACCGCTGGATTCGCCGAACGTAAAGACGGGTGGAGAGTTTCTCCGTTCGAAAAATTCCGCGCCGGCGACCGATCCGATCCAGCAGATTCTGCCGGGCGTTCTCGGCAAGCAACCCAGCAGCGGCGGTTCGGAAAAGATCCAACCGCAGGATATCCTGCGGGGCCTTCTCAAGAATTTGACGAAATAAATGTCTGCCTTGGGAAAAGACGGCCTCGCTTAGAGCAAATCAGGATTAATGGGAATCGCCTACGGCGATGACCGTTCATCATGTTTCGTTGCTCTATCTCTTAGAATCGAGCGGGTTCACAGGATTGATGCCCTCCATCAATACTGATCCGGTCTAGTGTGATGATTCTGAAGTTCGCCGCATTGAACGCGGCGAGGTTCTGGATCTGAATCACACTAGATTCAAATAGTTAGTGTGCTGATTCACGAGAAATTCAATCATTCGAAATTCACGATCAGGACACTAGGCGATACGCCCGGTTTCGCGCCGCCGATAGGAATCGAGGACGAACAACCGGATGGCGCTCGAAAGATTGCCGGCGCGCCGGCTGTCGATTTCGGTGACCATTTGATTCACCGTTAGCCCGCGCGATGTTGCGATGGCCTTCAGCGAACTCCAAAATGCGTTTTCCAGCGACACGCTTGTGCGGTGCCCAGCAATCACGACCGATCGTTTTCGCATTTCGCCTGGATTTATCGATTGGTCTTCGTCGACTGTCAGCATATTGGGCGCCACCCTCCTCGCGCCATAATTGCCAATTGCTTGATTCATTCGCCGCGCCTTTCCGCGAAAACTATATCGGAGGCGGAAAAAATCGACAAACAAGGTGCGGTAATTCAGTAGGTTTCTCACAAAGTGTTGAACGTCCGTGACGTTCAACCGCCGTGAAACACTAAAACCGATTTAAGTCTTTGATTTATTGGATTTCTCGCCATAAAATTGGGCGCTGTTGGTCGCAACGGGCTCACGTCAGAGACGCGTGATGACAAAGGTCAGCAGGGTAAAACGCCGGCCCGCGGTGACCGGAATGACTTCATGCAGCAAACCGCACGAAAAAATCAACACGCCGCCTTTGGGTGGCGCGTAATGGTCTCTCCCATACTCCGGGAACCGCAGATATCCGCCTTCGTAATCGTCGTTCAGGTTGAACGATGCGGCGAAGTGCCGATGGCTTAACGCCTCGGATTGGTTGTCCCTGTGCGGCCGGAAAAATCCCGCATCTTCAGCTTCGTAACAACCGATCCTGAACTTCTCGAACCCCCATTCCTTATCGAACGCAAATACACGTTCGACTTCGGGTGCGATCCGCGGCATCAGCGTGACCAGCAAGTGGCGCTCCAAGGTGCTTTCCACGATGACGTCGCTGCGGCGTTTCACATCGGATCGGTTGGCTTTGGACGATTTTTGGCCAGATTCGATATTGACCTCATCCTTCCGTTTTTTACCGACCCGCCAGGCATCGATCAGGCGGTCGCAATCTGAGTCGTCGAGGACATCGGGGATGAAAAGAACCGGCGCCTGCTTCGATATCAACCGTGGCGTGCCGCGCGGCGCAATCCGTTCGAACGCCGATCGGGCGATATCGGCGAAAGCGGCGGCATCGGCGGCGCCGGCGAGCGCGACGATCCGTTGATTGGGGTCGAGTGCGAACATCGCCGGCGCCGAGACGCCGGCCGCGTCCAAATATTCCTTGGCGACAGCGGCGCCGGGGTCGCTCAATAGGGCGAACCCGCTTCCCGAAGAGGCCGCCCGCGCGTTGCCGTCGCCGGGTTCGATCAAGGCGTAGCGGTGTGCTCCCAGCGCATCGAACGCCTCCGAACTCTCGCCGAACTGGCGCAGGCAATCGCCGTTGCCTGGCCCGACGAGCAGCACCAGGATCGGGCCGCCCGTTAGGTCCGTGTTGTAAAGTTCGCGCCGCGCACCGGCTATATCCTGCAGCAAGAAATTTGGAGCCCGGTCGCCGACGGTCATATTGCGGATCGGTGCGTTCATCGCATTCAGTCGCCTTCGCGCCGCCACGCCACGGCAGTGGCGCCGAGTGCGAGAAGCAGCACGAGCAACGCCGGGAAAAGCGGAACGACGTTGACGCCGGTCACGATGTAGTCGCCATTCGCCGTGAGCCCGATCCAGTCCCGCCCCGCCGCATTGCGTTCCGGCGCGGTTCGCCGAATTTTTGGGATACCTTTCTCGATCCAGCGAACGGCGCCGCCTGTGGCGTCGCTCAATGGCCCAAGGATATCGGCCGTCGCCCGGACGTCCGCGAATTCGATGGGGTTGAGCGACCCCGCTGCGGCCATGAAAATCCGTTCGCCATCGCTCACCCGGTATAATCCCGGCTGGCCGATTGGAAGGCTTCCCTCAAAAACCCCTTTGCGTTTCTCCTCCAGGGCGACTTCGCGGACTATCCCATCAGGCCCGGTGACGGTGACGATACGCGCTTCCGCATCGACGTCCCGCCGGGTGATTTCCAGCCGGTCTTCCTTGGCGATCGCACGCAGATCTTTTTCTTCCAGTTCCGGCTCCTTCATTAGCCAATGGGCGAGGCGGCGCAGGAGTTCCGCTTGCGGGCCGCCGCCGTCGAAGCCGCGCGCCCAGAGCCAGATGTGATCGCTGTTGAGCTGCGCGACCCGTCCCTCGCCGAACCGGTCGAGAATCAGCAATGGCCGGTCGTCGACGCCTTTCATCAGTACGCGTCCCTGTTTCACGGCAACATCGATTTGCCGGAACCAACGGCCCCAAACCGGGTCGGCGTTGCCTTTAAGTAGGTCGGCCGTGACCGGGTGCCGTTTCCCGACATCGGTGACCGTCGGCCGGAAGCCGCGATTGTATACCTTGCCAGTCGGTTCGCCCGGCAACGCCTTGCCCAACGGCGTGCGATAGATACTGAACGGACCGGCGAACGTCGGTCCGACCGCCTCGAGAAGCGCGCCGCCTTCGTTGATATAGTCGACGATATTGCGCAGATAGGACGGCGGCAAAACGCCACGGCGGCGGTACCGGTCGAATATCACCAGATCGAAGTCGGAAAGTTTGACCTCGAACAGCTCCCTTGTCGGAAAGGATATCAGCGACAATTCGTTGATCGGCGTGCCGTCCTGCTTTTCCGGTGGGCGCAGAATCGTGAAATGGATTAAGTCGACAGACGGATCCGACTTCAACAGGTTGCGCCACGTGCGCTCGCCGGCATGCGGTTCGCCGGAAACCAGCAGTACGCGTAGCCGATCGCGGACGCCGTTGATCGAAACCACGGCACGGTTGTTCGCGCGGGTCAGCTCGTCGCGAGACGGCGCGACATCGATTTCGAACACAGTCGGACCGCCATGGTTGAGCATGATCGGCAGCTTGAAGTCCGATCCGACAGGGGTGGCGGTGCTGGTCGGTTCGCCGCCGTCGCGCCGTATCGACAGGGTCGCGGTTTTGCTCGGCGCCGGGGCGCTGTCCTCGACACGGACAATCATTTCCATTTCCTTGCCGACGATCCCGAACGCCGGCGCCTTTACGATGACCAGCCGGCGGTCCGAAGCGTTCCGACGGCCGCTGAGTAGAACATGCAGCGGTTTCGGCAGATCGTCCGTTTGGAGCGCCGACGGCGAATCGTGCAGCTGTCCGTCGGTCAACAGGATTGCGCCGGCGACGCGACGCGAAGGCACGTCGCTTAGCGCGCGCAACAGCGGCGCGATCAAGCGGCTGCCCTGATCGGCCGCCGCCAAACCATCCTGACCGACTTTGACGACGCGAAGTTCGAGCGAACTGCGGTATTTTTCCGCCTCCGTTCGTATCGCCTCCAACGCGGCGGCGACTTGTTTGCGGCGGTCGCCGATGTTTTGGCTCGGCGTATCGTCGACAATGACGACGGCGACGTCCTTGAGGGGATCGCGCTCTTCGACGACCAGCGACGGATTGAGCAGTGTGAGTATGAGTACGGCAAACGCCAAGAGGCGCCACAATGCGCCATTCGCCCGCGCGTAGAGACCCAATCCCGCGAGCAGGGCTGCGGCAAGCCCGAGCAACACGACGGCAAGCCAGGGAATCAGCGGCGCAAATTCGATCGTCGTTCCCACCATCGTGTCAGTTCCCCAGACGCTCGAGGATCGAAGGAACGTGCACCTGATCCGACTTGTAGTTACCGGTCAGCGTGTACATGACCAGGTTAACGCCGAAGCGATACGCCATCTCTCTTTGCCGTTCGCCACCCGGGACCGCGGCGAACAAATGCCGTCCCTGCGCATCGATTGCCCAAGCCGCCGCCCAGTTGTTGGCGCCGACGATAATGCTGGAAACACCGTCATTGATCCGCTCGCCCGGCCGCTCGACCCAGACGCGGCCGTCGGCCCATCGGCCCGGAAAAGCCTGCATCAAGTAGAACGCTTTGGTCAGGACATGGGACGGCGGGACCGGTGTCAGCGGTGGAATGTCGAGGCCGCGCGTCAACCGTCTTAAAACCGCGACGTTGTCGCCGGAACCGCCGTCCAATAGGTCGAACAAAATCGTGCCGCCCGTCGCCATAAACCGGTTCAAGCGGCCGATGGTTGCCGCGGTTACGGTTTGCTGGGTTTCCGTGACCGGCCAATACAGTAGCGGAAAGAGGCTCAACGGATCCTGTTCGATGTCGATTCCGATCGGCGCCGCGGCTTCGACGGCAGTTCTCTGGTTAAGCACGCGACTCAACCCGGTCAGGCCTTGCAAGCTGGTGTCGTCGACTATTGGATCGCCGGTGATGATGTAGGCGAGTCTCGTCTCCGACGCGGCCTTCAAGGCGAAATCGTCGCTACCGCTTTGCGCCAATGAATCAGCTGTGGCGACAACGATGAAACCAAGCGCGATGCAAGGCGCCAAGACGCTCGGGCGAAACCGGGGCAAAAGCCCCCGCATTATCAGCGTCGCTAGAGCGTCGATCATGAACAGGAGCAATGCCGCCGTCAGCAACCAGGGTTTCAGATCGACTTCCGCGCTTGGCGCGTAGCTCTGCCGGGTTACGCCATCGGGAAAGTCTCCGAGCGGGCGCAGTTCGCCAAGTTGCGGGCCGAGGTTCAGGGCCCGACGCTCGCTGCTGTCGCCATACAAGCCCGGTGGCGTGAAAGGCGTTACCAAGACGGTTGAAAAACGGTCCGTATTGATTGCCTTTGTGGACGGTCCCGGCTCGACGGCGTGCCCAAATCCGTTCAGTAAGGTGATCGGCGGCAATGGCCGATCGCCCTGGCCGACTCCGGCGACGCCGCGGCTGGCCGCAACGATACGTTCCAACATCTCGACGAACAATCCGGAGAGCGCGAGATTGGACCACGCTGCGTTCGACGTCGTGTGGACCAGGACGATCCAGCCGTCGCCGATCTGGTTCGCTGTGACCAGCGGCGTGCCGTCGTTCAGGCGGGCCCATGATTTTTCGCCCAGATCGGGCGACGGTTCGGCCAGCACCTGGCGTGAGATCGTTACGTCATCAGGAAGCGGGAGGTCGAAAAACGGGCTTTCGCGAGTGAAAGGCGCAAGCCGCGCGGGTTTACTCCACAACATGGCCCCACCGAGCGTCCGGCCGCCGCGCCGAAGCGGGACGGGCACAAGCAAATCGTCCGGATTCTGCGCCAGTCGCGGTCCCGCGAAGCGCAAAACCATGCCGCCTTTGCCGGCCCATGCCGAAAGGCGGTCGCGGTCCTTCGGTTCGAGCGGCGTGCTGTCGGGCACGACAATCACCGCCAGGGCATCCGCCATAAGCTTGTCCAGGGTTCCACGGCGGAGTTCGCTGAACGGCCGCAGGGCGCGCTCGATATAATACAATTCCGACAACAGGGACGGGCCCGTGTCGAGCGGTGTTTCCGATACCAAGCCAACGGGCCGCCGCCGCCATCGCGTGTCCAGCAGTGCCGTCGAAGCGGCGGTCGTATTGCCTTCGATCTCGAGGCGGGAAATGGCATTTCGCAACTCGAGCGGCAAATCGAGCGTTACCGTGGCTGTGGATGCGCCATCCTTAAATTTAACCGTTTCTCGCGCGATTAGCCGGCCGTCGCCGCCGGTTGCGCGCAACGTCTCTTTTGCTTCACCGCGCGTTGCGGCGCGGCGGACCGTAACCGCGAAACGGCTGCCGCCAATTTCCGGCGGCGAGACGACAGCCGGCAGATCATCGGGTGTGAGGACCGTCAATTTTCCGATGTGCCGGAGCCGGTCGGCAAAATTACCGACATTTTCACTATCGAGCCCGTCGCTGAGCCAAAGCACGGACGGGTTTCCGGGCAGTTCGGCATCGCCCATCGCATCCAAAGCGGCGATGCGGTTCGTCGCCCAGGGTTTCGGTTCCAGCGCCGCCGCTGCGCTACGCGCCTGTGTCGGCCGCAAGAGACCGGAAAATACCGACACATTGCCGCGCGAATTCGGCGCGGTCGACAACAGGACAATACTTCGGTTATCGCGGTCGGCCTGGTCGATCGCCCGGTTCATCGCCTCCTGCCGGGCCGGCCAGTCGCCGCCGGCCGCCCATCCGTCGTCGATGACGAGCACCAGCGGACCGCTTCCGGACAAAGGCGTGCCCGGGCTGAAGAGGGGATGCGCCATAGCGACGATCAGAAGCGCCGCGGCCAGAAGCCGTAAAATTATAAGCCAAAGGGGCGATGCGTCCGGCGTCTCCTCATTGCTAAGCAAATTGAAAAGCAGGCGTACGGCCGGAAATCGCATTCTTTGCGGCGCTGGCGGCGTAATGCGCAGCAGCCACCAAAGCGCCGGCAATGCGAGCAGCACCGTCAGTATCCACGGCGATGCGAAGGCGAAGGTTTCCAGACCCATCTCAGCCCACCGTCTGGCGCGGCGCCAAGGCTGTATAGAGATTCAACAGGGCCGACTCCGCAGAGTGATCGGTACTGTGCTGCATATAGACCCAACCGGTGCGTCGGGCGATATCCTGCAGCGCTTCGCAATGCAACGCGAACTTGGATCGATAGGCGTCCCGGGCGGATTGCACCCGGCCGAGCACGGTGTCCCCTTCATCCTCGAAGCCTTCGAACCGGATACGGCCGCGGAACGGCAGTTCCCGCTCCGCCGGGTCGATAATCTGCAAGAACAATCCGTTCACGCCGCGCGCTGCGATTGTGGACAGCCGCTCGCGGATCTCGTCAGGGGGCGACAAGAAGTCGCCTAACAGAATCGTTTGCGCGTACCGGGGAAGCGGCCGATAGGGGGGCAGACTGTCCTCGGCATCGGCGGTTCGCATCATATTGTCCGCAAACCGGTCGTAGGCGACCCGCCCCGTGCTCGCGCGAAGCGCGCTTCCCAGCAAGGTAAATCGCTCCCCGGCGCGCATGAGCAGCAATGTGAGGGCGAGCAACAGCAGGTCCGCCCTTGCCGCTTTCGTCGGCAGGTTTTTGCCCGAACTGTACTGCATCGAGGGCGAGGTATCGCGCCAGAGCCAGGAGGATTGCGCGGCCTCCCATTCGGTTTCGCGCACGAACAGATGCCGTGACTTTGCCGACTGCCGCCAGTCTATGGCGCTGGCCGGATCGCCCGTTTCGTAGCGGCGGAACTGCCAGAAGGTTTCGCCCTGACCGACGCGCCGGCGGCCGTGTACGCCCTGCGCGACAGTCGATGCGACGCGCTCGGCTGCCAGAAGCAAGGGCGGCAGGCTGCCGGAGGCGCGCGCCGCCTGGTTCTGAAGCTCAAGCCGTCGCTCCGTGGGCGTCATCCGTTTCCCGCTCTCGAATCCTAGTGGGTACCCTATGTTAGATTGTATCCACTAACGTAAGGGCTCGCACAACCGGTCGATTATGTGGTCGATTGTAATCCCTTCTGCACGCGCAGCGAAATTCAGTGCCATACGATGGCGTAATATCGGGCTCGCCAGCGCGAGCACATCCTCGACGGAAGGCGCAAGGCGGCCATCTATCAGCGCCCGCGCGCGGCACGCCAGCATCAGCGCCTGGCTCGCGCGCGGTCCGGGGCCCCATGAAACATGGCTTACAACGTCGGCGATGTCGCTGGTTTCGGGGCGGCCGTTCCGCACGATGCGCAGAACGGCGTCGACGATTCGCTCCCCGACCGGGATGCTGCGCACCAGGCGTTGCGCGGCGATCAACTCGCCGGCGGTAAAAACCGCCTCGGCTTTCGCCTCCGATACGCCGGTCGTCGCGAGCATGATTTCCCGCTCGGCGATTTCCTCCGGGTAGCCGACATCGATCTCCATCAGGAAGCGGTCAAGCTGCGCTTCGGGGAGCGGATAGGTGCCTTCGAGTTCCAGCGGATTCTGCGTTGCGAGCACATGGAACGGTTTGGGCAGTTCGTGATACTGGCCGGCAACGGTTATGCGGTGCTCCTGCATGGCCTGAAGCAGGGCGGACTGCGTCCGCGGGCTGGCGCGGTTGATCTCGTCGGCGAGCAGCACCTGGCAGAATACGGGGCCTTGCAGGAAGCGGAAGGAGCGGCGGCCGGTTTCGGATTCTTCGAGGACTTCCGATCCCAGGATATCGGCCGGCATGAGATCCGGCGTGAACTGGATGCGACTATCGTGAAGGCCCAGCACGAGTCCCATGGTTTCGACCAGGCGGGTTTTGCCGAGTCCCGGTACGCCGATCAACAGCGCGTGCCCGCCGGACAGCAACGTTATCAAGTTCAGGTCGATGACGCGAGATTGGCCAAAAATGACCTTGCCGATGCTGGCGCGCGCAGCGGACAGGCGCTCGCCCAATCTATCGATTTCTGCGACAAAATTTTCGTGTTCGGGAGCACTGGCGTCGGACGGGCTCAAGACCTAATCTCCTTAGGTGAAACATCGGTACAATAGCATGGGTGGCGTTCAATGAGCGTGCAACCCCAGAAACCAGAACATCTCGAAAAATGATCGAAGACCAGCCGGTTGCTGTCGATCCGGCGGACCCCGATCGTTTCCAAATGCGGATTGCCCGGGACGGGACCTGGTACCATCAAGGGTCGCCCATCCGGCGCGTGGCGCTGGTCAAACTGTTTTCCACGGTATTGCGCCGTGATGACGACGGCGACTATTGGCTGGTGACCCCGGTCGAACGCGGCCGGATCGAAGTCGAGGACGTACCGTTTACGGCGGTCGAAATGAATGTGAAAGGCAAAGGGAAAGATCAGGTTCTGAGTTTCCGCACCAATTTGGACGAAATCGTCAACGTCGATGCGGACCACCCGCTGCGGATCGCGGAAAATACTGAAACCGGCGAGCCTTCTCCCTACATAACGGTACGGGCCAATTTGGAAGCCTTGATTACGCGGCCGATCTTCTATGATCTGGTGGACTTGGCCGAAGAACGATGGGACGGCGACGAAACCGAACTCGGCGTCTGGAGCGGCGGTGTCCTGTTTGCCCTAGGCGCGACCGTGGAGTAAGAGCCCGTTTGAGATTATGTTGGTGTTTGCATGGCCTTTGTTTATTCTCTGGGCAGAAGGGGTTCGCGCCACGATGCCGGCAGCATCGCAAGCGGGCGCCGACGCCCTCCAGAGATTAAACAAGGGCCACCCGAAGGGTTGGCGTTTGTCGGTCGGCTGGTGCGTCGCGGCCCTTGGCCGATGCCCGGCATCGCCCGGCGCGCCGCTCCTGCCATCCGACTCGGCAAGCGCCAATGAAAACACCAACATAATCTCAAACGGGCTCTAAAGCATGCAACGCGAAGAAATCATCCGGCGCTTCGATTCGGTGGCGGGGGAATCGAAATCCGATCGCTGGTCCGGACAGCGCGGGGACCATGACCTAAATCCTGGAATGCTGCCGCGCGACGACCTCACGCCAGCGGCTGTCCTGGTGCCGCTGGTCGATCGTCCGGGCGATTTAACGGTCCTGTTGACCCAGCGCACCGCGCACTTGAACGACCATGCCGGGCAAATCAGTTTTCCCGGTGGCCGGGTTGAACCCGAAGATCCAAGCCACCAGGCCGCAGCGCTTCGCGAAGCCGAGGAAGAGGTCGGCCTGCCACCGGACCGGGTCGACATCATCGGGGTGCTCGACCCCTACATCGTGCGGTCGGGATATCGCGTGACGCCGGTCGTCGGTTTCGTAAACCCGCCCTTCGACGTGCGGCCCGACCCGTTTGAAGTGGCCGAAGTGTTCGAAATACCGCTATCCTTCGTTCTCGATACCGATAACCATGTTACCGATACGCGGATCGACCAGGGTGTCGAGCGGACCTTTTACGTGCTGCCCTACAAGGACAGGTATATTTGGGGCGCGACGGCCGGCATGCTGGTCAACCTATCCGATGTTTTGGCGGGACGATGATTCGCAAACTTCTCACCATAGGCCTGCCGTTTCTCGCCCCTTTCACCGTTTACCTGATCTATTGGTGGACGCTGAAGCGCCGGCAGTTGGCGGAAGCGCAAGGGCGCGAGATCGGACCGTGGGAGGATTTTCCTTGGGTGTGGCTGTCTACGGCAGGCGCCGGGCTGGCGGCCCTGGCCCTTGTCGCGGTGGTGTTTCTCGGCGACAACGATCCATTTGCCGAATACCAGACACCGCGCTTCGAAGACGGAAAGATCATCCCAGGCCGCGTGGGGCGCTGAAATCTTGAGCGGCGGCGGCACCGTGCAGGCTCGCTGGATGAACGAGCCGGAAACGCGTGCCGTGCGGGCGTCTTTGCAAGAAGCCGGGTTCTCTGTCCGGTTCGTCGGCGGTTGCGTGCGCGATACCCTGCTCGGTCGGCCGATCGGCGATATTGACATCGCGACCGACGCCCCGCCGGATGACGTCGTCGATGCGCTGCAGGCTTCGGGCCTTCGGGCCATCCCGACCGGGATCGATCACGGCACAATCACCGCCGTTTCGGGGGGCAAATCCTTTGAAATCACGACCCTGCGGCAGGATGTCGAAACCGACGGCCGCAGGGCGAAGGTGCGGTTTACCGACGATTGGGAGGAAGACGCCGCGCGCCGCGATCTGACGATCAACGCGATTTCGCTGGGACCGGACGGCACGATCTACGATCCCTACGGTGGACGGGAGGACCTGGCGGTCGGACGGGTTCGGTTCGTGGGCGATGCGCATGACCGGATCGTCGAGGACGTGCTGCGATTGTTGCGCTATTTCCGGTTCTACGCCCACTACGGCAACTCGCCGGCGGACGCGGCGGCGTTGGAAGCCTGCAGGGCTTTGGCGCCGCGGTTGCCGGATCTATCGGGTGAAAGGGTGCGCGCCGAATTGTTGAAACTGTTGCTGGCGCCGGATCCGCTACCGGCGCTGCGCCTGATGGGCGACACAGACGTATTCGCGCACGTCTTGCCGGAAGCGACGAACCTGCCGCGTCTCGAACGATTTGTGGCGATCGAGACGCGGACCGGTATCGCGGTCGACCCTGTGCGGCGTCTGGTGGCCCTGTTGACGGCGAACCCGGCGGAATTGTCGAATGTCGCCGACCGTTTGCGGCTATCCAATCCTGAACGCGGCTATATCGCGACGGTCGCGGTAGAAACGGCCTCTCCAGCGCTGGAGCCCGCAGCAAGGCGGCGGCTTATCCATCGTTTGGGCGCAGCAACGTTCCGCGAGATCGTATTGCTCGGTTGGGCTTGCGGGTCGAATGATACGGGTTGGGACGGCTTGCTCGACCTCGCCGACAACTGGACACCGAAGGCCTTTCCGATAACCGGCGGCGATGTGCTTGAACGCGATATCGCGCGAGGGCCTGCGGTCGGCGAAATATTACGTGCGGTCGAGGCATGGTGGGTCGAGGGCGCGTTCGCCGCCGACCGCGAGGCGTGCCTCATCCGGCTTGACCAAGAAATCGATGCGCGGGCCTGAGCCGCTGTCTTCAACGACGATTCGCTATTTCGCGCAGGCCGCGGGCAAGGCTGGGTAGGCTTCCAGGCCGGCCGCCGCGCGGTTGCGTAAGCGTTCGTTTCCGGCTTCGTATGCGAGCCTGCCTTTGCCGATGAACTTGTTGCCGCGGATCTGTACCTCGGTGTTCTCGCGCTTGCGCACGACCACGAACTTTTCCTTGCCTTTGCCGTTGATGACGATGTTGTTCTCGAGGATTAACGAATTTCCAACCTCTAGTGTCCTGATCGTGAAATTCAAATGATTGAATTTCTCGTGAATCAGCACACCAACTATTTGAATCTAGTGTGATTCAGATCCAGAATCTCGCCGCATTCAATGCGGCGAACTTCAGAATCATCACACTAGTATCTGACAGGTTGAAAAGTCGGTCGTGAAGTATTCTCAACGTATTGATTGGATGTGATATTTGTAGATTGAGGCGCTGGTTTATTTGCAAGAAACTGGCGCGTATGGCGTGAAAACCTTGCAAATTGCGTTTCGCTTTCAGGCGTGATTCACTGGT
>JAKZTB010000395.1:0-14477 GCA_047517345.1 Alphaproteobacteria bacterium
AGGCAGTCCGACAAGCCTAAAAAGGATGTCTGGCTCCGGCCCCTGCGACGGGATTGGAAACGCACCCTCAATCGCTAAAATCGGCCGGGGCGAATGGAAACGCCCGCGCTGATTCCACGGCCTGAACGAACGCTTACCATCCTGCGCCATCTCGGCCTGGAGACCATCGCGTCCTACCACGCCGAGACGAACGGCATCATGGAAGACAGCGATCTCCGCAACGCGCGGGTCTGGCGGTTCGCGCCCCCCTAAATCGGCGTCGCCGCCCACCCCTCCGGGCCGCTGCCGTCGCGCGTGAGCCTGATCGGCTCGGCGTTCTTGACCACCCGCGGGCCGCAGAGCGTTAACCCGAACGCCGCCAGCAGCACCGCGTAGTTGCCGCCGTGGGCCACGATCAGGATGTCCTTGCCGAGGCTGAGGACGGCGCGGAAGCCGTCCAGTGTGCGCAGGGTGAAAAGTTGCAGGGTTTCGCCGTTTTCCGGGTCGCCGCCCCAATCCAGGTCGATGTTGGACTGGCCGGCCCAGTCGCCCCAGTCGCGCTCCCACAAATTGGTCTGCTTGTGCAGCGGCTTGGCGCATTTCGCGTTGACGATCTCCGCCGTCTCCCAGGTGCGTTCCAGGTCGCTCGCGTGGATTTCGATGAAGTCGTGCTGCACGAGAATTTCCGCCGCGGCTCGGGCCTGGCCGCGGCCAGTGTCATTCAGGGCGACGCCGCGCTGAGTCTGGATGATGCGCCGTTTGTTGTGCTCGGTCTCGCCATGGCGGAGGAAATAGAACGCGTCGGTCGCGGACGACAGGCCGCCCGCTTGCCTGACATATTCCCGCATACGAAGGTGCCATGCCGGCGAACCCATTCGGGTCTTCTCCTGGGTGTTGGGTCAGTGTTTGTAGGACGGGTCCAGCTTGTCGACCAACCGGACGTAGGCGTCGAATTCGAGCTGGCCCGCCGGCGCACCGTCATTGCCTTCGAGGAAATCGTCGGTCAGCCGCGCGGAGTCCTCGCAAACCTCGGTGGGCGGGATGATGAGCGCGCCGCCGCCGGCTTGTGCCGCGATCTGGATCTCGCAGGCGCGCTGCAGGCGGAACATCAGGATGAAAGCCTCTTCGACCGTCGCGCCGGCGGTGAGCAGCCCGTGATTGCGCAAGATCAAAGTCTTGTGGCCGCCCATCGAGGCGGCCAGCCGCTCGCGCTCGCCGAGATCGAGGCTCGGCCCCTCGTAATCGTGATAGCCGACCTTTCCGTAGTAGCCGGTCGCCATGATGCTGATCGGCAGCAAGCCGTCCTGCTGCGCCGCCACCGCCATGCCCGCCGTGGTGTGGATGTGGAAGACGCAATGCAGGTCCTCGCGCGCCGCGTGGACCGCGCTGTGGATGATGAAGCCCGCCTTGTTGACCGGGTAGTTGCTGGGGCCGATGGTGTTGCCGTCGATATCGATCTCGACCAGGTTGGAGGCCGTCACCTCGTCATAGCGCAGGCCCCACGGGTTGATCAGGAAATGCCGCGTGCCCGGCACCCGCATGGTCAGGTGGCCGTAGATCGTCTCGGTCCAGCCAAGATGGTGGATGATACGGTAGGCCGCCGCGAGCCGCTGCCGCGCCGCCCATTGCGCCTCTCCCAGACTTCGATCGACCGCTTCGCTCATCGTGCCTCCGACACCGTCAATACAGGCCCTTCGCCCTTTTCTCGACGAAACCCGCTTCCAATTCCTCCGCGCTTTCCGACATAGCAATCTGGTCCTTGTAGATCTGGCCCGCCGTCAGCATCGCGTCGCGCGGCGTCTTCGCCTCGTCCGACCACAGCTTCGAACGCATCAGCGCTTTCGGGCAATGCAGGAAGGCTTCGTCGACCGTGACGACAACCGCCGTTGCCGGGACCTTACCCTTCACCGCGTAGCCGGCCAAAAGCGCCGGGTCATCTACGATTTTGCCGCGGCCGTTGATGCGCAGGATATCGTTAAAGCCCGGTATGAAGAAAATCAAGCCAAGGTTTGGATTTTCAACGATATTTCCCATCGTATCGAGCCGGTTGTTGCCGACCCGGTCGGGGATTACGACGGTCTTGTCGTCGGGCACGCCGACAAAGCCCGGCGCATCGCCGCGCGGCGACACGTCGGCCGATCCGTCCGCGCCCGCGGTGGCAATGCAGAGGAAGGGCGAGAGTTCGATGAACCGCTTGCAGTGCTTGTCGAGCCGCGACAGCACTTTCTTCGCCGCCACCGCGCCCGGCGTCTTGTAGAGACCGCGCAGGGCGTCCTCTGACTCGATTCCGCCGACCGGTCCCGTATCGTCCATTACCAGCTCCCCAGTGGACACAATTTAACATATGGCACCCATACGACGGCTTCCCGAGCCCATCGGTTAGGCGCGCGATGCGCCGTGATGCGGGGCCATCACAAGTGTCGGGCAACGCGGCCGATGGGCTCGGGAAGCCGCCCTCCGGGTCCCGTATCCCGGCTCCTCGGTGCGTCGAAGACCCTTGCCGATGCTTTGGCATCGCCTTCGGGCCTTCTCCTGCCGAGGAGCCGGGATACGGGATCGTAAGGGTACCATATGTTAGATTGTATCCACTAGCCTCGTTCGCTCAGACTTCGCACCACATGCGCATCAAATTGCCGTGGCATTTCATCAGCAGGCGCGATTCGTCCGAATTCGGCGACTTTTCTCGCACGATCCGCGATGCCGTGTCGAGTTCGTGCAGCAGTTCGCGCTTAGCCGCGGACTCGACGATGCTCTGGGTCCACGTCACCGCGACGTCGCGCACCCCTTGGTGACTTCGGTGACGCTGTGAAGGGTCGTCAAGGATAGAGGATGGCGTGGCCGCGCGGCAGCCGGAAATGCGCTTGGCCGCCGGCCGTATTGACGACCAGGTCGCCGCCTTCGTAGCTGTCGGGTTCGCTGAGGAAGATCGTGCAGGCGATATCGGTGCGCAGCGGCCGTCCCTCGGCCATCAGGGGATTGTCGATATGCCAGCCATACGCCATGCCGGTCTCGTAACGGCTGAACAGCGGCCGCACGACCCGCGAGGGCATGCAGGTACGCTGTACCAGCGGGCTGCGGGCGATCGCCTGGACGACGATCTGCGCGACCGCGTCGCCACCCTCGCTCTTTTCCATCTGCAGGATGTTCTTGACCGGTTTCGTCGGCTCGTCCGCCGTCGATTTGCCGTCGGCGAAGGTGCCGGCGGCGATCGCGTTGTCGAGCTTGGCCAGCTCTTCGTCGGTCAGGATATTCGGAACCTGCAAAAACATGACGTTTTCCCTAAAGCAAATCAGGACTGAGGGGAATCGCCATAGGCGATAATCTTTTGTCCTATTGCTTTGCTCTACCTATTAAGAGCGATCGGATCAGTCTGCCACGGCATGACAGCAATATACAGCCGGCGCAACCGGGCAGCCGGATCAACGTCGAAAAAGACATAGGTTTACTGTGCCTTGCGGCGGCGCCATTCCCAAGGCATCGCGAACTTGCCGCGCCACAAGCCCCGTTTCGCCTTCCTGGCGCGCTGTTCGACGGCCACGTATTTGTCGGTCGAATTGCGGTCCGCCAGCGCCCATCCGGTGTGGACCATATTCGAGGACAGATCGAAGCCGCCGGCCTCGCAATAGGCGAATTTATAGGCGACGGTATGGGTAGCACCTTTGTTTTCCTTCAAACGACAGTTCACCGGCGTGCCGGCGACCAGATCCATCAGCGCCGTCATGGCGACGGTGCCGCAACGGAGGCTCTTACCCTTGGCGTTGCAGACCTGATTGGGCTCCGGCGCATCGATCCCGTGCAAGTGCAGCCGAATCCCGTTTACGATCAGGATATCGCCCGCGACGACGGTCGGTTTTCCGGAGATATCGGCATATGCCGGCATACTCGAAATCAGAAATAGGGCAGCCAATACAGTTTTCTTCATGCGCCAATCCTAATCGATACCGCTCGCACGTTCGGTCACTGTCAAACAATAATGCGTGAAGTGGCAACCCTATAAATGGATAATGTTCGCAAAGCTTTAACGGCGCACGCGCGCCTCTCGGTAGAAAATGAACAAGCCGCTGCCGATAACGATCGCCGCCCCCGTGACCGTGTTGAGGTTCGGGATGTCGCCGAACAGCAAATAGCCGTAAAGCGTCGCCCAAATCAGGCTGAAATAGCGAAACGGCGCGACCACGACGGCCTCGCTGTAGAGGAAGGCCGCGACGAGAAAATACTGGCCGGTTCCCTGCAGGATTCCGGTCAGGACAAAGAGGCCGAGACCCTCCCAATCCAGCATCCGCCATCCGAAAAGGGCGCTCGACAATCCGCCCAGCATCACGCAAGCGGTCGTGCACACCATGATCGAGTTGACGTCGTCGGTCTTGGAAAGCTGCCGGGTCGCGATATCCCGGAAACAGATGAGAAACGTAGCGCCGAGCGCCAAGCGCGACGGCCAGAGCAGCACGTCGCCGCTCGGCCGGATCATCAGCAGGGTCCCGCAGAAGCCGATCGCGACCGCGGTCCAGCGGCGCCAGCCGACCCGCTCGCCGAGAAAATGCGGCGCCAGCGCCGTCAGGATGATCGGCGAGGCGAACATGATCGCGGTGATGTCGGCCAGCGGCATATGCTTGATCGCCACCATGAACATGAAGGAGGTGACGACGGCGAACAGGCCGCGCGCCAGCTGCGCCTTCCGGTTCACGATCCGCAAAGTGTTGAACCCGCTCCTGCGCGACAGCATGACCGCAATCGGAATGAAGACGAAGATCGATCGGAAAAACAGGATCTGCCCCGGCGGGTAGAACCCTGTCAGATGCTTCGACAATCCGTCGGTGAATGCGAGAATCGCGCCTGCCGTAACGAGGCAGAAGATTCCCCTTAGGCGGTCGGTCGAAAGGAAGGATGTTTGAAGGGGCACGCCGGAGCAGGTTTATCTGGTCGTGGATATCATGGCGACGCGGCGGCCTTCACCGCGATGACCGGGTCCACGGCCAGCAATTCCTCCATCGGCAGATGGCAAGCGATGCGGTGCCCCTCGCCATGGGCGCGAACCGGCGGCGGCTCGTCGTCGCAGACCGGTCCGATCCGCCGTGGACAGCGCGTCGAAAACGGGCACCCCTTCGGCGGGTCCAGAGCACTCGGCAGCCCGCCTTCAAGAACGATACGGCGCTTTTCCAGATTCGGATCGGCGATCGGTACGGCGGACAGCAGTGCCTCGGTATAAGGATGATAGGGCGGACTGAAGACTGCATCGGTGGTTCCGCTTTCCATGACATGCCCCAGATACATAACGACCACCCGGTCGGCCAGATAGCGGACCGCGCTGAGATCGTGGCTGATGAAAATGAGCGTAGTCCTGTTTTCCCGCTGGATATCCATGATCAGTTCGGTGATCGCCGCCGCGACGGACACATCGAGTGCGGATATCGGCTCGTCGGCGATGACGGCGGACGGGTTGCCGGCAAAGGCGCGGGCGATGGCGACACGCTGCTTCTGCCCGCCGGACAGCTGCCGCGGCCGGTGCGCGGCAAACTCGGTGGGAAGCTTCACCATATCAAGAAGTTTTTGGACCCGCGCGCGCACTTTCGCCCGGTCGCTCTCGACGCCGAATTTACGGATCACCCGCCCGATCTGGGCGCCGATGGTGAGCGACGGGTTCAGGGTGTCGTCCGGGTTCTGGAAGACCATTTGCAGCGCGCCAAGCTGCTCGGGCGAGCGGTCGCGCGCCATGACGTCGCCGATTTCGGCATCCTGGAAGCGCACCGCGCCGCCGGTTGACGTCTCCAGCCCCATGAGAACCCGCGCGACCGTTGTTTTCCCGCAACCGGACTCGCCGACGATCGCCACCGTCTCACCTTCCCGCGCGTCGAAGGTCAAATTCTCGTTCGCCTTCACGTAGCGTACGGTCTGGCCGGTCACGAAGGCGCGCAGCGAGTTGTCGCGGACAGTGTAGTATTTCTGCAGCCCATCGACTTCGAGAACCGTTTCGCCCAGCGCATTGGGCGGCCGATAATCGCCTTCCGGCAGGGTATCTTTCGGTTCGATCTCGCGCCATCGGGCGCAGCGCACGTTATCCTCCATCGCAATCGCGCTCGCACCGCAAATTTCTTGCCGGAAGGAATCGCAACGCGGCCCGAAATTGCAGCCCGGCGGCCGCTCATGCGGCAGCGGCAGTTGACCCGGGATCGCCGTCAACGGCCGGGCGTGTTTGTCCGCGTGCGGCAGCGGGATACAGCCGAGCAGCCCCAACGTGTAGGGATGGCGCGGATCGCCGAAGATCGTGCCGATATCGCCTTGCTCGACGATCTCGCCGGAATACATGACGCCAATCCGGTCGCAGACCTCCAGCATCAGACCGAGATTATGCGAGATATAGAGCAAGGCGGTACCGAGCTTATGGCTGAGCTCGGCAATCAGTTCGACGATGCCGGCCTCGACCGTGACATCGAGAGCCGTCGTCGGCTCATCCAGCAATAGTAGCGCCGGACGGCCCAGCAATGCCATCGCGATGACGACGCGCTGCTGCTGTCCGCCGGAGATCTGATGCGGATAGGCCGCCATGACCCGCTCCGGGTCGGGCAGATGCACGTCACGCAGCATCTGGACGGCCTGCGCGCGGGCCTCCGCCGGCGAGGCGTCGGAATGGGTCAGCGGCACCTCGCACAGTTGGTCGGCGACGGTCAGCGACGGGTTCAGCGCCGCCATCGGCTCCTGATACACCATCGCAATCTGCGAGCCGCGAATGCTTCGTAATGCCGCCTCGCTGAGGCCGGCCATGTCGCGCCCCTGAAACCGAACCGTGCCGCCGACGATACTGCCGTTGTTGCCGAGATAGCGCATAATCGCCATCGCGACCGTCGACTTGCCGCAACCTGACTCGCCGACCAGTCCGACGCTCTCGCCCGGCGCCAAGGTCAGCGAGAAATCGATCACCGCCGGAATCTCTCCAGCCCGCGTGAAATACGAGACGCAGAGGTCCTCGATCTCCAAGACCGGCGTCTCTTGGCTATGGTCGTGCGTGCTCACGATCAATCCCGTAGCGAAACTTCGCGCAGCCCGTCGGCCAATAGGTTGAACCCGAGCACAAGCGAAGAGATCGCGACGCAGGGAAAGATCGTCATGTGCGGGAAGACCATCGCCATGCCGCGTCCCTCATTGACCATGCCGCCCCAATCCGGATCCGGCGGCGGCAGGCCGAGACCGAGGAAACCGAGTACGCCGATCGTGATGATGACGTAGCCCAACCGAACGCAAGCATCGACGATCAGCGGCCCGCGCGCGTTCGGCAATATCTCGACCAACATGATGAAGAAGGACGACTCGCCACGCGTCTGCGAGGCGGCGACATAGTCGCGGTTGCGCAGATCCAAGGTCAGGCCACGGACGATACGCATGATACCGGGTGCGCTGGCGAAGGTTATCGCGATGACGATATTAATCCCCGACGCGCCGAAGGTCGCGATGACAATGATGTAAAGAACCAGGACCGGGAACGACAGGATGACATCGCCGATGCGGCTCAGCACCGTATCCCACCAGCCGCGATGATAGCCGGCGGCGAGCCCCATCACGATTCCGACGACATAGGCGCAGGCGGTCGCCAGCGGTGCGTATACCAGCACCGTCCGCGAACCCCAGATGATGCGCGACAGGATATCGCGTCCTAGATTGTCCGCGCCGAGCCACAAAGTGGTCCCCGTTTTCGCGTGCAACGCCCCCGGCTTCGCGAAAGGCTGAAGGATCGCCAGCGGATCGTGCGGCGCGAGCAGCGGCGCGAACAGCGCAACCAATATCCAAAACAGGATCAATCCGGCGCCGATCATGCCGATCCAGCTCTCCCGCAGTATCGCGACGGACCGCAAAATGGCGGCCGGAGACGAGGCACTTGCGATTTCGCTCATCGCGCCCTCACGAAAACCGGATTCGTGGGTTGAGGTAGGTGTAACCGATGTCGGCGATGGTCTGCGTCGACACCGCAACGACCACAGCGACCATCGCGCAGGCTTCGATGACGAAGATGTCCTGGTTCAGCGACGCTTCCAGCAACAATGCGCCGAAACCCTTATAAGCAAAGAAGAACTCGACTACGATCACGCCGGACAGAAGCCAATTAAATTGCAGCATGATCACCGTAAATGGCGCGATCAGCGCGTTGCGCAGCGCGTGTTTCATGATGACTTGACGGTATGGCAGCCCTTTGAGGACCGCCGTGCGGATATAGGGCGTCGTCATGACTTCCGCCATGGACGCCCGCGTCATACGCGCGACGTAACCGAAATCGTAAAGAAACAAGACAAGGACCGGCAGGATCAATTGTTCGAACTCGAACCCCTCGATCATGCCGGAGGTTCCTGGCAGCCAGTTCAGGCCGAAAACAAAGATCGCCGACAGGAAGACGGCGCTGGCGAATTCCGGCACAGATGTCGTCAGAACGCTGGTCACCGAGATCGTCCGGTCGAGCTTGGAGCCTTCCCGCATCCCCGCCAAAACGCCCAGCACAAGCGATACCGGTATCAGGAACGCGAATGTCCAAAAACCTAAAACTGCCGTGTTCCAAAGCCGCGGCCACAGGATTTCGGCGACCGGCACCTTGAAGCGGTGCGACTGGCCCAGCTCACCGGCCATGAAATTTCCGGCCCAGGCCAGATAGCGGGCCCAAACCGGTTCGAAATAGCCGTGCTTCTCGAGCCAGATATTCTTCTGCTCGTCCGTCGCGAACTGACCCAGCACCTTGGTCGCGACGTTGCCGGGCGATATCTCCAGTACCAGAAATAGCAGGATCGACACCGCAATCATGGTCATGACCATGAGCGAAATCCGTTTGGCGAGAAATATCACCATGGGGACATCATTCGCGCGGCGCGCATCCTGGGCACCCGTTCAGGCCAAGCGGGGTTATCCGTCGATCCAGACTTTATTCCACTGATGATAATTGGTCGGGTGCATTCCGATGCCCTTGACCTTGTCGCTGGCCGCGAGCATCACCGAGCGGAAGAAGGGCTGCACCATGATTGCATCGTCCTGAATGCGCTTTTCGACCCTGGCCATGATCTTGCGGCGCGCGCCGATGTCGATGGTCGACTCGGCCTGCGTCAGCAAATCGTCGAATTCCTTGCTGCTGTAATGCGCCTCGTTCCACGGCACGCCGGACCGATAGGCGAGACCGAGCAGCATTGTGCCAAGAGGACGATGCGTCCACGAAGTCAGGCTGAATGGCGCCTTGTCCCACACCTCCCAATATTGCGCTGCGGGCATGACGTTGACCTTCAGGTTGATGCCGGCTTCCGCGAGATTCTGTTTCAAGACGACCACCGAATCCTGTTCCCACGTGCCTTGCGTGTTGCCGACATTGCAAGTGATTTCCAGCCCATTCGCATGTCCGGCTTCCGCCAGCAGCTTTTTCGCCGCCGCCACATCGCGCGGGACTTTCGGCAATGCGGAATAATCGGGCTGACAGTCGCAGACATGGTGATTTTCACCGAGCGAGCCGAGCCCTCGATGTGCGGTCAGCAGGTTCTGCGCATTGTCGGAAGCCAGCAGGATCGCCTTGCGCACGCGGATATCGTCGAACGGCTTCTTGTCGACCTGCATGCGGATGACGCCGGTCTGCGCCGTCGTCGCCTCGTGAACGGCTATGCCCGGAATCGCTTTTGCCGCCTCCAGCGTATTGAGATCCAACGTATAGAGGGCGTCGACTTGCCGGGAGGCGAGCGCGGCCAGCGCGGCGGAGGATTCGGGACCGGTATCGATATAGTTAATTTCGCTGAGAAACGGTTCGTCGCCCCAATAGGGCGTCTTCCGGCGTTTGAGGGTCGCTTTCTCACCGACCTTGTACTCGACCAGCGTAAACGGGCCGGTGCCGAGTTCCGGCGATTTCGATATGTTGCCGCCTTTTTCGCCGAAGCTGCGGTGCACGATCACCGCCGGGTAGTGATAAAGCTTCTCCGGCAGCGCCAAATCCGGAGAGTTCAGGTGGAACCGAACGGTGTGGCTGTTCACTTTCTCGATGGCGCCTGGCGTCATGCTCTTGATCTTGATCGGCTTGCCGTCCTTGTCCTTGCCGTCCCTGGTATCGACCATCGCGTTCAGCAAGCCGAGAATCGACGAGCCGGTCGCCGGATCGAGCCAACGCTTGACGTTGTAAACGACATCGTCCGCGGTCAACTCTTCGCCATTGCCGAACTTGACGCCCTTGCGGATTTTGAAAGTCCAGGTTTTCAAGTCCGCCGACGGCTGCCACGAAACCGCCAACATCGGCCGCGTCACGTTGTCCGGACCGGTGATAGTCAGATATTCGAGCATCTGACGCCCGACATTGGATTTTTCGACCCAATCGTAGATATGCGGATCTGACATGTCCTGAACCGCCATCGCCATGCGCATCACGCCGCCTTTCTTCGGCGCCGCCGCCAAGGCTTGCGAAGCCGGATCGGCAAGTCCGGCCATCGCGTATGCCGCTCCCGCGGAAACGCCCAGTAATGTGGCCGTCCGCAGGAATTCTCGCCGGTCTACGGCACCGGCCTCGACCTGTTTGCGAAGTATTGGCAAATCGGGATGTGCGGATTGATTTCCTGGTTGGTCTTGCACCGTTTTCGACATGACGGACCTCCCCTCGTTTCCCTGTCTCAAGACAGCCCGATTAGCGCGTGCCACCGTTCGCGAAAACGCTATAGAACGCACGCGACATCGGGGGTTGCCTGAATTCGATTGTTTTTCCGTGTTCAATCAAAACATATAAAATGGTTAGTATCAAACTTGCACCAACCGGTTTTCAACAAGCAGCCCTCCCTACCAACGGAGCCAAAACGTGGCGCACAAGACGATGACACGGGACGATGTCGTTCTCGATTCAAACGAAATCCTGCATGACGGCTTCTTCCGAATGGACCATTACCAGCTGCGCCATTGGCTGTTCGCCGGCGGTTGGAGCCCGTCGCTCAGCCGCGAGATCATGCTGCGCGATCCGGTCGCGGGGGTCATTCCCTACGATCCGGTTCGCGACGAAGTCGTTCTGCTCGAGCAGTTCCGCGGCGGTATGTTCGCCGCCGGCGATGCGCACCCGTGGAGCATCGAGATCGTCGCGGGGATTATCGAGAACGGCGAAAGCGCCGAGGAAATAGCGCGGCGTGAAGTCTTCGAGGAGTCCGGGTGCAGCGTCGGCCGCTTGGAAAAAATCATGGAGTTCTACCCGAGCCCCGGCGGCTGTTCCGAAATCGTCACCGTGTTCTGCGGCGAGGTTTCCGCCGAGGGCGCCGGCGGCATCCACGGCATCGCGGCGGAAGGCGAGGATATCCGCGTCTTCAGCACGACGGTCGACGACGCGATGTCGCTTGTTCAGTCCGGTGCGATAAACAATTCGATCGGCGTCATCGGTATCCAGTGGCTTGCGCTGAACCGTGACGGCCTGCGTGAACGCTGGACCTGACCGATGGATCGAAACGACGTCGAACTCGTCGGTGAAGAACCGCTGCATAGCGGCTTTTTCAACATGGTCCGATACCAACTGCGTCACCGCCTGTTCGCCGGCGGTTGGACCGCCATGCTCGATCGCGAGGTCGTGCTGCACGGCAAGGTCGCAGCGGTCGTACCTTACGATCCGGTCCGCGATTCCGTCGTTCTGATCGAGCAGTTCCGCAACGGCAAATACGCCGCCGGCGATTCGCACCCGTGGAGCGTCTCGATCGCCGCCGGCATCATCGAGAAGGGCGAAAGCGCCGAGGAAATGGCACGCCGCGAAACGCTGGAAGAAGCCGGCTGCACAATAGGCCGGCTGGAGAAGGCGTTGACCTTCTATTCCAGTCCCGGCGGGTCGGCGCAGCACGTCACGCTTTTCTGTGGCGAGGTATCGGTCGAGGGCGCCGGCGGACTGCACGGCGTTGCGGCGGAAGGCGAAGATATCCGCGCTTTCGTCGTATCGCTGGACGACGCTCTCGCCATGATCGACGCGGACGAATTCGACAACGCGATCAGTATCGTCGGCTTGCAATGGCTCGCCCGCAATAGAGAGGCGCTACGCCAGCGTTGGACTTGACCCCCGTGCGGCGGAGTGCTTGAAAAGTACTTGTGGCTCAGGGGGAATTCTTCAAGAACCGAAAGTGTAGGATATGGACGTTCGCGACGGATTTACCGATTCGGTTGGCAACACGCCACTGATCAAGCTGCGCAAGGCTTCCGAAGAAACCGGTTGCACGATTTTGGGCAAGGCCGAATTCCTCAATCCCGGCGGATCCGTCAAGGACCGTGCCGCTCTTTACATTATTCTCGATGCCGAAGAACGCGGCGTGCTCAGCCCCGGTGGGCTGATCGTCGAAGGAACGGCCGGCAATACCGGTATCGGTTTGGCTTTGGTCGGCAATGCGCGCGGCTACCGGACGCTGATCGTTATCCCGGAAACTCAGTCGGAGGAAAAGAAAGACATGCTACGGCTGTGTGGCGCGGAACTGCAGGAGGTTCCGGCCGTACCGTACAAAAACCCTGAGAATTACGTGCATGTCTCCGAGCGGGTCGCGGCAGAAAAGGCGAAGACCGAACCGAACGGCGCGTTGTGGGCCAATCAGTGGGACAATCCGGCAAACCGCAACGGGCATTACAGATCGACCGGCCCGGAAATTTGGGAACAGACCGAAGGCACGGTCGACGGCTTCACCTGCGCGATCGGCACCGGCGGCACCCTCGCAGGAACTAGCACGTTCCTCAAGGAAGAGAACAACGACATCGTAGCCGCCGTTGCCGATCCGATGGGCGCGGCAATGTACAATTATTTCAAACACGGCGAGCTTAAATCCGAGGGCAGCTCGATCACCGAAGGCATCGGACAGGGCCGCATCACGGGAAATATCGAAGGCGCCCCGATCGACGACGCCTACCAGATTCCCGACGCCGAGGCGGTGCAAATATGCTTCGATCTGCTGAAGGAAGAAGGGCTCTGCCTCGGCGGGTCCAGCGGCATCAACGTCGCCGGCGCGATCCGCATGGCCAAGGAGCTGGGACCGGGCAAAACGATCGTGACGATACTTGCGGATTCGGGCACCCGCTATATATCTAAGCTGTTCAACCCCGACTTCTTGCGTGAAAAGGACCTGCCGGTCCCCGAATGGATGGAGCGCGCATGATCACCGAAGAGCTTTTTCGCGCGGACTCCTATCTGAAGGAGTGCGAGGCGACCGTCGACCGCATCAACGACAAGGGCGGCATCGTCCTCGACCGCAGCGTCTTCTATCCGACGGGCGGCGGACAGCCGGGCGACAGCGGCGTCTTGGTTGCCAGCGACGGCAGCGAGATCGCGATCGTCACCACGGTGAAAGGCGACGGCGACGAGAACGTCGTGCACGTGCCCGCCGAAGGATCCACCCTCCCCGCGCCCGGCGACACGATAACGGCGCGGATCGATTGGGACCGCCGGTATCGCCATATGCGCATGCACACCGGACTGCACTTGATGTGCGCCGTGGTGCCGCATGGGGTGACCGGCGGCAAGATCGGCGCGGACAAGAGTAGTCTCGACTTCGACATCGGCGACGCGACGCTCGATAAAGAAGAGATAACCGACGGCATCAATCGGCTGGCCGCGGAGGACCATCCGGTCGGCACGCGCTGGATTACCGACGAGGAGTTGGATTCGAACGCCGAACTGGTGCGTACCATGTCGGTCAGTCCGCCGCGTGGCAGCGGCAAAATACGCCTGCTCGACATACCGGAGGTCGATCTGCAGCCTTGCGGCGGAACCCATCTGGCCCGCACCGGCGAAGTCGGCCGAATCCGCGTCTCGAAGATCGAGAACAAGGGCAAGCGGAACCGCCGGGTGAACATCGTTTTCGACGAGTAGGGCCGTCCCGGTCAAAGGAGGACCATTGTGACTTACGCAAACCCCGACGCGCTGATCGAAACCGGTTGGCTCGCCACCCATCTGTCCGATCCCAACGTAAAGGTCCTGGATTCGAGTTGGCACCTTCCCGGCACCGAACGAGACGCCGAAACCGAATTCGCCGACCGGCATATTCCCGGCGCGATGTTGTTCGATATCGACGATGTGCGCGACCGCGATATCCCCCTCCCGCACATGCTGCCCAGCGCAGAACAGTTCGCCGCCCAGATGAGCACGCTCGGCATCAACAACGGCGACATGGTCGTCGTCTACGACGTGCACGGTATCCAGACCGCGCCGCGCGCCTGGTGGATGTTCCGCGCCTTTGGGCATGACAAGGTTGCGGTGCTGAACGGCGGGCTCGTCAAATGGATCGCAGAGAACCGTCCCATCACCGATGACATCGTCGACCGCGACCGCGGCAACTTCAGCGCCGAAGCCGACACCGAACTGGTCCGCAGCGTCGGCCAGATGCTGACCAATCAGGAGTCGCGGGAAGCTTTAGTCGTGGACGCGCGCCCGGCCGGACGCTTTCACGGCAACGATCCGGAGCCGCGCCCGGGGCTGCGGCTGGGCCGCATGCCGGGATCGGTCAATCTGCCCACGTATCTACTCAGGAACAATTTTTTGTCCGGGCTGAAGGTGCGAGATG
>JAKZTB010000396.1:0-4457 GCA_047517345.1 Alphaproteobacteria bacterium
CTCCGGTCTTACGAATTGCCCGACGACTACCATCCCGCCCTGGTCGCCACCGAGCGGTTCAGGGTGCGCGATTACATTTTCACCAATGCCGCCCATGCGGCCTATGTCGAGGTCGATCCCGATACCGGCTTCATCAAGGTCTTGAACTACTGGGTGGTCGAGGATTGCGGCCGGGTGGTCAACCCGCTTCTCGTCGCCGAACAGCAGCGCGGCGCGGTCGTTCAGGGCCTCGGCGACGCCCTCTATGAGCATTGTCTCTATGACGACGCGGCACAGCTTCAGAACGCGACTCTGGCCGATTACCTGGTGCCCATGTCGGCGGAAATGCCCGACATCGTGGTCGATCACGTGGAGACGCCGACGTCGAAGACCGAGCTTGGCGCCAAAGGCGCCGGTGAAAGCGGCACGGCCGGCGCGCCGCAGACAATTTTGAGCGCGGTAAACGATGCCATCCGCCCGTTGGGTGGCGAGGTGACTGCCGTGCCGATCACGCCGGAAGACGTTCTGTCCGCGCTGGGGAAGGTTTAGAGCGATTTCTGATCATGTGGAACACTATTTCCACACCAAAGTCGTCACCCCCGGACTTGATCCGGGGGTCCATGGAACCCACGAATTCTGCGGCCAACATGGATTACCGGATCAAGTCCGGTAATGACGGTTGGGGAGTGGAAATGGCGTGCGAAATGGCCGAACTTGGTTAGATAACGCTCTAATTCTTGTGCGCCAACCGCATCCAACCCCGACACGAAGGTTACGCGGCCGTTTCCGTCGCATTGATCGCGCGCCAGACTTTTTCGGGCGTGGCCGGCATCTCGATCTCGGGTCCGCCGATGCTGGCGAGGGCGTCGTTGACCGCGCTCATGACGGCGGGCAGCGAACCGCAAGTGCCCGATTCACCCGCGCCCTTCACGCCGAGCGGGTTGGTCGCCGTCGGAATCGGATTCTCGTGGAGCTCGAACGCGCAGAAATCATCGGCCCGTGGCATGCAGTAGTCGGTGAATGAGCCGGTGACGAGCTGGCCGGATTCTTGATCGTAGATCAGGTCTTCCACCAGCGCCTGACCGGCGCCCTGCGCGATGCCGCCGAATATCTGGCCCTCGACCAACATCGGATTGATCATCGTTCCGACATCGTCCACCGCGACGTAGCGGGTCAGCGCGACCCGGCCGGTCTGTTCGTCGATCTCGATCTCGCAGATATGGGTGCCGTTGGGCCACGCCGGGGATGAGCTGTAGTCGGCCTGTTCGTCGAGACCGGGTTTGATATCGGCCGGCAGGGCTTCGCGCGAGGCTGCTTTCTTGGCGACCTCGATGATGTCCATGGCCCGGTCGGTTCCGGCAACGGTGAAGCTGCCCTTGGCGAACACGATGTCGGCCTCGGCCGCCTCCAGGAAGTGCGCGGCGATGCGCTTGCCTTTGTCGACGATGCGGTTGGCGGCGACGCTGATCGCCCCGCCGCACAACACCGCGGTGCGCGAGCCGAATGTGCCAATGCCGCGCGCGACCGCATCGGTATCGCCGTAGCGATAGCGGATCAGGTCGGCGTCGATGCCAAGCTTGTCCGACAGCACCTGCTTGAAGGTGGTGCCGTGCCCCTGGCCGTGATCCATGGCGCCGGCAAGCAGGGTGACCGAGCCCGAAGGATCGAACCTGATTTCGGCATGTTCGAAGGCGCGGCCAGCCGACGGCTCGCACACGTTGGCCATACCGATTCCCAGGATCTTGCCCCGGTGGCGCGCGTCTTCGCGCCGCGCCGCCGCGCTGTCGTAGTCGGCGATGCGCCGGCAATCGTCCATGTTCTTGAGGAAATCGCCGCAATCGTAGGTCCGGTCCAGCGGCGTGCTGTAGGGCATGTCCGATGACGGTATGGAATTGCGCCGGCGCAGCTCGAACGGATCGATGCCGAGCTGGCGCGCCGCCTTGTCGACCAGCCGCTCGATGATGTAGAGCGGCTCGGGCCGCCCGCCGCCGCGGTAGAATGCGATGGTCATGGTGTTGGTGAAGATGCCCATGACGCGAGCATGGAACGCCGGCGTCTTGTACGTGTTGACCAGGCAGCTGAGCGCCACCAGCGTCGGCATCACATTGCGGTCCGACGTGTTGTAGGCGCCCATGGCGGTCTTCGCGAGCGAGCGGAGCCCGAGGAAATTGCCCTGCCGGTCGAGGGCAAGCTCGGCTTCGATCACGCTGTCGCGCGCCTGCTCGTCGCTGAGAATCCCCTCGCTGCGCTCGGCGATCCATTTGACCGGCCGGCCGGTGACCTCGGACGCCCAGAGCGACAGCGCATATTCCGGATAGCAACCGCCCTTCATGCCGAAGCCGCCGCCCATATTGTCGCAAATCACCCGGAAGCGGTTCTGCGGCTTCTGGAAATAGGCGCCGGCCAGAATCGCGCACGTGCCGTGCGCCGACTGGATGGTGCAGCGGATGGTGTACTGGTCGTCGATCGCGTCGTACTCGGCGACGCAGCCGCGCGGCTCCATCGAGTTGGCGGTGACGCGGTTGATGACGATGCGGTGCGTGACGACGTGATCGGCCTTGGCGAAAGCCGCCTCGGTGGCCGCCGCGTCGCCGACCTGGTGGAAGAAGACTTCGTTGCCCGGGTTGTCGTCCCACACCGGTTGCGCGGCGTCCGCGGTGGCCTGGTCGACGCTGACCACGGCGGGCAGCGGGTCGTAATCGATCGCGATCAGCTCGGCGGCGTCCTTCGCCCCGGCCAGCGTGCCGGCGACGACGAAGGCGACCGGCTGGCCGACGAAGCGAACGCGGTCACCGGCGAGCAGCGGCTGTGGCGTGACATGGGCGGGCGAGGCGTCGCTCTTCTTGCGCGGGACGGCGGGTTGCTGGGCGCCGAGCCCGCGCGCCTCGAGCTCCACGCTGGTGAGGACAGCCAGCACGCCGGGCGCCGCGCGCGCGGCGTCGGCGTCGATCGAACGGATAACCGCGTGGGCGACGGCCGAGCGCAGCACCACGCCGTGGACTTGTCCGGCCGGGCTCACGTCATCGGCATAGCGACCCCGGCCCATCAACAGCCGCGGGTCTTCCTCGCGCCTCACCGACTGACCAATTCCGTACAGGCCCATGATTTCATCCTTCTTCGGTGATTTGCGGCTTTAGGCGGCCGGGCGCCACGCCCCAGCCTAGTGTTCAGCCATGTCCGTGCTCAAGCATGTGTTGATGCCCGGTCAGCCCGCGACCGGCGCCACCGTGCCCTCGATCTGGACGCGAAAGCCCGAGCGAACGGCGGGCAGGTAGTCGGAAATGGCGTAATGCTGGGCGCAGCGGTTGTCCCAGAACGCGATCGAATGCGGCCGCCAGCGGAACCGGAACGTTTGTTCCGGGCGAGCGCAATGGTCGAACAGGAACCGCAGGATGCCATCGCTTTCGAGTTTGGCAACCTCGTTGATCCGCATCGTGAAGGCGCTGTTTACGTAGATCAGCTTGCGGCCGCTTTCCGGGTGGCGGACGATCACCGGATGCACCGCGTTCGGCGTTCCCGCGCCGAACGCGGGCACGCCGTCATGCAGGGCGGTGAGGCCCTCGAGGTAGCGCTTCATGGGTTCGGACAGCGCGTCGTAGGCGGCGTACATGCTGGCAAACAGCGTATCGCCGCCGCCGTTGGGCGGCAGCGTGTGATTGTACAGGATGCTGGCGAGCGGCGGCACCGGCGCGCAGGACTGGTCGGTGTGCCAGATATTTCCCGACACCGCCGGCGAGGTCTCGTCGAAATGAAACTTTCTCACCCGGGGATCATCGGAGACCTGGCTGTTGGTCTTCTGGCCGACATGCGAGCCGATGGCGCCGAAATATTCGGCGAGCCGGGCATGGTCCTCGAAGCTGATTTTCTGGTCGCGGAAGAACAGCACGAGATGTTCGGTGAACGCGCGGCGCAATTCAGCAAGCTCCGGATCGGACAGCGGGCGCGTCAGATCGATATTGCCGATTTCCGCCCCGACATGCGGGCTGGCGGGCGTCACGGAGATCGCGCGATAGGCCGCGTTGGCGCCGACGCCGTCCGTCGGCTGGTCGGAGTTCGGGTGATCAGGTGTTCCGGCAGCGTCACTCAATCGATTTTCCCCAGATGTCCCGAGACATCCACGAATGCTAGCAAAGCCGGTACGGGTGAGGAAGCACCAATGCGGGCTCGGGCTCGGCCCCTATACCAGCGCTCGCTGACCTCGACCCACGGCCCATACTTCGAGACGGCCGCGAATGTCACCGCCGGGCGGCTCGGACTGGGCCCGCGCCAAACCGAGGCCCTGGCGGCGCACTATGTCGGCCTGGGAGCGAAACGACAGGTCGTTGAGTGTGTCGTGGCAACTAGAGCATTTTCCGATCATTCTGGGTCATATCCTGAGTTGACGAAGAAGTTTGCGCATTCGGTTGGTGTGAATAGCTCGATGATCTCGGCGATGGCAGCCCAGAGGTCATCGACGGTGCGGGCGGCGGCCTTTCTGA
>JAKZTB010000397.1:0-3581 GCA_047517345.1 Alphaproteobacteria bacterium
GGCGCTCAAGCGGTAGGTTTCAACGCCACCGACGATTGCGACTTCTTTGACGGTGTTCGCCCAAAGTCCGTCAGCGCCGCCCGCGAAGGCCGCGACAAAAGCGTCGAAGTCGGCGATCGCAGTCGGCGCCGCAGTCGGGTCCGTAAGCGCCTGAAAGATACCGGCCAGATTCGGCGCGGCCCCGTTGCCGTTGATTACCTGGTCGTCAAGTTGATCTGACAACGCCAGCGAGAGGTTTTCGCGGAGGATCGACTCGAAGTTGGCTTGCCCCACGACGGCGACATCTTCCAAGGTCAGCTCAAGTCGCGCCGATACGCGCTTCGGGGTCGCGGTCGTGACAGTCAGCGCTCCGGCGGTGCCGACGGCCGCCGCGCTCTTGTCGAGAGCGGTTGCAGACTGCGAAGTCGTGATCGTGGCGCTGGCATAGGTGCCGCTCATCACACGCGGCATTTCGATTCCCAGGCGCGGCGCGATGCTGTTGGCAAACACAGCCGGACGGATCACATCGAGATTGACGCCAACCGTGCTGGGCGACGGCGTGATCGCACGGGTCTCGCGCTCGCCTTCCGCGCTGCGCCGTTCCGGTTGAGCCACGTCCCACAGTTCGAGCGGAATTCCGTGGCCGCTGACACCAGACGCCGCTTGCAGTTCGGCCTCGGCACCATCGGCCATCCGGCCGCGTGCCGCGTTGAGAAAATACGTGGTCAGGCTCGCCTTGCCGCGAAGCTCGATCCGCTCGCGCATCTCGGCGTCCGGCGAATCGGTTTCCGTGGTCTGCGCCTTGCGTTCCTCATCCTCAAGCGCGACGGTCGCGGCGCGCAACTGCCTCTCCAGATCGGGCGTCGCGCGCTCGATTCCGTCCAGCTCGGCACGCAGTTCGGTTGACAGCTCGTCCACGAGAGACAGCTCGGCCATCCGGCCGCGTTGCTTCGACTGGCGTTCGCGGAGATCGCGAAGTCGTTTCTGCGCTGCGGTCATGGGTCACCTCCTAGAGGAACAAATCGTGTCCAGTTGGGGGCGTCGAGTGTGAGAAGTCAACGAAGAAACCAGATACGCCCTTGATATTACTAGGTATTACGCGGCGCGGCGCAATATCGTCACTCGCCGGCAATGTCCGCCACGAATTCGAGCCACGCCGGCCGCCCCGGCGTCACGTCGTCTTCGCGATGTCGGGAAATGTGACATGTCCGGCACAAGGTGCGGATGCCGTCCAGGTCGTAAGGGTCGGCATCGTTCCGCAGGGGTGGCTCATGGTGCGCTTCCAGCCGCCCGGCACGGCCGCAGACGGTGCATCGGTAGCCGTCGCGCTCATGGGCGGCACGCTTCACCCGAGCCCAGCGCCGCGGGTCTAGGCGGGCGTGGTTGCGGCTCACGACGGTCTGAGCTTGCGCACTGAATGCCTTTGGAAGGCATCGGCGCCGGCAGGCGTTGCCAGTCCGCCCTCAGGTGCTGTCCTCTCCGTTGCGGCGGCGATTCGGTTTGCCGTCGAAAAGATCCTTCACAATGGTCTCCTGCACCCGGCGAAGACACTTCAAGTACCTGGCGCGTGAATCGTCAGAATCTAGAGTGTTTCCTGTATCAAGGTTCCGACACATATCAGAAATGGATTGATTGTCGAATTTCACCGGTTCAGCGGAATGTGCAAACTCATTGCGTATTGTTTTTACAGTGTGCAAATCCTTTAGGACATTCTTACTGTAAAGCCCAAGTGCGAAAGCCAAATTTATTTTGGCGGAGAAAGTAGAGAGCGGCCCATTATCAAATAAATTATCCCTTAAGTCTTTATCCAATTCAACGAAACATTCAATAACACAACTCTTGAGCCAGTCTTCAAAACTCGCCGCCGCCAGAATGGCGGCGCCTCTGTCACTCTCACCTGCAAGTTCGATATGGTAGTCATAGGCGCGGCGGATGATTTCTACGATTGACTCTCCGTCCATCACGTTTCCTTTCGTTGCCGCCTCACCCTGCGAGCGCATATCGGAGCCGGCGCCGGGCTGGCCGATCGAAGGCCGACTCGGCCAGCCCCGCCGCGATCACGGCGGCGGACAGCACGTCGATTCGGCCCCGCGCGTTCGCCCGGTCGATCGCCGGATTTCCGTTGCCGTCCCGCCGCAGGGTCGACTTCGATATCGCTGTCGCGAGGCTCAGGTTCTCAGCCATCGCAAACTTGCGCTGATGCACCAGCCGTTGAAACGCGCGAACGTCGGCGCCGCCATCCTTGCCGGCGCCGACGCGGCGGAATTCGATTGGCCAGCGCACGCTCGCGCGGTCGAGGAAATCTTTGACTTCGGAATCCTTGAAGCTATCCGCACCCCCGCTTGCCACGCGGCATCCCGCTAGATCGTTCTGCAGGTCCGCGAGGAACGCCGCCAGCGGCACAATGCGGCCGGGGTAGAGCTTCAATTCGCCCCGCGCCGCCATCGCCACATAGGGCGCGCTGTCGCGCCGCTGGCGCTCGATCAGCGGCGGCACGTCGCCGAACGCCTGCCACGTCTCCAAGCGCCCCGTCGACGGCCATATCGCACAAGCGGCCGTCGAGCTGGTGGCCTCCCCAAAGTCGAAGCCCAGGAAGCACCGGCCCTCGCGCGGCGGGGGATCGTCCGCGAAGCATTTGCGCAGATCGTCCGGGCTGCAAATCATTTCGCGGCTCGGATCGAGATTTTGATTTAGATCCCAGGCCCGGAATGAAGGCTCATCCGCCGGCGCCCCCCGGATGCGATTGCACTCTTGGCCCATGTAGGCCAGCGATTTAATCCCCGCGGCGATTCCGGGGTTCGCCGCATGCCATCCAGCTTGATCGTCGATTGCGCAGCCTTCCGGCGCCGCATAAACGCGCTTCACGGTCGCGTCGTTGTCGAGGATTTCGGCGAACAGGGGCGAGTCGCCCCGGACGCTGATATGAACGATCCGCCCGCCCTTCGCCGAGACACTTGATCGCAGACCAGCCAGCAATTCTCTTGCACGCTCAGGTAGTAATCCTGTTTCGTCGCACACCACTAAGTCGAACCCGGATGCATGGCCGGCCGTTCGATCCGCGCTCAGGACTTCAAGCGAGCCGGTCGCGCTCTCGATCCGGCCGGGATACGGCGCGCGGCGGACCCGTACATCAAGCCCGCTCGCCTCGGCAATCGCCGCCACCTGGCCCCGCAATTCCGCCGCTTTTTCTTTGCTGACTGACGCGACGGCACCGCGCCAGCCCGGCGTGCGCAGCGGCCCCACCAGGTGGCCAAGCGCCAGGACCGCGCAGACCGCGCTCTTGGAATTCTTTCGGGCGATGCAGAGTGCCGATTCGTGCGCATCCCATCCGGCCCGCAAAAAATCCTGAGCAAAATCGGGAATCACCATCGGTCGCCCCGCAGCCCGATGCCCGGGAGGAACCACCAGCGTCTCCCTCGCCCATCGCGCAAGCGCCCCGACCGGATCGGCCGGCGCCGGGCCAGGGAGCACCACGACGGGCGCCTTGGACTTCGCGGCCCGTTGCCGCGCCCGGTAGCGCCGTTGCCGCTCACGGGCCGCCATGCGCTCGGCGTTGGGGTCACGATACGGCATAGCGTCACGCCCTCATAACGGCGTTATGG
>JAKZTB010000398.1:0-17582 GCA_047517345.1 Alphaproteobacteria bacterium
CCACTTGGCGAGGTCCCTTAGCGTTTAGGAATGCAAAACCCCTTCCGCTATTTCAACAGTTCGCCCGAGATCATCCGGCTCGCTGTGATGATGTATGTTCGGTTCCCGCTGTCGCTGCGGCAGGTCGAAGACCTGCTGTCCTAGATGAATGTACGTTACTCTGTTGTTAATAAACGATATTAATATGCGTAGTCGATTTTTGCCCGCGCCATTTCCCACGGACGTCTATAGACAGCGACGGACCTTTAGATACCAGCTCGACCTAACCGTCGTCCATCCCCACGGCGTCTAGTGCGGTCGCCATAGGCACGCCGGCTTGCGCCAGCTTCGCGACCACTGTGGCACGCGACACCATGTCCAAAGCGTAGGAGTCGAACTTCAATTCGACCGGCGTTTCGAGCTTCAAGGTCAGTTCGTGCTCGACCAGCCGCGCGAGCGGTAGAACGGTCCCAAGGTGCCAACGCCGCAAGGCTTCGCGCTGCGAAGTGCCGTCCGCGTCCGTGAACAGACTCGGTGGCATCCCGCACGCGGCTAGGACGGCCTCGAAAGCATCCTTGCGAATCGTCGCCATCGACTCGGGCGGCATCGGCCCTAGCCTTGCCGCTTGCCAGTCCCGTTGCGGTGCGGCGGTGCGGCCTTCGCCCCAGCCCGCCGCCGAAGTCTCGACGAGGAGGGCTTTGCCGCGTGCCCCCGCGATGTCGGCCTTCAGCATCTTGAGCGGGTCGGAGTAGGAGTTGTCACCGCCGTCGCTGGGGATGGCGAGGAGCTTGGCGAGCGGCCCGCCCACTTCATCGGCAAGACTCCGCTCCACCTCGCTTTGCAGCCGGGCGGTCGTGTGCGCCCACGAAAGCGGCCCCGTCCCGACATAAGGCTGCCCTGGCGTCCCGCCCCAACGCACGAACACCACGCCCGCCGCCGACAGATTCCAGGTCGTCGAAGTGCTAGGCCCGTAGGCGGTCACGCGCACGGTCCAGGTCGCCGGGTCGTGCGTCCCTTCCCAATGCCACGATGATGCAGGTATCAGCTTCACCATCCCGTCGGCACCCATGCGAATCACATGCATGGAGTCGCCGTTGCGGATTAGGTCGCGGCCTATTTGCGCCAGGACGCCCGGTGTTACCGCTTCCTGTACCCAGGACAGCCCAACTACCTCCGCGCTCGCAAAGGCCCGTGAGAGCGTACCGCTGGCAGCCTCGACGGCCGCCGTGCTGGATACATCCGCCGCCGTGCCCGCCGCTTGCGCTTCCAACAGCCGGACCACCGCGTCGGAAAAGTCGCCACCAGAGTCCCGGCGCTCACGACTTTGCCACGGCCAGCGCATGGCCTACGTCTCCCGGAGCGCGATTGCGCGCGTGTAGCGCGGCCAGTCTTGCGACTCCTCGACGGTGTACTCGATCCCCGCGTGCACCAACACGTCGGCCTCGCGATCCTCGAAAGCCGCGAGAAACGGCACCGAATCGTCGCCAATCAACGTCCCGTCGCCGCCACCCCAACGCAGCGGCGCGCCGTTCCAAGTCAACACTTCGCCAGCCCACGCCAGCGCGTCACCTTCGCCCCGGAGGCGTACGATGCCGCGCGGCACAAACACCTTTAGGCGCTCTAGCAAGCTCACGCCGCCAACAAAGTCGGAATCTTCCAAGGACAACGGCAATACCCGCGCCGGAAAAATGGTTTCCGTGATCGAGCCGGGCACCCGTTCGCCGTAGAAATTCATGGTGGCTGGCCCCTGCCGTCTCCGAATGATTTCATTTGGGAATCGCCTCAAGGCAAGCCGTCTCATATCGCGCCCGCCCGCCGAATCTTCCACGGTGAAAGCAACGCCATCGCGCCGGAATGCCGAAGCGCGCTCATGGCCGTCGGCGCGTAGCTGGTCCGGATGTCGCCCTCGGTTTCGCTCGTGATCGCGGCGGCCGGTTGTTCGGCGAGCCACCCAGCCGTGCGAATCATCGCCTCGTTGCTAATTGCGTAGGGCGCGTCCGGCGCGTACCGCACAACAAGCGCCGTGGCGACGGCCAACAGACGAGTTGCCGTATCCGAGTCGGTGCCAATCGCCTCGGCAAACGCCGCCGAAGTCATGGTTACAGCCAAATCCGCCGCCTCCGGTTGTGCCCCGACGCCAGATTGTCGGCGCGAAGATCAACGGCCGCGTCCGCATAGGCCGGCGCCGTCACGACGGAAAACTCGCGCAATACCGCCTCGCGAATGACGCGAATCTGGACTCCCGGATTGCCCGACTCATTTTCAAGCCGCTCGGCGTCCGGCACGGCCGACGCGGGCGGCACCGTGAAGCCCGGACTAAGGCCCGTCATGAGTCCGGCCGCGATGGCGCGCTCCGCGTCGATCACCCAGGACGGCGGCTCGTCGGGAAGGCGCGCCTCAAAAGTGACCGCGTCGGAGCCATCCTCGATTTCCAGTGTGCCAGCCTTGCGGCTCGCCAAGGGCTTCCCGAAGTCGTGCCCGGCCAGCACGTCAATTTGGCGCGAGTCATCCTCGATAGCGAACCGAAATCTGTTGGGAACCACAGCCGCCCGCGTCGTCCGCCATGCCGCCTGCTCGGTGTTCGTCGCCCGGCTCGACGGAGACGCGGACTGTTGACCAACTGGACCGCCGCGACCCTGGCCGAATGGGCCCTCGAGGTTGACACCGGCGACCTGCCCGACGCCGTCATCGCCAAGACCGAGGACTGCCTCATCGATGCGCTCGGCTCCGCCCTGGCCGGCCGCGATACCAAGGGAGCGGCCCGTGTCATGGCGGTCGCTTCGGCGCAATATCGCGACGGGCCCGCTGATATCTGGTTCGGTACGGACCGTTTGCATCCGACCGGGGCGGCCTTCATCAATTCCGCCGCGGTCTCGATCCTCGACCTGGACGACGGCCATCGCGGCCCGCTCGGCCACCCGGGGGCGGCGGTCATTCCGTCGGCCCTGGCCGTGGCGCAAGAAACTAACGCGAGCGGGCCCGAATTGTTGGCTGTCGTCGTCGCCGGCTACGAGGTCTGCACGCGCATCGGCGCATCGGAACGGCGGCCCGCCTACCACACGGGCAACTGGAGCGGCTTCGGCGCGGCGACGGCGGCGGCCCGGCTCCGGGGCCTGAGCGCCGAACAACTCACGCACGCTCTCGCCATCACCGCCTACCATGGGCCGCGGATTGCCGACCTGACCTTGAGCTCGGACATGGGCGCCAACGTCAAGGAATCGATCCCCTGGTCGGTGGTCACCGGCCTCAACGCCGCCGACCTGGCAGCGCAAGGATTTACGGGTTGCCGTGACGCCCTTGATATCGACGAACGGTTCGAGCCGGGGCTCGCCACGGCGGACCTCGGCGGTGGATTCCAGATCATAAACACTTATTTCAAGCGCTACTCGGCCTGCCGTTGGATTCACGCCGCCGTGGAAGCCCTGCTGCAGGTAATGACAAAACATGCTGTAACGGTGGAACAAATCGACAATGTCCACGTCGAAACCTTCCTTCAGGCGGCCAGCCTCGACAACCTGGCCGACCCACCCTCTGCGGAAAGCGCTCAATACAGCGTGCCCTACTGCCTCGGCATTGCCGCGACCAAGGGCGACGTGGCCCTGATGCCCATGGCGGCGGACGATCTTCACAACCCGGCCGCGGTGGCCTTCGCGAAAAAGGTGACGGTCACCTGCAACGAGGCGTTGTCCGCCGATTTTCCGGAGACGGTGCCCGCCCGAGTAATCGTCGACACCCAATCGGGGACCTTCGAAGCCCAGGCCGACCTGCCCTGGGGCGAGCCGGGCGGGACGACTGGCCGTGCCGACCTGGTCGCCAAATTCTTGAGCCTGGCCACGAATCGGTATAACGAACGCCGGGCCGTCGCCATTGTCGCCGCTGTGGAAAACCTGAATAACGGACCGCTCGATCCGCTGCTTGATCTCCTGTCCGGTCCAGCCGATGATAACACCGTGGGGCAAAAAACGAGCCGTCATGCCGTCGGCTGACAACACCGCCGCCATCGATTCCTGCAAATGACATCACGTGACACGACCCGCTATTCCATCTTCAGCCTCATCAAGCAGGGACTGACCCGCCACACCGGGTGGAACCGTGCGTGGCGCGATCCGGAACCCAAGGCGGCGTATGACGTCATCATCATTGGCGGCGGCGGCCACGGATTGGCGACGGCTTACTATCTGGCCAAGTTGCACGGCGTCCACAATGTGGCGGTTCTCGAGAAAGGCTGGCTCGGCGGCGGCAACACGGGGCGCAACACCACGATCGTACGCTCCAATTACATGCTCCGCCCCAATGCCCATCTGTACGAACATTCCATGAAGCTCTGGGAAGGCCTGAGCCAGGACCTCAATTTCAACGTTATGTTTTCCCAGCGCGGCGTGTTGAACCTGTGCCATTCGAAACCCCAGACCGATACCTTCGCCAGGCGCGGAAACGCCATGCGCCTCAATGGCATAGACGCCGAGTTGTTGACCCGCGACGACGTGCGCAAGATGATCCCGGAACTGGATTATTCGGATCGCGCCCGATTTCCGATTGCCGGCGGATTGCTGCAGCCGCGCGGCGGCACGGCGCGCCATGATGCGGTGGCCTGGGGTTATGCCCGCGCGGCGGACCAACGGGGCGTCGACATCATTCAGAACTGCGAAGTGACCGGCTTCGTCATCGAAAGAGGGCATGTCACCGGCGTCGAAACGACGCGCGGAAATATCAGCGCCGCGAAAATCGGCATGGCGGTAGCCGGACACACGGGGGAGCTTGCCAGGAAAGCCGGCCTGAGGCTTCCCATCGAAAGCCATGTCTTGCAGGCGATGGTGTCCGAACCCCTGAAACCCTTGCTGGATACCGTGGTCACGTTTGGCGCCGGACATTTCTATGTCAGTCAGTCGGATAAGGGCGGCATGGTCTTCGGCGGCGATATCGACGGCTACAACTCCTATGCCCAACGAGGCAATTTGCCCATGCTTGAACATGTCATCAGCGCCGGCGTGTCGATGATGCCGTGCCTCAGCCGGGTTCGGGTGCTGCGCAGCTGGGGCGGTATCGTCGACATGTCGATGGATGGCAGCCCGATCATCGGCAAGACTCCCATCGAGGGCCTCTATATCAACGGCGGCTGGTGTTATGGCGGCTTCAAGGCGACTCCCGGTTCGGGGTGGGTCTATGCCCACACCATCGCCAACGACGCGCCGCATGCCTTGAACGAAGCCTTCGCTCTGGATCGCTTTGCCCGTGGCCAATTAATTGACGAAAGAGGCGCCGGCGCCAATCCGGCGCTGCACTAGGGACTCCGCCATGCTGCTGATCAAGTGCCCCTGGTGTGGCGAGCGCGACATGGTGGAGTTCACGCACGGCGGCGACGCCACCAAGGTTTATCCCAAGGATCCCGACGCCGCGACGGCGGAGGAATGGCACGAATTCGTCTACATGCGGGATAATCCGTGCGGCGTTCATGACGAATATTGGCATCATTTTTCCGGCTGCCGGCAGTGGCTGAAGGTACGGCGCGACACCACGACCCACGACATCCTGGCGACCGCCCCGGCAAATGGGGATTTGGACTCATGACCGACCAGCCCTGGCGTCTGACGAACGGCGGCCATATCGATCGATCGCGAACACTACGCTTCACCTTCGATGGGAAAACCATGGTTGGCCATCCCGGCGACACGCTGGCGTCGGCCTTGCTGGCCAACGGCGCGCGCCTGGTAGGCAGAAGTTTCAAATACCACCGGCCCCGGGGCATTTTCTCGGCCGGCGTCGAAGAGCCCAACGCCCTGGTGGAACTGCGCACCGGCAACCGCCTGGAACCGAACAGCTTGGCCACCACAACCGAACTGTTCGATGGACTGGAAGCCGCCAGCCAGAACCGCTGGCCCAATCTGCGGTTCGATGTCAGCCAGATCAACACCGCGCTGTCGCGGTTTTTGCCCGCCGGGTTCTATTACAAGACCTTTATGTGGCCGGCCAATCTGTGGATGACCTACGAGCATGTCATCCGCAAAGCCGCCGGCATGGGCATCGCGTCGCGTGAGCCCGACCCGGACCGCTATGAAAGCCGTAGCGCGCACTGCGACGTGCTGGTTGTCGGCGGTGGTCCCGCCGGATTGGCCGCCGCGACGGCCGCGGCGGAAACCGGTGATCGGGTTATATTGTTGGAGCAGGCGCCCCACCTCGGCGGTTGGCTGCGCCGGGAAAAGAGAAACATCGATGGCGCGCCGGCGATGGATTGGGTGGACGTGGCCGCTGCCCGCTTGGACGCCGGTGCGGATGTCCGGGTGCTCACCCGCACCTCCGCGTTCGGCTATTACGACCACAACATGATCACCGCCGTCGAGCGGGTGCAGGACCATGTTCCGATACCCGATTCCGACCTTCCCCGCCAACGCCTCTGGACCATTCGCGCCAAGCGCGTTGTGCTCGCCACCGGCGCCGTGGAACAGCCCGTCGCCTTCCCCGGCAACGATCGGCCGGGCGTCATGATGGCCGGCGCCGTCAGGACTTACATCAACGAGTTTGGCGTTCTGCCGGGGCGCCGGGCGATCCTTCAGACCAACAACGACAACGCGTATCGCACGGTGATCGACTTGCTCGATGCCGGGGCGCAGGTGGCAGCGGTTCTGGATGTCCGTGATCCTGTGGATAGCCAGTTGGCCAATCAGGTGCGCGACCGCGGCGTGCCTGTCCTGCAGGGATTTGGCATCGTTGGAACCAAGGGATATTTCCGCGTTCGCCAAGTGCAGGCAGGGCCTCTCGCCGGCGGCGCCCATCGGCGCTTCGATTGCGATCTCTTGTGCATGTCCGGCGGCTGGGCGCCACAGGTGCATCTGCACAGCCAATCGGGCGGCGAGATACTCTACGATGCGGACAAGGGATGTTTCCGGCCCGGCGCGGCGCGCCAGAACTGCGTTTCGGTCGGGTCCGCCGCCGGCCAGTTCGCCCTGGGAGATTGCCTCGAGGATGCCGCGGTCGGCGATGACGTTCCCGAGCAAGCCATCAAGCCCACATTGTCCCTGCCCAACGCGCCGGGCCGGCATATCAAGCGATTCGTCGATTTCCAGGATGACGTGACCGCGGAGGACGTGGCCCTGGCCCATCGCGAAGGTTATGTTTCGGTCGAGCACCTAAAACGTTACACGACCCTCGGCATGGGCACCGACCAGGGCAAGACGTCTAATGTCACCGGCTTGGCGATCATGGCGGAATTGAAAGGCCAGGATATCCCGGCGGTGGGCACGACGAAATTCCGCCCGCCTTACACAGCCGTTAGCATGGGTGTCATGGCCGGACGCGCCATCGGCAATCATTTTCAACCGCTGCGCCGCTCGCCCATGGACGATTGGCATCGCGACAATGGCTGCGAATGGATCGACGCCGGTCTTTGGCGCAGGCCGCATTTTTATCCCCGCCCCGGCGAAGACGTGGACTCCGCGGCGCTCCGCGAAGGCCGCGCCGTACGCTCCGGCGTTGGCATCGTCGATGTCACCACGCTTGGCAAGATCGATATCCAGGGACCCGACGCGGCGGAATTCCTCAACCGGGTATACACCAATGGCTGGAAGAAACTCGCCGTGGGCAAGGCCCGGTATGGCGTCATGCAGCGCGAGGACGGCATGGCGTATGACGACGGCACCACGTCCCGGTTGGCGGAAAATCACTTCGTTATGACCACGACGACGACCAACGCGGGACCGGTTCTGGCCATGTTGGAATATTACCTCCAGGCGGTGTGGCCGGAGTTGCGAGTTCACGTCACCAGCGTTACCGACCAATACGCCGCCATCGCGGTGGCCGGGCCGAAATCGCGCGACGTCATGCGACGGCTGGTCGACATAGACATCTCCCACGAAGCCTTTCCTTTCATGGCGGCCGCGCCGTGCCAATTCGCCGGCATTCCCGGCGCGCGATTGTTCCGCATCAGTTTTTCCGGCGAGCTGGCCTATGAAATCAATGTGCCGGCCGACTACGGCCAAGCGGCGTGGAATGCGCTTCTCGAAACCGGGCGGCAGGATGGCATCGGTGTTTACGGCACCGAGGCGATGGGGACGCTTCGGATCGAAAAAGGCCATGTGGCGGGCCCGGAAATCAACGGGCAGACGACGATACAGGACCTCGGCCTTGGCGGTTTGCAGAGCAAGATCAAGCACAATATCGGCAAGGGTTCGGCGACCCGAGAGGGCCTGCTCGACCCCTCACGTCCCGCGGTTGTGGGTCTGGTGCCGGTGGACGGCAAAACCTGGATCAAGGCCGGCGCTCAATTGGTCGAGAATCCAAACGCGACACCGCCGGTTGCCATGCTCGGCCATGTCACGTCGATTGCCTATTCCGGCGAGTTCGATCATCCCATCGCCCTGGCCCTCTTGAGCGGCGGTAAGGAAAGGGAGGGCGATGAACTCTATGCTGCTTTTCCACTTAGAGACGAGTCGGTAAAGGTGCGCGTTGTTTCTCCGCACTTCTTCGACCCGGATGGGGAGCGCATGCGTGTCTGATAAACCTGAGAGGCAATCGGCGCTGAAGGGCGTCGTCGAACCGGGAACCTTTGGCCGCGAGTTTACGGGCGGACCGGGCATTACGCTGTGCGAACGCCCTAATCTCTCGATCGTTCAGGTTGCGGCCTACGCCGACACGGCCGAACAAACCGGGACAGTCATTGAAAGCCTCGTAGGCGCCTTGCCGCCGAAGCAGCCCAATCGTTCCGTCACGGTTGGTTCTGCCCAAGTCTGTTGGATCGGTCCGCACCGATGGTGGATCATCGAAAGCGATGCAGGGATCAGTGCGGAATCGATCGCGAATCAACTGGGAAACGATGCGGCGGTAACCACCCAAGGTCACGGCCGGACCTGCATTCGGCTATCGGGTCCCAACGCCCGGGATCTTTTGCCCAAGGGATGCACGCTGGACTTCCATCACGGCCGCTTTTCCGCCGGCCACTGCGCCCAAACCAACCTTGGCCATATCAACGCGCTGATCAATTGCGTTGACGATGCGCCGAACTTCGATCTCTTCGTCATGAGAAGCTTCGCGGTTTCGTTCTGGGAATGGACGACCGACGCGGCGAGAGAATTCGGCTACAGGGTAATGCCTTCAATATGACGCTTCATAAGAACCGATCGAAAATCTCATCGGAATAACCTAGTGTGATTCAGATAGTAGTGTGCTGATTCACGAGAAATTCAATCATTTGAATTTCACGATCAGGACACTAGAGACTGTATCCCGGTCGCTGCCATGGTCTAATATTTGTTCCATAGCTGGCAATTTGCCTATGACGCGAATTGGATGCAGAGGAGCAGGCGCGTGGCGGTCCACCCGACTATCCGTCCACTGGCCGATGCGTTGGGCGGCGAAATATCGTATATTGATCTCTCCCGACCGCTCGACGACGCGACGTTCGCGCGGATCGAAGACGCGTTGGACCGGCATCTTGTGCTCGTGTTCCGCGACCAGCAGCTCGACGCGCCGGCCCTCGCCGCGTTCGGCCGCCGCTTCGGCACGCCGCGGCCGCATGCGCTCCAAGCCTACCGTCATCCGGACCACGACGACATTTCCTATATCCGCAATGTCGACGACGACGGCAATTTCGATCCGTTCGGAAAAATTCGAGCGACGACCTGGCATGCCGACGCCACCTACGAAGCGGAGTTGCCGCGCCTCGCGATACTGCATGCGCTGGAGATACCCTCCTCGGGCGGCGGCACCTATTTCGCCAACATGTGCGCCGCGTACGACGCGCTGCCGACGGCGAAACAGCAGCGTCTTGCGTCGCTGGTAGCGCTGCACGGCTATGCGACGGGGCCGGCGGGCGGCTATTACAAGGGCAAGCTCGACCACTCTCAAGATTTCCCCGAACAGCGGCGGCCCGGCGTGATGCCCCATCCGCGGACAGGGCGGCCGATCCTGTATGTCAATCCGATGCACGTGCATGGCTTCGAGGGGCTGGAACAGACGGAAGCCCTTGAACTGGTCGAGGAAATGGCGGCACATTCGGTACAGGACCGCTTCGTCTATCATCATGAATGGCGGGTCGGCGACGTATTGATATGGGACGAATATGCGACCCTGCACCGCGGCGCCGGCAACGCCCCGGACGGCGAGCGGCGGGTTTTAATACGAACGATCGTTTACCCGAATTGACCTGGAGACCATGAGGCCTGACGCCATGCCCTTAGCCGAACAAGACCACGCATTCACGATCGCTCCCGTTTCGGATGCGCTCGGGGCGGAGGTCATCGGGCTCGACCTTGCACAGCCGATGAAACTGGAAACGCAGGCGGTCGTCCGAAAGGCGTTCCAAGAACACCATATGCTGTGTTTCCGCGATCAATCGCTGACCGACGAACAGCTGGTCGCCTTCTCGACGCAATTCGGGCCGCTCGAGGTTTTTCCGGAGAAGGATCACACGAAGGGCAAGATCGAGGTGTACCACGTCGCCAATGTCTCCCTGGGCGGCGAACATCTGCCGCAAGAAGACCCGGCGGTCGTCTTTCAGCGCAACAACGGACGCTGGCACACCGACAGTTCCTACCGCTACACACCCTCATTCGCCTCGATCATGTATGGCATCGAGGTTCTGCCGGACGAGGCGAAAGGCGGCGAGACCGGATTTTCGAACATGCTGGCGGCCTATGCCGCACTGCCCGACGACATGAAGGCCAAATTGGAACCCCTGCACCAGGTGCACTCCTACGCCGATATCCGGCGGCTCGAACCCAGCATCCCGCCGATGTCGGTGGAAGAACGGAACGCTTTTCCGCCGGTCACCCATCCGGTCCTCCGCGTGCACCCGGACCGCGGCTACCAGCGCTCGCTCTACTTCACGTCGAACACCAGCCTTGAAATCGGCGGCATGACGTTGGAGGAGGGCAAGGCACTGCACGGCTGGCTGGTCGACTATGTCAGCCAACCCGAGTTCTGCTACTTCCACCGCTGGCGGACAAACGATCTCGTCATGTGGGACAACCGGGTGCTGCTGCACAGGGCGATCGAATACGACTACGCCCGCTACCGCCGCATTCTTCGGCGCACCACGGTCGCGGGCGACACGACGATCATGGGCCCCTTCTGGCCCGAAGCCCGCGCCGCCGCCGACGCGTAACCCATTCCAGCGGGAAACGGATTGCCATGACGATCGAATATTTGAAGCGGGCGACGAAAACGCCCGCCACGGGTGAAGAAGAAACCCGGAATATCGTTGCCGGCATGCTGGCCGAAATCGAGCGTGACGGCGAGGCGGCGGCACGCGCCTACGGCGAAAGGCTGGATGGTTGGGATGGCGATATCGAGGTCGGTTCCGACGAAGTCGAAGCCGCCGCACGACAGGTCCCGGAGCAGCTCAAAGACGATCTGAAGTTCGCCTACGACCGGGTGCGGCTGTTCGCCGAGAAGCAGAAGGACAGCATGCAGGCCTTCGAAACCGAACTGTCGCCGGGCCTGTGGGCCGGACAGCGCCTGATCCCGGTCAGGACCGCCGGCTGCTACGTTCCCGGCGGGCGCTACGCCCATGTCGCCTCCGCAATCATGAGCATCACCACGGCCAAGGTCGCCGGCGTCGAAAATGTCATCGCCTGTTCGGCGCCGAGCCCGGCGCGTGGCGGCATCCATCCCGCAATCCTCTATACGATGGATTTGTGCGGCGCCGACCACATCCTCGCGCTCGGCGGCGTGCAGGGTATCGCGGCCATGGCGTACGGCCTGTTCACCGGCAACAAGGCCGATATTCTGGTCGGCCCCGGCAACCGCTTCGTCGCGGAAGCCAAGCGGCTGTTGTTCGGGCGTGTCGGCATCGACCTGTTCGCCGGCCCGACCGAGATCCTGATCATCGCCGACGAAACCGCCGACCCGGACATCGTCGCCAACGATCTTGTCGGCCAAGCCGAGCATGGACCGGATTCGCCGGCCTGGCTGGTCACCACGAACCGCGATCTGGCGGCCAAGGTCATGGCGCTGATGCCGGGTCTGATCGCTGCCCTGCCGGAGTTGCAGCGCACCGCCGCCGAGGCCGCCTGGCGCGATTACGGCGAAGTGGTGCTGTGCAATTCAGACGAAGAAGCCGCCAGCGCGAGCGACAGCTACGCGCCGGAACACCTGCAAGTGCAGACCGCCAACGACGCTTGGTTTGCCGACAGGCTGACCAATTACGGCTCCCTGTTCGTCGGCGAGGAGACCACGGTGGCGTTCGGCGACAAATGCTCCGGCACCAACCACATCCTGCCGACCAAGGGCGCCAGCCATTACACGGGCGGCCTGTCGGTGCACAAGTTCGTCAAGGTCGTCACGACGCAGCGCATGACCCGGGAAGCCAACGAGCGGGTCGCCGCGGTCACCTCCCGGATATCGCGCCTGGAAGGCATGGAAGGCCACGCCCGTACCGGCGACGTACGCCTGGCGAAATATTTCCCGGGCAAGAATTTCGATCTGTCACCATAGCGCGGCAGCGTCTTCTCGCACGCAGCGCCTTATGTCATGCTGGCGCCGGTTGTTTAGCGGCTTCGGGCAACGGGAAAAGCATGACGACGGAACGTTACCGATTGGGCTTCGACATCGGCGGCACGTTCACCGATTTCGTTCTGGTGGACACGGTGGAAAGCCGGCTTCACCTGCACAAATGCCTGACGACGCCGAACGACCCATCGGTCGGGGCATTGGAAGGTATGTCCGAATTACTGGCGAATGTTTCCGTTCCCCTTTCGGCGATCGGCCACATCGTTCACGGGACGACGCTGGTCACGAACGCGATAATCGAGCGACGCGGTTGCCAGATCGGGTTTCTGACGACCAAGGGCTTTCGCGACGTGCTGGAGATGGGGACCGAGCAGCGCTACGACATCCACGATCTGTTCCTCCAGTTCCCGGAACCCCTGGTCGCGCGCCGGCATATCCGGGAGATCGACGAGCGGATCGCCTTCGACGGTACGGTGCTGACCGCCCTCGACGAGGATCAGGTGCGCGGCGCGGTCCGCGATTCGGTCGAGAACGGCGCCGCGGCAATTGCCGTCTGCTTTCTGCACGCCTACCAGAACCCGGCGCATGAACGTCGGGTCAAGGATCTGGTCAAGGCCGAATTTCCCGGTATCGCGGTGTCGATCTCGTGCGAGGTCGACCCAGCGCTGAAGGAATACGAGCGCGCGTCGACAACCACCGCCAACGCCTATGTCCAGCCCTTGATGGGACAGTATGTCGACAAGCTGAACGCAGCGCTCCTGTCGAGCGGCTTCGAGGGACGTTTTCACCTCATGCAGTCTTCGGGCGGGTTGACCGCACCGGAAACCGCCAACGCCTATCCGGTCCGGTTTCTTGAATCCGGCCCTGCCGGCGGTGCGCAGGCGACCGCCTTCATCGGCGAGGCGATTGGCCGCAAGGACATCCTGTCGTTCGACATGGGCGGTACGACGGCGAAGGCCTGCCTTATCCAAGACGGAAAACCGGACATCGCGGCGATGCTGGAAGCCGGTCGCGTGCACCGATTCAAACGCGGCAGCGGCATACCGATCCGCGCGCCCGTCATCGACATGATCGAGATCGGCGCCGGTGGCGGATCGATCGCCCGGGTCGATTCCCTGGGCCTCCTGAAGATCGGACCGGATAGCGCCGGGGCCGATCCGGGACCCGCCTGCTACGGCCAGGGCGGCACAGCGCCGACGGTCACCGACGCCAACCTGCTGCTGGGTTACCTGGACCCCAATTATTTCCTCGGCGGCAGAATGACGCTCGACCCCTCCGCAAGCCGGCGGACCATGGAAGAGATCGCGAAGCCGCTCGGGCTGACAAGCCTGCAGGCGGCGTGGGGCATATTCGACCTGGTCGCGGAGAACATGGCGGGAGCGGCACGGGTCCACATCGTCGAGAAAGGCGCCGATCCGCGCCGGTTCGCGATGGTCGCGATGGGCGGCGCCGGACCGCTGCACGCCGCGCGTGTCGCCCGCAAACTGGGCATCACAGAGGTCATCGTACCACCGGCGTCCGGTGCCGCGTCGGCGCTCGGCTTCCTCACCGCGCCGGTCGGCTACGAAATCTCCCGCTCCCTGCCCATGCCGCTGGACACTGCCGATTTCGACGCCGCCAACGTGATCCTGGCGGAAATGGAAGCCGAAAGCCGCGCCCGGCTGCGCGACGCCGGCGGGTTCGAAACGGAAATCGCCGTCGAACGTTTCGCCGATATGCGGCTGCAAGGACAGATGCATGAAATCGCGGTGCCCCTGCCGGATACAATCCTGGACGCCGGTGAAATCGATGTGCTGGCGGCGGCGTTCGAGCGCGAATATACGAGACTCTTCACCCACCTTTACGACGGCGCACGGATCGAGATCGTCAATTGGCGGATCCGTTGCACCGGGCCGGCGCCGGCATTGTCGACCCGATTGGACGGGCAACGCCACGACGGCGCGGTAAAAGGCACCCGGTCCATCTATGCCCCGGAAACGGGCGGGCTGATCGAGGCAACGGTCTACGACCGCTATGCGCTGAAGCCGGGCGACACGATCAAGGGCCCGGCGGTGATCGAGGAGCGGGAAGCGACGACCATCCTGCCCACTGGCGGCGAGGCCACGGTCGATCAAGCGGGCAATCTACACATGCAGCTCGACCCCGTCCCCGCAGCCGAAACCGTGGTCGCATCGGACACCGCCCTTGGCGAAGCGGTCGCCCGCATCGAATCCGACCCGATCGGCCTCGAGATCATGTGGAGCCGGCTCATCAATATTACCGAGGAATGCTGGCATACCGTCATCCGGACGGCTTTCTCCCTGATCATCGGCGAGGCGCAGGACTTCGCCTGTGAGATTTTGGACGCCAAGGGCAAGCAGATCGCCCACTCGCCCCGCGCCATGCCGGTGTTCAATCTCACCTTGCCGATCGCGGTCAACGCCATGATCGAACGTCACCCGCCGCAGACACTGATGGAGGGAGACGTCCTGATAACCAACGACCCCTGGCTTTGCGCGGGGCATCTCTATGACATCGCGATCGCCGTACCGGTCTTTCGCGAACGGCGCATCGTCGCCTTTGTCGGCATCGTCGGCCATGTCGGCGATGTCGGCGGCACGACCGATAAGCTGAATGCGCGGGAGATTTACGACGAGGGCATCCAGATCCCGCCGATGAAGCTGTTCAAGGCCGGCGAACCGAACGAGGATTTGTTCCAATTGCTGGGGGAAAATATCCGGCGGCCGGATCAGGTTCTGGGCGACATCCATGCCCTGGTCGCCGCCGGCGTGACCGGCGCCCTGCGCATCGGGGAGTTCATGGAAGAATACGGGATGCACGATCTGGAAGCATTGGCCAGCGTCGTACAGACCCGCGCCGAGACCGCGATGCGCAAGGCCATTTCCGACCTGCCGGACGGCGTCTACGAGCATGTCGTGCAGGGCGACGGCATCGACGATGTCCTGACTTATCCGATCAAAATCTCGGTTCAAGGCGACGAGATCACGGTGGATTTCGCCGGCGCGCCGCCGCAGACCGAACGGGGCGGCAGCAACTGCACCTTGAGCTACACCATGGCGCACGCGACCTATCCGCTGAAATGCATCCTCACGCCGGAGGTGCCCGGCAATGCGGGCTGCTACCGGCCGATGTCGGTGACGGCGCCGCGATCCAGCATCTTCAATTGCGACAAACCGATGGCCGTCGATACGCGCGTGCGGACCGGCTGGTACGTGGCGCCGAACGTTTTCGGCGCGCTGTCGGAAGCCGCGCCGCACAACGTTCAATCCTTTACCGGCATCCCGTCCAGCGGCCTGTTCCACGGCATCGGGACCGACGGCCGGTATTACAACGACCACTTGTTTCAAGGCGGCGGTCAAGGCGCCTCGGACCATGGCGACGGCAAGTCGGCGCTGCTATACCCGACCAGCGCGGCCAATACCTCGGTGGAACTGTTCGAAACGCGCGTGCCCGTGCTGGTGATCGAAAAGGCGTTTCTGCCCGACAGCGGCGGGCCCGGACGAAAACGCGGCGGGCTGGCGCAGATCGTCGCGACTCGAAAACTGTCCGACGATTCCGAGGCCTGTCATGTCGGCCTCTACCCCAATGCCGTGATGGCGTCGATGGACGGCCTGTTCGGCGGCAAACCGGGCCGGCCGGGCGCGGCTTGGATCACCGACGGCGACGGCACGAAAACGGACCTGGGGGTCGGCGCATTGGCGCGCTTCACCCGGACCGACCAACGCGGCGACCTCGTGCTTGCGGGCGGCTCCGGCTTCGGCGACCCGTGGACACGAAGCTACGACGAGGTCCAGCGCGACCTCGACGAGGGCTACGTCACGACGACCGGCGCACGGGACGATTACGGCTGTGTGGTGGACCAAAACGGCCGCATCGACCGCGACGCCAGCGACGCGCACCGCGCCGCCCGCGCGCGGGTTCGCGAACCGGCGGCATAGGAAAACACTCATCCGGGCATAGCGGGCAAACGATCGAATCGATTCAACGTTGATCCGATATCGAGGGTCGGTTAGTGCTCTTGCACCACGCACGAAACCCAACCGAGAGCATTCCATGAATTTGAAAGAAATCACCGTCCATTTCGCCCATCCCGCCTACCAGCTGGCCGCCGCCTTCGCGCGGCGCGAGACCGGGATCGCCCATTTCCAGACCTGGACGCGCGAGGATTTGCGCGACCGGATCGGCGACGGGGATGTGCTCGTCCTATCCGGCTACTGGGACAATGCGCTGCTGCCGCACGCCGGCAAGCTAAAGCTGATCCAGGTCTGCGGCGCGGGCTACGACGCCTTCGACGTCGACGCAATCTGCGCCAAGGGCGTGCGCCTTGCCAACGCCAGCGGCTGCAACGTCAACGCCGTCAGCGACCACGCGATGGCCCTGCTGCTGGCGTTGACGCGGAAAATCCACACCGGAAGGGACAACCAACACAAACCGCATTGGCGCGGCATGATTTCGGACCTGGATCAACGCGAGGACGAGTTGCCCGGCAAGACGATGCTGATCTTCGGCCTCGGCAAGATCGGCGGGCGGCTGGCGAGACTTGCCAAGGCGTTCGATATGACGGTGATCGGTTTGAAGCGCGATACGTCAGCGCAGGTCGATCATGTAGACGAACTGCACCCGTCTTTGGCGCTGCCGGAACTGCTGCCGCGCGCCGACGTCGCCGTGCTGACTTGCCCGCTGACGGAGGAAACCCGCAACGTCATCGACGGCGCGGCTTTCGAAGCGATGAAACCTTCGTCCTACCTGATCAACGTGGCGCGCGGCGGCTGCGTCGACCAGGCGGCGCTGATCGACGCGATGCAGAACAAGGCGATCGCCGGCGCGGGTATCGACGTCACGGTGGAGGAACCGCTGGCGGAAGACTCGCCGCTATGGTCTTTCGAGAACGTCGTGCTGACCCCGCACACCGGCGGCGAGACCCGCAAATACGAAGAAAATGTGGTCGACTACCTGATCGAAAACCTCGAACGCCTGTCGCGCGGCGAGGCGGAGCTGTTCAATCAGGTGATTTGAGCCATCGCCACTGCTGTCCGGTTAACTGAGCGGTGCTGGCTTTGAGAGCCAGGATTTCTGCGGGGTTTGAAGCGAAAATGCATGGTGTCGATTTGAATTGGATGGAGCACTTTTCGGAGTTTCTCCGAGGAGATGCTCATGAACAC
>JAKZTB010000399.1:0-4373 GCA_047517345.1 Alphaproteobacteria bacterium
TGGATCCGAATTAATTTTCCGACGAAACGGTTCCAACTCGTGCCGGTGCCGCTAGAGCAGATCGGGGTTAGTTGGAATCGCTTTTGGCGATCCAACAACCGCGTGAATCTGCACCATAATATTGAAATAGAGCGGATTCACAGTCTTATCCGAACCCATATAATGGGTTCGACTAAACCTGATCCGATTTAGCGATTAAATTCTTTCAGACAGCCAGATGGCGACGCGCGAGCCCGTTTTGATCGCCGCCGACAGTGCAGGATAAGCCGGCGCGTCCTCGGCGCCATGTTTCAGCCCGGTGTCGCGGTGTTCCAGTTCGTCGTCGCGGAACTCGGCGATCGTTTGGCGCAGCGCCGGTTCGTCGTCGCCCAGCGCGTCCAGCTGGCCGGCATAGTGCGCGTCGATGACGTCTTCGACGGCCACCGTGCAGGCCATCGCCGCCTTCGGCCCGATCAGCGCCGTCGTCGCACCCAACGCGTAGCCAGCGATTCGCCAAAGCGGGTTGAGCGCCGTCGGCCGAACGCGCCGTTCGGCGATCAGCCGGTCGAAAGTCTCGAGGTGCCGTTGTTCCTGGTCGGCCATTTCGCGCACGACTTCCGCTTCGGGACCATGCCGAAGCACGGCCCGCTGTCCGGCATAGATGCGCACCGCGCCGAACTCACCGGCCTGGTCGACCCGCACGATGCGGGCGAGCCGCTCCGCGGGATTGGGATCGCCCGGAAGGTAGGCGGGGCCGGTCGGTTTCGGTGCGCTCATCGTGCATTCCGTTGCAGTAAGGCGAGGGCCGCGAGGCCCGTGGCCAGCGAAATCAATACATTGTACCCCGCCATCGAGATGCCGAACAGGGACCAGGGAACGTCGTCGCAGCGCTCGACCGGTGCAGCGAATATCTGCGCGCGCAACGCTTCCAGGGTCTGCGGCGCGTCGGCGATACCGCTGCATGCGGTCGGTCCGGTCCACCAATGCTGCTCGATCCCGACATGGTATACGGCGATCCCTGCGCCGACGAGGATCGCGAGTGCGCCTAAAGCGGCGAGGGCGCGCGACATGCCGCGCTCGCGGATCGACAGCAAGGCGAGCAACGCCAGGCCGCCGGCGATCCACCAGGGCCAGCGCTGATAGAGGCACAGGGTGCAGGGCTGCAGCCCGCCAAGGTATTGAAAAGCATAGGCTCCGCCGAGAATGGCGGCGCACATGAACAGCAAACCCAGCGGTATGGCATAGGGTCGGTCGACCATCGTCTATACGACGTACTTAATCACGACGAACCCCGCCACCAAAAAGACCACGAACAACAACGTCAGCGGGCCGAGCCAGCGCTCGATGAAGGCGCGGATCGGCGCGCCGAACCGCCACAACAGCGCCGCGACGATCAGGAACCGGGCGCCGCGGCTGATGATCGATACGATGGTGAAGGTCCAGAAATCGAGTTGTACCGTACCGCTGGCGATGGTGATGACCTTGTAGGGGATCGGGCTGAAGCCGCCGGCGAAGACGATCCAGCCGCCCCATTCCTTATACCAGTCCTGGAAGCGCGCGAATTTGTCGAAATAGCCGTAGAAATCGAGAATGGCGCGGCCGATCGTCTCGAACAGGAATATGCCGATCGCGTATCCGGCCAGCCCGCCCAGTACGGAAGCGGCGGTCGCGATGGCGACGATGCGCCAGGCACGGCTTGGCGCGGCGAGGACCATCGGGATGATCAGGATGTCCGGCGGGATCGGGAAGACGGAGCTTTCCAGGAAGGCGATCGCGGCAAGCCAGACGGTTGCGTGGCGATGCGCCGCGAGCCCCATGGTCCAGTCGTACAGGCGTCGTAACATCAACATTCCATCCAGGTCTTGAGAGCGGCTTCGAGACGCGTCAAGACGTCATTCCAGTCGCCCGGCGCCGTCTGCCGGAACAGGCGCACCGTCGGATACCACGGGCTGTCGTCGCGGCCAATCATCCAGCGCCAATCGGGCGCGTATTTCAGCAGCAGCCAGACCGGGCGGCCCAGCGCGCCGGCCAGATGCGCGGTCGAGGTGTCGATGGTGATGACCAGATCGCAGCTTTGCAGCGCGGCGGCGGTGTTGCCGAATCCATCCAGGCAGGCCGTCCAGGCGGGGTCGTCCGCAAGGCGTCCCGCCGCATCCTCGGCGGCGGGTCCGAATTGCAAACCGCGCCAGTCGATACCCTGGTTGCCGAGAAACGGTGCGAACGCTTCGAACGGCACGCTGCGGTGCGGGTTGTCGGGGTGGTTCGGGTTGCCGGTCCAGCACAAGCCGATACGGCGCCGTCCTCCGGTGGCGGGCGGGTGTTCCGAACCGCTGGCCACGTCCAGATACGGGATCCCGGCAGGTACGGATTCGAGCGTCGTGCCGAGCAGGTGCGGCAAGCTCATCAGCGGAGCGTGGGCATCGACGGGCGGCAGCGGCGCGCCGGTCGCGAATACTTTCGGCGCGCCGTCCAGCGTTTCTAACAAACCCGTTAGTTTGGGATGACACTGGATCGAGATGTCTGCGCCGCGGCGTTGCAAAAGCGGGGCGTATCGCGCGAACTGTATCGCGTCGCCGAATCCCTGTTCCGCGATCAGCAGCAATCGCAAACCGCTTGCGTCTCCACCTTGCCAGCGCGGCGAACCGTGTGCCGGCGGCGCGTGATCTTTTGTTTTCGCGCGCCATTCATACGCCGCGAAGCCGGACGTCAGGTCGCCGGACAACAGCAAACTCATGGCGCGGTTCCAATGCACCTCCCCGTCGTCCGGCGCCAGCGCGGCGGCGCGATCATGCGCCGTCAGCGCTTCGTCTAGCATCAGTTGGTCTTGACGGGCATTGCCGAGATTGCTCCAGGCGTTGGCGTCTCCGGGCGCCGCCGCGATGGCGGTCTCGAAGCAATCGGCGGCGTCTGCCGCGCGGCCCAGCTTCTGCAGGACGGCGCCGAGGCCGCATTGCGTCGCGGGATTTTCGGGGTCGAGGGAAGCGGCATGTTCGAGCGCTTTCAGCGCCGCGTCTTGGTCGCCCTGCGCCGACCGGGCGAGGCCGAGATTGGTCAGCGCTTCCGCGGAGTCCGGTTCCTGTGCCAGCGCGGCTTCGTAGCAGGCAATTGCGCCGCCGAGATCGCCGGTGTCCTGCAGACAGACGCCTAAGCTGACCCGAGCGTTGATGTTGCCGGGTTCGAGATCCAACAGCCGCCGGTAGGGCGCGATGGCGTCGCCGGGTCTGCCGGCCTGCCTGTAAGCATCCGCCAACACCGCCTGCCCGCGCGCCGACGTTTCGAGCGCGGTCTCCCGTTCGGCCAGCGCCGCAAGCGCTGCCGTCGCCTCGCCGGACTTAAGCAGGGCCAACGCCCATTCGGCGGCGATGTCCGTATCGTCCGGCGCCAGCAGCGCGGCTTTCGCGAGCGCGTCCGCGCCGGCCGCCGCGTCGCCCGCGATGCGCAGCGCGTCGCCGAGCATCGCCCAGACCCCCGCCTCGCCCGGGTGGCGTTCGGCGAGCCCGCGATAGATCGCGGCGGCGCCCGCCGCGTCGCCCGCCTCGCGCCGCTGCGCCGCCCGCCGCAGGGCGGCCGCGGTGTCCTCTTCGCCGGGCGGGGAAGCCTGATCCGTCATGGCAGGGCTTATACCACCGAGCGCCGGAAGGCGAACAGGCGCGCATTGACCCGCCGCGCCGCGCGATTATTATGGCGAGCCTTGCCCCTGTGGCGGAATTGGCAGACGCGGCAGACTCAAAATCTGTTTTCCTTACGGAAGTGGGAGTTCGAGTCTCCCCGGGGGCACCAAATTCCTCAAATACTTATAGACTCGGTGCTACGGCAGTAGGCGGTGGCGGCATTGGCAGACGCGTTGGATTCAAAATCCAGTTCTGGTGACAGAGTGAGGGTTCGAGTCCCTCCTCCCGCACCACCCTTACATTTCCGGTGTGCGGCCCGGTTGAAGCCTATGATCAGCTGCTTGCGCGGGTTTGTACATAATAGATGTTCGGTAACGTCGGCGGCCGTTGGAGGTCCGATTCTGTAACGGGAACGGACGTAAATCTCAGTGAGCGTCACAGCCGCTTTTCCCCATAGAACTAAACCGCTCTCGCGGTAGATTGGATTATCGTCTATCGAGGTTTGCGCGGTAACGGGGCGGGTCTGTCCTGTGTTGAGATTTGAGGTTTCAACTTCACTCGACACAGGAGACTGTCATGATCAAGCAAGCGATCAGCCCGTTGCGCCGGCGTATGATCGAGGACATGGAGATCCGTGGTTTTGCGGCCAAGACGCAGCGCGGATACATCCGCGCGGTGCGGGACTTCACGGCCTTTCTCGACCGTTCGCCGGACCAGGCAACGGCGGAGGATTTGCGGCGCCATCAGTTGGAGATGCGATCGAAGGGAGCGTCGGCGACCTCG
>JAKZTB010000400.1:0-7169 GCA_047517345.1 Alphaproteobacteria bacterium
CCCATCCTCGACGCCGCCCTGCGGGAGGCGGTGAGAAAGGCCGGAGCAAAGTCCGTCATTGAAGACATCGAGGTGGCCGCGTAGCCTCTCGATCAGACGATGCCTATCTCGCACTTTTCAACATTGGGTGGGACATCACCCACTTGTCTCACCGATGGCGTCCTCCAATACCGTCAGCCGGTGCATGATGCGGGTGTCGGGCCAATAGTCCGCGACGGCGTAGTGCGCGCTGGCGCGGTTATCCCACATTGCGATCGTGCCCTTTCGCCACCGCAGCCGATACTGGAACTCCGGCTTGGCGCAATGGCGGGTGAGCAGGGCGTGCATGCTCTCGCTCTCATATTTGTTCAGGCCGAGGATCGCGCCGGTGAAGCTTTCGGAGAAATAGAGGCAGCGCTCTCCAGTGACGGGATGGAGGGGCACGAGCGGATGTTGGACCGGCGGGTTCTCGTCGCGCGATTTGATCATGCCTTCGCGGCTGGGCCCTTGCCAATTCCGCGCCTTTTCGGGCGTGGCATGAAGGCGCATGAAATCGTAGACCGCGATTTTGTCTTCCAGCACCGCCTGCATCGCATCGGATAGCCCGTTCCATGCGGCGGTCAGCGAAACGAATATCGTGTCGCCGCCCAATTCCGGCGGCTGCTCCGCTTTCAAGAGGGAGGCGAATTCCGGCTTCTCGCGGAACATGCCGTCCGCATGGTAGTGGTCGATGTAGGGCGGATGTTCGCGGTCGTTGACGATGATCGAAACTTCCGGCGCACAGTCGTGTTTCTCGAAAGCGGAGCGGTGGATGTTACGGAGCGGCCCGAATGGGCGCGCGAAGACGGCCTGTTCTTGCGGTGACACAACCTGGTTGCGAAAAAATACGACCTGGTGCCGCATCAGCGCAGCATGCATTTCGCGGTAGACCGTAACTTCCAGCGGCCTCGTAAGATAGATACCGGAGATGAACGCACCGCAATTGCGCGATGCCGGCTCGACGGTGATTTGGGTATAGTCCTGCAACCTAATTTCTCCTGTCATCCGGCCGGCTCGGATCGCGCCATCTCCAGCAGCGCCCTCTTGTCGACCTTGTTGTCATTGATGCGCGGCAGTTCGGCGACTTCGATGAACCGGCTTGGTATTTTGTAGCTCGCCAGCCCGCTACCTCGCAATCCGTCGGCCAGCGCGCCAGGATCGAATGTACAACCGGACCGCATCTGGACGAAGGCCCAGGCTGCCGCACCGTATTCCCGGTCCGGTGCACCGGCGACAGCAACGGCGAAGACATCGGGATGCCGGGCGATTTCCGTTTCGATCTCGACCGGCAGGATCTTGTGGCCGCTGCGGTTAATAGTCTCTTTCTTCCGGCCCAGCAGGGTTAGGCGGCCGTTCTTGTCGAGCCGCCCCATATCGCCGGTCGCGTACCAGCCATCCGACCAGACCGCCGCGGTTCCGTCCGGATCGTTCCAGTAGCCGGACGAAGCAAATGGCGCCGACACTTTCAGCTCGCCGACCTCTCCGGCGGGAAGATTGATGTCCTTTTCATCTACGATCCGTAGACGGCACCCGGTCAGCGGCAGGCCGACCGAGCCGTCGAGGCGTGCGTCCGGCGATTCGTCCGGGTCGGCGTGGCCGAAACCGGGGCACTCCATAGCGCCGGACGCGGTGACGACCTTACAGCCCGATCGGTCTTCGAAGGACCGTGCGGCGTCGATATCGGCGGCCGCGGTTCCGACCCGCAATAGCCGAAATGCGCGCAGATCCCTGGCGTCGAGCGGCTCCTGCGCCAAGCGGGCGAGGATGACCGGGACCGTCGTCGCCACCGTAACGCACCATTCTTCGACAAGGTCCAGTAGGGTTGCCGCATGGAAACCGACTGGAAAACAGAAAGTGCACGGCATCGTTCCGGAGACCGTCCAGACCAGCAATCCGGCGGCCCCGGACATGGGTGCGAAAATGCCGATCGTGTCGTCCTCCCGGATGTCCATGCGTTCTGCTTTGGCGCGGCCCATGCAGATCTGCGCGGCCTCCGGCCATTCGCAAAGTTTCGCAATACCGCTGGTGCCGCTGGAAACGGTGATGAGCGATACCTCGTCGAACGCGAAGGCGCGCTGCGCGATATCGGCAGGAGCAGACGATTCCAGCAAATGATTCCAATCGATCCAGTTCTCCGCTCCGCCGTTCGATAAATCTAAACGATGCTTCGGGCCGCGGATCGAATCCGCCCATGCGGCCACCTCCGGCGTCAACGTTTCACGGGAAAAGGCGATCAGGACAGGTGAAATTTGGGCGGCCACATATTCCAGTTCCTTTCGGCGCCATTGCAGCGGGGCAAATGCGCCGATGATACCGGCTTTCTTGAACGCGATCCGAATTGCGGCCTCGCGACAGGAAGACGGAATCTGCACCAGGGCCGTGGAGTCGCGCGGTAGACTCAACCCGACCAGGTTGGCGGCGAGTAGGTCGGTGATCGAATCCAGTTCCGCCCAGGAATAGGAACCCGATTCATCGCGGCAGGCAATGCGGCATGGATATGTCCGCGCGTAGGTCCGGTATCGGTCGACCATGGTGTCGCGCGCCCAGTGGCCTTCGGCGAGATACGCCTCGATATCATTGGATGTCAGCAAGGAAGGCCGCATTCAGCGTCCTTTGTAAACGGGCGCCCGTTTCTCCGCATAGGCGTCGAGGCCCTCGCGGCTGTCCTCGGTCGCCATGCAGATGGCGTACAGCTTGCGCTCGTAGTCGATGCCGTTCAGCAGGTCGGTTTCCGTCGAACGCAGCACCGCGTCGCGCCCGGCGACGAAGGCCAGCGGCGCCCGCGACCCCAGGAGACGCGCCAGTTCCTTCGCCCGCGGCAACAGATCGGCTTGGGGCAGCACCTCGGTCACCAGCCCGATCGCACGCGCAGATTCGGCGTCGACCGGCTCGCCGGTGAGGACGAGCTGCATCGCCCAGCTCAACCCGACGAAGCGGTACAGGCGCTGCGTGCCGCCGCTGCCGGGAATCTGGCCCAGGGTGATTTCCGGCTGGCCCAATCTGGCATTGTCACTGGCGATCCGGGCCGTGCAGCCGAGCGTGAATTCCAGCCCGGCACCAAAGCAATAGCCGTTGATGGCGGCGACGGTCGGTTTGCCGAGCCGTTCGATCGCTGTCGGCAATTCCTTGCGCATAGTCGCTTCGGGACCCATCTCGGACGGCAGCGTCCGTTCGGCGAGCTCCGGGATATTGGCGCCGGCGCAGAAGGATTTTTCGCCATGTCCGGTGAAGACAATGGCGCGTACTTCATCGTCCGCCTCGGCGCGCCGCGCGCAATCCATCAGGTCGACCCGCATCTGATGGGTCATCGCATTGTGCCGGTCCGGCCGGTGCAGGGTGACGATAAGCAGTTCGCTGTCCTGTTCCGTCAAGATGTTGTCGTAGGGCATAGCGGCGTCAATCCCTTCTTGGCATCGTGGCAAGGCGTGTTTCAGGAACTCTACCAGTCAGGCCGGAGGACGGCCAATTGCCGAATCGACCGGCCACACGCGCTGCAAGATACGTCGGGTTCCGACGAACAGAACGACCGCGATCAGCATCTATTTGCGAATTCGTCCGAGCAGATAGGCGGGGATCATGGCGCACAAGAAGAAGAATACCAACAGCAGGAAACCATCCTGAAACCCGAACGTGCTCGCCTGGGCTTGGATGACCTCGCCCAGATAATGCAATGCGCCGGGTGTGTGCAGGTCTTGCGGGAGGCCTGCCTCGGTATAAATCCGCCCGATCCCCTTCAGCATCTCCTGCGTCGTCGTATTGGCCGAGCTTTGCGTCGCCGTCAGCGCCTCGCTGTGGAACTGGGTTCTGTACTGCACGAAGGCGACCCATGCCGTCAGGCCCAAGGAGCCGCCGAACTGGCGGCAGAAGTTGATCGTGCCGCCGCCGGCGCTCAACTTGTCCGGCGGCAGCGATTGCAATGCCGTTTTCATGATGAACGGGTTGGTAAAGCTCATACCGAACCGGCTGATGATGAAATAGATCATGATCAAAACGAAGGGCGTGTTGACGTCCGCGCCGCTCATCGGCGCGGTTCCGACGGCAAACAGGACCAGCCCGATCATGATTCCGATATGCGGCGGCATGCTGTCGGCCAGTTTTCCGGTCAACGGCAGGGCGATCACGATGAGAATCGCCGACGGAAACATGACCAGCGCGGCGTCAAGCGCGGTCATACCCTGGATCAGCTGTCCGAACACCGGCACGCCGTAACCGGTACCGAAATTTCCGATGCCGAAGACGAACGCGATCAATGCCGTCATCGCGAAATCCCTGTGATTGAACAGGGAGAAATCGATCAGCGTTGGGCGGTCCTGCATTTGCGAATAGATTAATACGATGCCCGATAGGATGCCGATCGTGAACAATCCGAGGATATACGTGGAAGTCCAGCCCTCGGCGTTTCCTTCAGTCAACCCGGTGATCAGGCAGTACACCATGACGACCAGCAGGATATAGCCAACCCAGTCGAACGACTCCCGGTCCTTGCTCGGAACTGACGGCATGAACACCCACCCCATCATCGCGGCAACGACGATTACGGGCAGGGGCGCCCAGAAGATATAGCGCCAGTGAAACAGGTCAATGGCGACACCGCCGACGATGGGCCCAATTGCGACCGCCATGAAGACGCCCATGGAAAATACTGCCATGGCATAGCCGCGCCGTTCCGTCGGGTACACCTGGAACGCCACCACCATAACCAAGGGCTGGATGATCCCTGCCGCGACGCCTTGCAGGATGCGGCCGACGACGATCAAATTGAAATCCTGACTCAGCGCGCAGATCAGGCTGCCGACGACGAAAATCAACGATGCGAACGAAAACCCGCCGCGTTGCCCGAAAGCGGCGACCAGCCAGGCGCTGAGAAGCTGACTGGTGACCATCGCGATATTGAACCCCGAGGTCATTAGTTGTGCTTGATCGAGCCCGACCCCGAACGACCCCATCACGTCGGGCACGGCGACGTTGACGATGGTGCCGGAGACCACCATCGCGAAAGACGCGCCCATACCAGCGGTCATGGCCAAAATGCGATAGGACTGGCCGAAACGCGCAAACAGGTCTTCGATGGATTCGGAATTCGTAAAGATTGGGAGAACCTAGCTTAAGTCATACGGCGGCCAAGTTTATCCGCGGGTATGCCCGTCGAACAAGAGTGGCCAATAGGTCAAGATCAAAGCAGTTTGGATTATTCGGCAAACGGCCGCGTGACCGCGAGCGCTAACCGTCGAGGTAGGACGCGAGATGGGCGCTGAGGTCGCGGGCGTCGTCGCCGGCGCCATCGATGAGCGCCGACTTGCGGCGGCGGAGGAATTGCATGCCCATGAGGTACATGCCCGGCGCATCCGTAACGACGCCGCCGTCGTGCCGGACCTTTCCTTTGCGATCGAAGACGGGCGCCTCGAGCCACGAATAGTCGGGTTTGAACCCGGTCGCCCAGATGATCGTCCGAATTTCGCCGTTGGTGAGATCCATGCCCAGCGGTGGGGCCTCTTCAACCTCGGTAGGGGGAAGGCGATGCGGCGGGTCGACCTCGTCATCGAGACCGTTCTCGGTCGCCCATTCATCGATGGTGTTGAGAAGCCTGCCCATCTTCAGGTCGGAGAGCGAACACTGGTTGCGGAGCGAGCCCGAGAACTGGGCCTTGCCGTCATTCACGCCCGCCAAACGGCCCACGAGCTTTACGCCGAGGCCGGTAAGGGCGTTGAGGTCGAGCGTCCTTCGTTCCGGCGAGCCGGCTAGCTGCAGCGAAGGTACACGCCGCGCCCGGTTTATGTCGTCCATCTCGTCATAGCGTTCGTCGAGTACGCCGGCGGCATCCATCCACCATTCCAAATCGCGGCCGCGATAAATCCGCGGCGCGCGAATGTGCTCGCCGATGGCCATGGTAACCGGGTGGCCGGACCGGTGAACTTCGTCCGCGATCTGCGTCCCTGTCGCCGATGCCCCGACGACCAAAACGCCGCCGGTTTCGAGCTGATCGGGATTGCGATACTGCAACGCGTCGATCGTGGCGATACAGGAAGGCAGCGCGTCGGCGGCCTGGGGAATTTTCGGGACATTGCAGGCGCCGGAGGCGAGCACGACCGTCCGGCAGCGCCATTCGCCCCTATCGGTTTCTACCAGATAGCCCGGGTCTTCCGGTTTTACCGAAACGACGTTCGTATGCGTCTCGACGGGAGCGCCGATCACCTCTGCATATCGGGAGATGAATTCGATTACTTCCGGCATCGTCCGGTAGCCGTCCGGATCATTGCCTTCGTAACCGTAGCCGGGCAGCCGGCTCTGCCAATTCGGTGTCAGAAGACGCAGCGAATCCCAGCGTTCGGTCTGCCACGAGTTGGCGACCTCGCCGCGCTCGAGGACCACATGGTCGATCGAGCGCTCGGCGAGGCACCGGCTCATGGCCAACCCGGCATGTCCCGCGCCGACGATGACGGTGGTGGTCTTGTGAACGGTACTGGTTCCTTAATCGCGCGGTGCGGTTGCTCAGTTCACTTCAACGGTAACATTCGTCGGGTTCGTGACGATGTCGTAGACGGCCGGGCGTTTCTGCGACTGCGCGACCAGCGCCTCGATGTCTTCGGCGTCGGCGTCGGCGTCGATTTTGTAGCTGACCTTGATGCCGTCGAAGCCGTTGCGGACTTCATCGTCGATGCCGAGGATGCCTTGGATGTCCATACCGCCCTCCAACGTCGCCGTGACCGAGCGCAACTGAATCTCCCGATGCTGTGCGACGGCGGCAATTCCGGCGGTCAGACAGCTGGCCAGCCCGACCAGCACGTATTCGACCGGCGTGGCGCCGATGTCCGCGGAGGCGAATACTTCGGGATGGTCAGCGTCGAAGGTGAACGTCTTCGTGCGTGCTTGTTCCTCGCCAAGGCCGAAGAAAGTCTCGACGGTCGAGTGGCTATGCGTGCCGTTCTTCCATTCGCACGAGGCGCGCCATTTGAATTGCGCGGCTTCGGGCGCCTCGGTCAGCGCTTCGCGGGCACCGAGCAGTGCTTCGACGTTAACAGCCCGTTGAAAAAGGCGCTATTGACCGGGTTTCACTCGACGGCGAAACATAACGCGACGAAGGCGGTTTCGCCATCCTCCGAGACGATGAGGACCATCTGAGCGACCAGAACGGCTCCAGCTGGCGCAATAAG
>JAKZTB010000401.1:0-7523 GCA_047517345.1 Alphaproteobacteria bacterium
CACAAGCAGGGTGACGCCATCAACCCCATCCTCGCCGCCGCCGGCTACAACTTCCGTCTCATCCTCAAATGGATCAGGCTTCTTTGCGCCTTCATCTGGAGATCATGCCTGACAATCCAAGCTCCGATGATAGTTCAATGGAGCTGCAATTCCGTATTCTTCACGACCGACTGAAAATAATTCAATCCGATTGATGCGGCGAAGGTTCGGCTTCCCAGTCCGGTACGGGCCGCTTCCGGTTGCCGGATGATTCCAAGGTGCCCACGAACAGGGCGAGAAGCGGCGGGACGATCGCCAGGGTCAGGATCGCGGAAAGCGACAGGCCGCCGATCACGACGGACCCCAATCCGCGATAGAGTTCCGATCCGGCGCCGGGGAAAAGCACCAACGGCAACATCCCGCCCACGCTGGTCAGAGTCGACATGAAGATCGGCCGAATCCGGTTGCGCGTCGCTTCGACGACGGCGTCGGTGTGTGCGAACCCTTCGATGCGGATATGGTGCAAGGTTTGATGAACCAGCAGGATCGCATTGTTGACGACGATGCCGATCAAGATGACGAAACCGAGCAGCGTCAGCATATCGAGCTGCTGAAACTGGTAGAGATTTAGAATCTCGAGGCCGATAACGCCGCCCGCCGCGGCAACGGGTACCGACAGAACGATGATCAGCGGATAGAAGAAACTCTCGAACAGAACGGCCATAACCAGGAAGACGATGGAGAAAGCCAGGATAAGGTCGAGCCGGAGTTCACGCGCGGTCGCGGTGAGCGCGTCGGCGGTTCCGCCGAGCCGCATGCGGACGCCTTCCGGCAGGCCCTCGTTCACCATTTTTTCGATCACTTCGGTGCGGATCAGGTTCAAGGCCGTTTCGAGCGGCATATGCGGCGGCGGGCGAATCAGCAGCGCCACGGCCCTGTTACCGTCCTCATGCATGATTTGCGTCGGGCCGGCGATCAGTTGGATTGCGGCCAACGACGACACGGGAACCGTCACTCCCTCACCTGTCGTCACGGGGAGGCTGCCAATATCCTGAGTCTCACCCGAAACCGGTTTGCGTCCGGCGAGGACGAGGTCCATGAAACGGCCGTCGACCAGCACCTCATCGATCCTGATGCCGTCATTGAAGGCGTCCACCGTGAGGCCCAACTCGCGAGCGCTGATACCGGCATCCGCAATCCGTGTCGCATCGGGTGCGATTCGGATTTCGGGCGATCCGAATTCGAGCCTCGGCGTCGCGCTCACCTGTGCGCCGTCTTTGCGCGGCAGCACCAAGCGGACGCGGTCGAGCGCTCGGTTGACGACGTCGAAGATCGTTTCCAGCGCACCGCCATTCACGGTGAGACGAATCGTTCTGGTACCGCCATCGACCCGGAAGATCGCCGGACGGTAGGCGGTGGTACTGACTCCGGGATGGCCGCGCGTCGCATCCCGGATCAAAGGGATCAACTCCTTGGCGCGGACAGAATGGGCGCCGCGCGAGACAATGATGATGTTGTCCGGGCGGATGATGAAGGTGAAGTATTTGGTCGTCAGCGGGCTGGTCTCGCCCGCAACCGGTTTCCGGCGGGATTCCAGGTAGGGCAACAGTTTGCGCTCGAATTGCAAAGCCAATTCGTTTGTCGTTTCAAGATTGTAGCCCGGTGGCGCTTTCGCTCTTCCGATAACGAGATTGCGGTCGCCTTCCGGCAGATATTCGAGCGGCGGCATCAAGGCCCAAACGGTGAGCCCCGCGCCCGTGACAATGAAGGCGATCAAACCCAGCGCCCGTTTTCGGCTGCGGACAATGAATTGCGTAAACGCCACGGTGGCGGTCACGAAGGATCCTGAGAACCTGTCGATAACGGGGATTCGTATCGCGGTCGGGGGGCCTGCGCCGCTCAGTATCCGGTTCGCGAGAGCCGGGATCACCGTTATCGAAACGAACAGGGACATGGCGACAGCGACGGTAATCGCGACGGCGATGTCTCGAAAAATCTGACCGATATCCAATTCGGTGAACAGGATTGGGATGAAAACGAGAATCGTCGTCAACGAGGACACCAAGATCGCCCCCCAGACCTGTTTTGCGCCCAGCAACGCCGCACGGGGTGCCGAGTGTCCCTGTTGGCGCAGGCGATAGATATTTTCGAGCACGATGATCGCCGCATCCACCACCATGCCGACGGCAAAAGCGATCCCGGCCAGCGACACGACGTTGATCGTTTGTCCGAACGCCGCCATGGCGGCGAACGAGGCGATGACCGATGTGGGTATCGCCAAGGCGACGATGAGGGTCGCGCGGGCAGACCGCAGGAACAACAGCAGGATGATCACGGCGACGGCCCCGCCGACCCAAATGTTTTTTAAGACCAGGTCGATCGCCGATTCGATGTAGAGCGTCTCGTCGTACATCTGTTCGAGCACCAGACCCTGTTCCTGGATCGGGCCGGCCTTCAACTCTTCCAAGGCCTGCTTGACGTCGGCCATGGTGCGGATGACGTTGACGCCGACCTTGTTGCGCACCCCGAAATTGATGATCCGGCGACCGTTCATGCGGGCGCGCGAATCGCGCTTGCGATATTGGAAACCGACATCGGCGATGTCCGCGACGGTGACGCGCGCGATTCGCCCCGTCGCCGCATCGTGCGTACTGCGCAGCATGACTTTTTTGACATTTTCCGGCGTCGAGAGACGCCAATCGGTGCGCACGACGTACCGGCGCTTTCCTTCCGAGATGTCGCCCGACGTATTGGCGACGTGCGCCGCCCGTAACCGGGCCAGGACGGAGGGGACGGTCAACCCGTAGCGCGCCATCTTTCCGGGATCGAACGAAATGCGCAGTTCGCGTTGCCGCCCACCGCGCAGGGACACGGATTCGACCCCCGCGATACGCTCCAACCGCTCGCGCACCACGTCGTTTGCGAAATCGCCATATTCCTCGATTGGCTTTTCGTTACCGTCTTGCGGCCACATATAGATCCAGGCGATCCGGTTGCCGCGCGGGTCGGCGGACCGATAGGTCGGCGCGTCCGCTTCTTCCGGATAGCCGGTGACCCGATCCAGCCGATTGGCGACCAGCAACAGCGCCTTGTCCATATTGTGGCCGACCGGAAAACGAAGCCGGATGCGCCCCATCCCGGGCAGCGAGTGGCTGACGATGCTCTTCAGCCCCGGCAGGCCGCGTAGCGCGTCTTCTTGCTTATTGACGATCTCGCGCTCGATCTCTTCCGGCGCCGCGCCGCGCCAGACTGTTCGGAGATGGATCGTCGGCTGCGCGATACTGGGCGAAAGCTGGATCGGGATTGTCGTGAGCGCGAGACCGCCGAACAACACCACGAGGATCACGGCGGCGAGTATCGCGATTGGCCGATTGATCGAATAGCGGATCAAATCCATGGCTTAATTCTACAGCAGCCCCGGCCCGGTGTCGCATGGCCTCGCGCATGGCCGGTCTGCTATGTTCGGCCCGAAATCAGGGAAATCGCGGGGAATCGAGACGATGGCGGGAGACGAATTCGACTATATCGTTGTGGGGGCGGGTTCGGCAGGCTGCGCGCTTGCCAACCGGCTGTCCGCGAACGCCGGCAACCGCGTGCTGTTGCTGGAAGCGGGCGGCCGAGACAGCTACCCGTGGATCCATATCCCGGTCGGCTATTTCAAGACGATGCTGAATCCGAAGATCGATTGGTGTTTTCAGACGGAACCCGATCCCGGTCTGAACGGGCGCAGCATTCCCTGGCCGCGCGGCAAGGTTCTGGGCGGCTCCAGTTCAATCAACGGTCTCGTCTATATCCGCGGCCAGAGCCACGACTACGACCAGTGGCGCCAACTCGGCAATACCGGATGGTCCTGGGACGACGTGTTGCCCTATTTCATGCGCGCCGAAGACCAGCAACGGGGCGCCAGCGAAACCCATGGCGCCGGCGGTCCGCTGGGCGTTTCTGATATCGGGTTCTCGCGCGGTTTCTCCGACGCTTTCATCGATGCGGCGGAAGAAATCGGTATCCCGCGGACCGACGATTTCAACAGCGGCAACCAGGAAGGCGCGGGCTATTTCCAGCTCACCACACGCAAGGGCCGCCGTTGCAGCACGGCGGTCGGCTATCTGCGGCCGATCAAGGGCCGGGCAAATTTATCCATTACGACGCATGCGCTTGTCCGCCGTATCCTGTTCGAAGGCAAACGGGCCGTGGGGGTCGAGTACGATGTCGCCGGGCAGGCCCGCGTGGCGTACGCCAAAGGCGAAACCGTCCTGTCGTCGGGCGCGATCGGATCGCCGCAAATTCTACAGCTCTCCGGTGTCGGACCTGGCGCGTTGCTCGGTGAGTTCGGCATACCGGTTGTGCACGAATCACCCGGTGTCGGGAAAAATCTGCAAGACCATTTGCAGATACGCGCGGTCTACAAGACCAACCAGCCGTCGCTCAACGACGAGGTCAACAGCCTGTTCCGCAAGGCGCTGATCGGACTCGAATACGCGCTGTTCCGCAAGGGGCCAATGACCCTGGCGGCGGGCCATGTCGGCATGTTCACCAAGACCCGCCCGGAGCTTGAGACGCCGGACGTGCAATTCCACCTGATCCCGCTCAGCACCGTGGCGCCCGGCGAGGGGCTGCATAAATTCTCCGCCTTCACCTCGTCGGTTTGCCAGCTGCGCCCGGAATCGCGCGGCAAGATCGTCATCAAATCGCCGCGCCACACGGACTATCCGGCAATCCATCCGAACTACTTGTCGACCGAGATCGACCGGCAGACCATCGTCGCCGGCATGAAACTGTCCCGGAAGATCATGGCGACGCCGGCCATGCAGTCGCTGATCACCGACGAATTCTTGCCGGGGACGGACGTGCGGACGGACGAGGAACTGCTTGAACACGCGCGCAACAACGCCGGGACGATCTACCACCCGGTCGGCACCTGCAAGATGGGCGACGACACGATGGCGGTGGTCGACGAACGCTTGCGGGTGCGCGGGGTCGAAGGGCTCCGGATCGCGGATGCGTCGATCATGCCGACCCTGATTTCCGGCAACACCAACGCGCCGTCGATCATGATCGGCGAGAAGGCGTCCGACATGATCTTGGAAGATGCCCCCTAAGTAACGTAGGCTAACCTTAACGAACAATTCGAGGAGGAACATAATATGCATGCCATGGAAGTCTTCGATCCGAGCGGTTCGACGGAAGTCGCGAAACTGCACGCGGCGCGGCTCGATACGCTGGCCGGCAAAACGGTGGCACTGATCTCCGACGATATGTGGCAGGCGCATCGCATGATGCCGCTGGTGCGCGAAAAGCTGCAGGCGCAATATCCGGATGCGACATTCATTCCGGAAACCGAATTTCCGATGGGCTCGCGGGAAATGGACACCGAGGAAGCCGTCGACATGATCGAAGCGCGCGGCGTCGACGCGGTCATTGTCGGGAACGCCTCCTGAGGCGCCTGCGCGACAGCCTGCGGCCGTGTTGCCGCTCGAATTGAAAGCAGGGGTACTCCTACAGTCATTCTCACCCGCGAGGATTTCGTGGGCGTGGTGCGCAATTCCATGTCCGGGCTCGGCTTCGACCAGGACGCGTCCATGGTGGTTTTCCCGATCGATCCGTTCCTGGTCGGCAGCGACCTGACGCCGATCGAACAGGCCATCGACAAGTTCAGCGAAGGGCTCACGGATTGGCAGGCGGCGGCGGTCGAAACCGGCGTCACCCATCCGCCGAAACTGCGCATCGAGGCGAACGGCTACGAAGCGGCGTACGACCAGATGAACCGTACGTTCCTCACCAACACCTGGGGCGACGGGCTGCCGCTCAACCCGCCGACCGAGGCGCGGGTCGATTGGATCTTGAAGGGCAGCGATCTGCCGTCCGACACGCTGATCGGCAAGGTCATGCCGCGCGGCGGCGTCGCCACGGTGGAAACGCTCGCGGTGTCGCTGGCGATGGCGGGCGGCCGGCCCGAATATCTGCCGGTGCTGATTGCCGCCACGCGCTGCGTGCTCGATCCGATACTCGAGCATGACAAGTTCCAGGCGACCTCGGACAGCACGTTTCCGGTAGTGATCGTGAACGGACCGATCGCCGCCGATATTCGGCTCAATTCCGGCTTCGGGCTGCTCGGTCCCGACCCGCAGCACCCGGCCGGCGCTTCCATCGGCCGCGCCTTGCGGTTGATCCAGCAGAATGTCGGCGGCGCGTTGCCAGGCGTCGGCACGATGTCGATCTACGGTGCGATGCGCACCACCAACGTCGTCATCGCCGAAGACGAAGCAGGATTGCCGCCGGGTTGGAGCACGGTCAGCGCGGATCATGGCGGCATCGCGCGCGGCGTGAACGCGGTCACGGTCTTTGTCGCCACCGGCGCGACCAACATCGTGCGGCGCGGGGTCGGCAAGGAAACGCCCGACGACGAGGCGCTTGAAAGCCTGTACCGTATCGCTGGTTATCTGCGCAGTCCGGCCGTGCATTACCATGATGGCCACGCCCGGGGGACGCCGGGCGCGCTGCAGATGCCGCGCGTCGTCGCCAACCAGCTCGCCGGCCTCGGCTGGACCAAGGAAAAAATCAAGGCGTTCCTGTGGGAGAATTCCAAATTGCCCCACGCGGAAATCGTGCGCACCGGTATGCGTCAATGGATCGAAACCAACGCCGATCCGGACACCGTTGCTAGCGCCAATGACGCGCTCTGGCCGATCTGCCGCGACCCGTCGCAGATCATCCTCGCCGTCGCCGGCGGCGCGCATCCGACGCATGATTTCTGGATGCAGGGCAACGCGCCGAGATTGACGAGCGGGACCATCGACCTGCCGGCGGATTGGAACGCCTTGATCGCGGAAGCGGAAGTGGATCTCGGCCCGAGCGGCGAGATGTGCCTGATCTAATCAACCGGCTCGTCGCGCGGTTTGGCGCCGACCGGCTTCAGGACTGAATGAGACGCCGGCGCGTCGCCGCCTGACGCGGCGACGTCGCCGGCGACCTCGCCGCCTTCCTCGATCGACAGGCGGCCGTAGCGGATCGTGCCGGTAACACGCCCGGTCTTGTGGATGACAAGGCGCTCCCGCGCCGTCAGATCGCCCTCGAAGCGGCCGTGGATTTCCGCTTCGTCGATCTTGGCCGCGCCGACGAAGACACCGGACTGCTCGATCTGCAGCACGCGGCTGTCCATCGACGCCTCGACGCGGCCCTCCACGTAAAGCGTGTCACAATCTTCGATCACCGCGCTCTTGAGCCTGATATCCGGCCCGACGGTGAGCCGCCCGGCCGGCCCGCCCGGTTCAGGCAGCGGCGGTGTGCGGCGCGGCTGGCGGGCCGCTGGCGGTGTCGTGCCGGCATCCGTCCGCGTTTCGGTTTCCGGTTGCTTCTTGAACATGGTGCCCTCCCGAAAGTTTCGTTAGAGCAACAGCTAAACTCAGTTATGTCCAGAATCTTCTGCAAAAAGGTTTTGACCATGTTGCCGAGTGTTGTCGCGGGCATGGGTGGCGCGTAGACATCAGGTATCGCAGCGCCGGCCATGCCCAGCCGCCGTCAGGCGGCTTGCTTCATCAGCTCGC
>JAKZTB010000402.1:0-4855 GCA_047517345.1 Alphaproteobacteria bacterium
GCGCTACACCGCGCCCGCACAGCAGACCTCGGCCAACGTCCAGACCGTGGCCGCGGCGGCCGAAGAGATGTCGAAGTCGATCGAGGAGATTGGTCATCAAGTGACCAGATCCGCCGACATTGCGAAGCGGGCGGTGGACGAGACCGATCGTACCAACACGACCGTGGAAGGGTTGGCCCAGGCGGCGGGGGAAATCGGCGAGGTGGTCGACCTCATCAACGATATCGCCAGTCAGACCAATCTCCTGGCCTTGAACGCCACGATCGAAGCGGCACGCGCCGGAGATGCCGGCAAGGGCTTTGCGGTGGTCGCGTCCGAGGTCAAGGGCTTGGCCGAACAGACCGCGAAGGCGACCGAGGAGATCGCCGCGCAGGCAACCTCCATTCAGACTTCAACGACCGGCGCGGTGCAAGCGATCAAGGGGACTTCCGGCACGATCAGCGAGATCAGCGAAATCGCCAGCATGATCTCCTCGTCGATGGAAGCCCAGCTTTCAGCGACCCAAGAGATCGCCCGCAACGTGCAACAGGCATCGCAGGGCACCGAGGACGTAAATTCTACTATCACGGCCGTCGCGGAGGCGACAGACGAAACCGGAAAGTCCGCCGGTCAGGTCCTGGAATCCGCGGAGGAACTATTTCAGCAGTCCGACGTGCTGCGGCGCGAGATCGATACTTTCCTGGCCGAAGTTCGCGCCATGTAACTGCCGGAGTTCGGCCGGTCCAGGTCCCTCCGTCGACCTCGCGTTAGCAGACTTCTCCTTGCCGGATTTGACAGCGGCAGGGAGTGTCAGGGGTCTCTCCCGTACGCCACACCTATTTGAATTTGACAACTGCCTGAGCGATACCCGCGGCCGGAACGACGAACGCGCTCCGGGCGCAGACTCAAAATCAGCCTGCAAGTTGAGAATTTCCTAGCGCAGATCGGGGACACCCGAGCAAACACGTTTTTGAGGAGTCCGGTCACACGCAAGGAAATCGGCACTGTGTTGAGTATTAAAAGGCATTACTTTTTACTATGTGCCCTCTTGGTAGATTTAGGACACAAGCGCAACACGAGGCGGCAATAAGCGGACGCGACAGCGTTTTCTCATTCCTCGGCTGTCTTGAGGCGAAAAAACTCACGGAAAATACTGGACCGTAGCCGTCACGATGTTGACGGTGGAATTGGATCGACGCGATAACGTAGGGGAAAGATGAAGGAGACCGAATATGGCGAAACCGCGTCGGTTACGGCTCTGGGCGCAAGGCGACGCGCATGTCGGACGCGACCTGGAGTTCGGGCGCACCAGCCTGTCCGACGCGCTCAGCCAGTCGGAAAAGGGCGGCGATCTTGGCGGGCCCCCTTTCGAGTGGAATTTCCCGATCAATGTCGGGGATTATTGCGGCTATCGCGACCTGCCGAGCGACGCGGAAGGGGCCGAAATCATCAACCAGTTCGGCGTTCTGGAAACACACCGGCGCGAGCAGATTTACTCCCTATCGGGTAATCACGACCGTAATGGCCTTCACCAGCCGGACGGCGAATGGTTTCAGAAGTGGATAGACCCGATGGGCGAGAATAAGAAATTCTCCGGCGTCGACCGCGCGAATTACCCCTTTCCCGTGGAGGGGACATGGGAGCGTTACGCCATCCATGCCGGAAACATCGTCGTTTTGATGCTGAGCGACGTCAACGAGAAGTCGCACCAGAAAGGGCGCGGCGAACTGGAAGGCAATCCGGGCGGTGTCGTAACGCAGGATACCTTCGAATGGTGGAAGGATCAGGTGCTTAAGCACAAAGGCAAAATCGTCATCACGGCGCATCATTACGTGCTGAAGGAAACCACCTTCGCGTCCGGCCTGTGGGAGGGCATGCGCAAGGATTCCCAGGGCAACTGGATTCAGGACTATCACCGCTATATCGAAGAGGGCTCGCCGGCGGGCGCGTCGTTCCTGTGCTGGGTCGGCGGCCGATTCGATTCAGGCCAGTTCGAGCAGGGGCTGGAAGAAAACCCCGGCGCCGTCGATATGTGGTTCGCCGGACACACGCATTCCAATCCGGACGACCGCAAGGGCGGACGCGGCTGCTTCGAGCGCAAATACGGCAACACTCTGTTCATGAATATCTGCGCCTTGACGCGCTACATGGTTCCCGACCACGCCATCCCGCACAGCTGGCTGCTCACCTTCACCGACGGCAGCGACGAGATGCGCGCGCAGTGCTACATGCACACGGACGAGTACAAGCCGCAAGGCTGGTATGACGAGGCGGAACGGACGATCGAACTGACGACCGCGTTTCATTTCTGACGGAATGGTTTCAACGTCTCTGACGTTGTGCCCCGCAAGCAATTCGCAACGTCCATGGATAGCGCTCGAAGCTTGCGAACGTCTCGAATAACGTTATTAACGGTTACTGCAACTTTCGGAGACGCGGAGCATGTCGGACATTAAGAACATGTTGCTGATCGTCGTCGATCAGTGGCGCGGCGATACGGTTTCCTATCTCGGCCACCCCTGCATCGAAACGCCGCATCTGGATGCGTTGTGCCGCGATGGGGTGACGTTCCGCAACCATTATTGCCAGGGAGCGCCCTGTGCGCCGGCGCGGGCGTCGCTGCTGACAAGCCAATACGTCATGACACACCGTGTCGTGCAGAACGGCATCCCCTTGGACGCGCGCCACAATAACCTGGCCTACGAGCTGCAACGGCTGGGCTACGATCCGGCACTAGTCGGCTACACGACGACGACGCTCGACCCGCGCACCGTCCCCGAAAACGACCCACGCTACCGCGTCGCCGGCGGCCTGATGTCGGGGTGGACGCCGATCGCCCGCCTCGACCCGGCGCGCCGCCCCTATTTCGACTGGCTGCGCCAGCGCGGCATAACGGTGCCGGCGGATCATGATGATATCTGGCTACCCGCTGAAGACAGCCCCAACGCCCCGTCCTGCGTCTCAGCTGAAAATTCCGACACCAGCTATTCGACAGAGCATGGGCTCGCCTATCTGCGGGGCATGGAGGGAAAACCTTGGTTCCTGCATCTGGGCTATTACCGCCCGCATCCGCCTTTTATCGCACCGGCGCCTTACAATGCCGCTTTCGATCCGGCAGACACCCCGCCGCCCGTACGGGCCGAAAGCGCCGATGCCGAAGCGCAGCAGCACCCGTTGCTGGATTACTATCTGAAATCGATTAAGCAGCGGAAGTTCTTCGAAGACGGCGAGGGACTTGGCAGCGACATGGACGAAAATGCTGTCCGCGATATGCGCGCCGCCTATTACGGCCTGATCGCGGAAGTCGACGAGCATGTCGGGCGAGTCGTCGCCTACCTGAAGGAAAGTGGCCAGTACGACAATACGCTGATCGTCTTCACATCCGACCATGGCGAGCAGCTGGGCGACCACCACCCGCTCGGCAAGATCGGCTATTTCGACGAATCCTTCCACGTGCCGCTGGTCGTGCGGGATCCGAGACGCGAAGCCGATGGCACGCGCGGCAACATCGTCGACGCCTTCACCGAATCGGTCGACGTGATGCCGACGATCCTCGATTGGCTCGACGCGCCAGCGCCGCGCGATTGCGCCGGCGCGTCGCTGATGCCCTTCGTCGGCGGCGAAATGCCGGCCGACTGGCGCCAGGAAGTGCATTGGGAGTTCGACTTCCGGCCCTACTTCGAAGGCGCCGGTACGCCGCCGCCCTTCGGGCTATCGATCGACCAGTGCGGTCTTTCGGTGATCCGCGACGACAAGTTCAAATACGTCCATTTCGACGCACTGCCGCCGCTCTTCTTCGATCTCGAGGCGGATCCGCATCAGTTCGCCGACCGCGCAACCGACCCGGCATATACGGAACGCGTCTTGGAATATGCGCAAAAAATGCTGTCCTGGCGGATACACTACGCCGAACGCACGCTCACCGGTTATTCGGCGTCGCCGGGCGGTTTGATGAAAATCGCCTGAGATCGCGTCGGCTTTCGGCGCGCAGCACGGGAAACAAGTGCCTCGAAGACCAGCGGTCCCTCGCGCCCGAACCGGACACGGGGGGCCGCTACGTCGTCGAGTGTGGATCGGCAGCGGTTACCGCCAATGTCAGCCGGTCACCCCTCTTTCGAAGCCTGCCGCAATCCCATGTACAAACTGACGCACATCGCGAGCAGCACAATGGTAAAGGGAAAGCCTGTCGAAACCGACATCGCCTGCAAGGCAGTCAGTGCGCTGGCGCCACCGACGAGCAACAACGTCGCGGCGACGACGCCCTCGAAAGTGCACCAGAAGACCCGTTGCGCTACCGGCGCATCGGTCTTGCCGCCGGCGGTGATGGTGTCGATCACCAGCGAACCCGAGTCGGACGAGGTGATGAAGAACACGATCACCAGGATAATACCCAGGATCGAAGTCACGCTGGCAAAAGGCAGCGGCTTCAGCATCTCGAACAGCTTCAGTTCGAGCGCCGCGCCCTTGACCGGCGCCGCGACGTCGGCGATGACCTGTGCGATCGCGGTACCGCCGAACGCGCCCATCCACAGGATGGAGACCAGGGTCGGGATGATCATCACGCAGAAGAGGAATTCGCGCACCGAGCGGCCGCGCGAGACGCGGGCGATGAACATGCCGACGAAGGGCGACCAGGAAATCCACCAGGCCCAGTAGAACGACGTCCAGCCCTGGCTGAAATTGGCGTCCTCACGGCCGAACGGCGTCGACAGCGGTACGATGTCGCGCACATAGGCGATGCCGCCGCCGACGATGGCCGCGAAGATCTCCGCCGTCGGGCCGACGACGATCACGAACAGCAGCAGCAGCAAGGCCAACGCGATGTTGATCTCCGACAGCACCTTCACGCCGCCATCGAGACCGCGCAGTACCGAGC
>JAKZTB010000403.1:0-18278 GCA_047517345.1 Alphaproteobacteria bacterium
CGATCCAGCCGCCCCAACAGCAACCCTCCGGCATCCGATGTGATGATTCCGCCATCGAACCCGGCCACAACCTTGTGCCGTTCAACCGGTTCAAATTCGAACAATGTTGGGCTACACTCTGTTTGCATCGGGGCCTCTCCAGAATTGCGGTAAGCGATTGCCGAATCGCCATTTTCCGCGATTCCCCGCCTCAATGCATCAAGGGGTTTGAGAAATCCGGGCTAGGGGTCAGTATCAAGGTCCTTTGGTATAAGATCAGATTCACCAGGACCGCGAGAAATATAAATGCCGTCGCCGTTACACTTCCGGTCGTTCGCAATGCGGCGATCTTTTATCTTCGGGTCCTCTTTAACCGCGCCTATTCCGCCGCCTTCCCCTCCGCGCATTCCTTGGCCAGGATGTCGGCTAATTCCTGAAGGTTCTTCGTGGTGTAATTGAACTCGATGCCGATTTGCAGTTTCGGTTGCTGCTGGCGGTTGGTCCAGGCCACCCGCAGGCCTTGTCGAACCGCGCCGAAGGCTTCCCATTGGTGCCCGGTGACCCAAAGGATGTCCTCCTTCGGACAGCCGGCGCGCTCGACGCCGAGCTGGTAGACCTTGGGCGACGGTTTGAACGCCTGCGCTTCCTCGCCGGAACTGATAATCTCGTCGATGTAGTCGATCGTGCCGGCGAATTTGCTGTGGTCCTCGATCATCTGTTTGGTCGGGTTGGCGACGATCTTGATGACCAAGCCTTGGTTCTTCATGTCCTTGAGCGCGTCGACCACATCCGGATAGGCTCGGAGCTTATGGTATTGGCTGTTGATGTCCTCGATGGCCTCGTCGGAGAGCGCGACGTTGTGGAAATCGAGCGCCCATCGCAGGCAGGCCTCGTTCAGTCCCGGGTGGGGCACGAAGTTATTGCTGAGTGTCAGGTGGAACATGGCCCACTTTTGCTGGAATCGCCAATCTTGAGCGACTTTCTGGGCGATATGTGACTCGAACACATATTGCTCGATCACGTCGGCGATCGAATAGTTGTCGACCAGCGTCCCCCAAGTGTCGAAAAGCAATGTCTTCGCCATTGGTTTCTCCTTTCCTGTCGTGCCAATTTCGTGGTCGCAAGCGCCCACGGGATCGCTACGCTCAAGCGCTTTTTTTCTTCTCCAGTTCTTCCAGCATATCCGAGTTGAACGAAGGGACTGGCCAATCGATAGTTTGCCTCACGGAACTGGAGCGTCAGCAGTCTCGCGCAAAGCTATTCACGCCCCAGGTCTCGGCTAGCGGTTTGACTGGTTTGGTCGGCAGACCGTAATGACGAGAACGTTCGAATATCGGCAGACCGGAACCGAGCATCGAATAGAAGAACCACATCAGCGCCTGGGTCATTTCGCGCGGCCGTTCCCGGGTGACGAAATGGCCCGAATCGAGCACTAGGATTGCCTCCAGTCCCGGCAAATGGTCTTCCATGCCCCGGCAATAGTCGATCGGTTGACGGGGATCGCACTCGCCATGCACCTGAACTACCGGCATGGTAAATTTCGAATAATCCACAGACTGAGTTTTCTGAATGTCTCGGAAATAGCGCGGCACCGCGTCGGCGACACCGTGATGGGAAAATTCGGCCACTATCTCCGCTAATTCCGCCTCATCGGGCCGAAGCTCCGGTTTGCAGGAACTTTCGAACCAGACGCGGACATAAGCCTCGGTCTTTCGCATCAGACGGGTTGCCGCTTCTGGATTACGCGCGTTCCAAATGTGGTGCAGAGAATTGCGCGGATCGTAGTTGTGAAGCGACAGGCAGCAGCGCATGTAGCGTTCGACCCGCTCGGGAATTTGATCGATGACATGGTCGGCTATCGCGACGCCCCAATCGTGTCCGGCGAGCCGGAACCGGTCGATCGACAGATAGTCGAGACAGCGGATCAGTTCCGCGGCCACGTTGTTCATCGTGTAGTCGCCATCGGCCTTGTCCGACTGGCCGTAACCCTTCAGGTCGAAGGCGTAGACCTTGAACTGCGTCGCCAAAGTCGGGATCTGATGCTTCCAGCATTGCCAGCTTTCGGGAATGCCGTGCAGCAGGACGACGGGATCGCCATCGCCGGCTTCCACCCAATGCCACGTAATGCCCGCGACGGTTTCTGTACGATGGTTCAGCGTGGGTTCGGCCATGTCATTCGCTCAAATCGATGCTACTTCGCAGAGAATTACACAGATCGCGATCTACCGGAGTTTCTATTTTACGATCATTGTCACATTTAAACCTTGCAAAGGCTCTGTTTGAGTTTGCATGATATTTGGACAATCCATTAGATTTCCCGTCTGCGGAGGGCTTGAACCTAACGAAATACAAGAAAATGACAGGCTGAAAGCCGGGAAATCGCCGTATTTGGTCTATGGCTAGGGAGGTGAAGTCATGAAGAAGGTACCAGAATTCGTTCAGGGTACCGCGCAAGAAACTGCTGTGCGGGACCTTTCGGAAGAGACCCTCGATACGACGACCAGCTTCGACGCAAAGCTATCCGGCGTTTCCCGCCGCGACTTTGGGCGGATCAGCAAGCAATTCGGCCTCATGGCCACTTACGCCGGCGTCGCCAGCATGGGCGGCTTTTTTTCCGCCGACGCTCTGGCGCAGACGGTCAACACCCAATACCAAAAGAAGCTGAACAAGCCGGCCAAGCACGTACTCAAGCTTGGCACCGTGGTCGGCAAGAAGCACGACCGGATCATCCGGTTCGGCTATTGGGAGTTCGCTTCCGATCTCGAGGTCCGTACCGACGGTGAGATTCGCCTGGACATCCTGGCCTCGAACTCGATTTGCGCCGAACAGGTATGCGTCCAGAAAACGATGCAAGGGGTGCTCGACATCGCCTCGTCGTCGACTCAGAACGCGTCCAGCGTGGCGCCGTGGCTCAACGCGATAGACTTTCCCTACATGTTCCAGTCGAACGGGCAGCTCTATCATTTCTTCATGAACCCGAAGTCGGACAAGTTCTACCGCAAGGTCTATCGCGAGAAGAACCGGATGGAGATCCTGTTCGTGCTGTGCGAAATGCGGCAGCTCTACATGGGACTGAAGTGGAAGAACAAGCCGCCGATCACCGAGATCGGCCATCTCGCCGGGACCAAGAACCGGGTGACCAACACCCAACTCGGCCGCATCGCCATGCAGCTCATGAAGCTCAACCCGGTGCCGGTGGCCTGGGTCGAAACCCTCGACGCGTTGAAGAACGGTCTCATCGACGGCATGGAGACCTGGACCACGGCGACTACGGCGTTCAACATGGCACCGGTGGTCTCCCAATATGTCGGCATAAAATTCATCCCGGGTACGGGCCATGTCGCCATGAATACGCGGAGCCTCGACAAGATCGGCAGCAAGCTTGCCGACGAGGTCATGGAATCGGGGTACCAGGCGCAGCGCGCCGTCATGTACAGCAATGAGGCAGGGCTGGCGCTGGTCAGCGGCGAAGTGCCAAATCCGGGACCGAGTACCATATTCGGCAAGGCCGGCACGCGGATGAACTTCTTCTCCGACGAAGCCCTCAAGGAATGCGCGGAGATCGCCGATCCGAGGAAGCCGGAGTACAACCGTTGGCACGAAAAACTCAACGAAATGTGCGGCTTCAGCCTCTATGACGAATTCCTGCCGGTGGCGCGCGAGTACGACAAGGACGCGCTGGCCATCAATGTCGAACCCAGGCGTTGGTGGAAGGGTGCATAGGGCGGTTCGGTACGCCTAATTTCGGAACAAGGGAAGGCGCGGCGTAGTCGCGCCTTCCCGACTTCTTAACGTTGACCTGCGGGCAAATGCGTTCGAAGCAAACACCGCGTCGTAATTCCCCGCCGCGCCCGTCATACAATCCTCACTCTTTTCAATAACGGCCTCGGAGGTCGACTTCATGCCTAACCTGGCAAACACGGTTCTGCGCTGGCTGGATCAAAACCTGGAAAAATTTGTTTTGGTTATAGCCTATGCGGCTTGCGCAGGCATTGTCGCGGTCGAGGTGTTTCGCCGTTACGTATTCGGCCTGCAAGCGCCGTGGAGCACGTTCGTTCCTTCGTATCTCTTCCTCTGGCTGACCTGGCTCGGCGCTTCCTACTGCGTGAAGCTGCGGTGCCATTTGGTGTTCAACGAATTGCGCGAACGCATGCCGAGGAATTGGCAATACGGCTTTATGCAACTGGATTACGTCCTCTATTTCATCTTCGGTACGATCGTCATTTTCTGGTCGTTCGATCTGGTGGCGTTGCATTTCGAGATGGATTCTATCGTGCCGGGAACCGACGATGTTATGAGCTGGTGGTTCTACAGCGCGACGCCCGTGGGCTGGACCCTGCTGCTCGGTCGCGTCATCCAGAACATCGTCATCGATTATAGGGATTTCACCAGCGGTGCGGAGATCAGGGTAAAGGGCCAAGCGATGGTCAAGGCAATAGATGCCGAGCCTGAATTAGGAGCCAATCCTCATGCCTGATTCGATCATCATTACGCTGCTGACCTTGACCGCGATGGTGCTGTTCGCGACCGGGACACCGTTGATGCTCATCATCGGGCTATGGGTCATCGGCATGCAGCTCATCTTCGACTTTCCGCTGGCCAATGTCGGCAGCTCCATGTTCGAAGGCCTGAACAGCTTTGCCTTGCTTGCGGCGCCGCTTTTCATCCTCACCGGCGACCTTATCAGCGCCGGCGGCATCGCCCGGCGAATGTCGGATTTCGCACTCGCGTTGCTGGGATGGGTGCGCGGCGGCCTCGGCATGGCATCGCTCGGCGCCTGCGGCATGTTCGCTGCGATCAGCGGCTCGAACGCCGCGACCACCGCCACCATCGGCTCGATCACCTATCCGACGATGGTGGCGCAGGGATACGACAAGAATTTCTCCGCCGCGACCGCCGCCGCCGGCGGGACGGTCGGGATCATCATACCGCCGAGCATACTGTTCATCGTCTACGGCTATCTTATCAGCCTGCCGATTTCGGAACTGTTCCTCGCCGGGATCATCCCGGGGTTCCTGATGGTTGCCGTCATGATGATCGCCTGCTACTGGGTCAGCCGGCGCCGAGGCTATGGCGAGATCATTCCGTTCAAGGCGTCGGTCTTGCGCAAGACCATGCCCGGCGCCAGCATTGGCATATTCGCCATCTTCATCGTACTCGGCGGCATCTACGCCGGGGTCTTCTCGCCGACCGAGGCGTCGGCCGTGACGGCGGTATATTGCCTCGTCGCGGGATTGGTAATCACCCGCGAGACAAAATGGCGCAAGATTCCGGACATCTTCTTCCGCAGCGGCATTATTATCGGCATCATCGTGCCCTTGGTCGCGGTGTCGATCATGATGCAGGAAATCCTCGCGGTCGTCGGCGCGCGCGAGTTCATCGAAGGTCTGCTGACCGGTCTTGGCGGGTACTACACGATCCTGTTCGCGATGATGGCGATGGTGCTGGCCGCCGGGACGATTTTGGAATCGGTGCCAAACACGATCATTTTGGCGCCGATCCTGGCGCCGGTAGCGGTCACGATCGGCGTCAACCCGTTCCATTTCGCGGTGATTTTCCTGATCGGCGATGCGATCGGTTTCATCACGCCGCCCTATGGGCTCAACCTCTATGTCGCATCGGGAATTACGGGGTTGCCCTACTTCCAAATCGTGCGGCAGGTCCTGCCCTATTTGGCCTCGCTGCTGGTCATCTGGGTGATCGTCGCGCTGATTCCGGAACTGTCCCTATTTCTGGTGCAATTCGCGGGTCTCGGCGGCGCGGGACTCATACAATCTAACTGACGGCGGAAGCGTCGCGTTATCGGTGTCGCGGCGAGCGGCATCCATTGCTACGCTGCGTCGTTTCAATTCTATGCACTGTGAAGGAGCAGCACGCATGCCGATCGTAAGGGTCGATGTCCCCGAATGGCTGAGCCGCGAGCAGCGGACCGAGATCCGTGCCGCGATGCACGGTTGCATCGCGCGAACCTGGTTCCGGGAACATATTTGGGTCGCCGTGCGTCCGTTTACCTCGGCGGCGGACGAGCGCACGGTCATCATGACCGTGGAGGTGCGGGATGGCCGCGGCCACGAGAAGGAGCGAACGGAGGCGCTATTCGAGGAGGCGCATGAGGTGTTCGCGCGGATCGTTGGCTCGGAGCCGGAGGAATTCATCCTCCTCGTTCGCAAGTTCGGCCAGGACGACTGCATTTCCGGTGGCGCGCCGCTGCCGGCCTTGGCGGACGCGACCCCCAACGTCAGAGAACTCAGAAATCGGGGCAAGGCTGTCTAAGGGTAGTGTCAAGGGAAACTGACTTGAGTCCAAGATGACGGTTTCGGGGCATTCTCGGATGAGAAACCCGTTCCGATATTTCAAGACGTGGCCCGAGATCATCCGCTTGGCCGTGACGATGTACGTCCGGTTTCCGTTGTCTCTGCGGCAGGTCGAAGAATTGCTGCACGAACGCGGCGTCGATATCGGCCATGAAACAGTTCGCGCCTGGTGGAGTCGGTTCGGTCCGATGTTCGCGGCGGAGATCAGAAAACGGCGCGTTCATCACCGGTCATATTCACTGTGGCGTTGGCACCTGGACGATGTGTTCGTGCGGATCAATGGTGAGACACATTACCTCTGGCGCGCCGTGGATCACGAAGGCGAAGTGCTCGAGGTATTTGCCACGAGGCGCCGAGATCGCGGGGCTGCGCTGAAGTTTCTCAAACGCGCGATGAAACGATATGGTCAGCCGAGGGCGATCGTGACGGACCGGCTCCGGTCATACCGAGCGGCGATGAACGTCATCGGCAATGCCGCCGTTCAGGAATATGGACGCTGGCTCAACAATCGTGCCGAGAATTCTCATTAGCCGTTCCGGCGACAAGAGGGTGCTATGTCGAAGTTCAGGGTCGTAAAGACCTTGCAGAAATTCGCCGCCGCCCATGCCTCGATCCACAATCATTTCAACCATGACCGCCACCCAAACCGCCGCGACGTTTTCAAGCAGAACCGCTCGGCTGCACTCGCGGAATGGCGTCAATTGGCAGCCTGAAGCTCACATCATGCGGGATTTCGGAAACTGGTTCGCATTAGACTGGCAGCACCTTGCTCGCGTTCGCCCAGAGCGTCAGCAAAACAATACCCGGCGCCACAGGGAAGCCGGGTTGTACGGAATCGTTGGTTGCGGGGGTAGGATTTGGTCAAGCTCCTACATTGAGCAGAATTGTATGATGGATGGTTGAGAGGGCAGGTTTTGAACCTACGAACTTCAGGTCATGTGGAGGAAATTTCATTCCCATTTTTTGGTGAATTACAATCTATTACGGATTGCCATTATCGGAATATGCGGTGGAAGCGAGAATCGCACTAAATGTGGGCCCGACGTCCAACCAGAAGACATCCATATTCAAGTCGTTAATGCAGGATCGGGAACTTCGGTTAAGAGGCATAATATATGCCTTTTGGTATTAGTCTGACATGGCCTTGTCCAGTGCATCGAGAACCCGGCGCGGCGTGTAGGGTGTTTCGTTGAATTCCGCTCCAGTCGCGGCAAATGCATCGCGCAACGCATTGCCGATCGCCGCGGGAGGCGCGATCGCGCCGCCTTCGCCCATGCCTTTCAGCCCAAATCTGGTGTGCGCCGCCGGTGTCACCATATGGCCTATTTTAATATCGGGTACTTCCGTCGCGCCGGGCAGTAGGTATTCGGCAAAGGTCGTCGCCAGAGGCTGACCATTTTCGTCATAGACGCTTTCCTCGTAGATCGCGGTGCCGATGCCCTGCGCCACGCCGCCGACGATCTGACCATCGACGATCATCGGATTGACCACGTTGCCGCAATCCTCCAGGACCGCGTAATCGATCAGCTCGATCGCGCCGGAATGGGGGTCGACTGCGACCACCGCGGCGTGGGTCGCGTAGGAAAATACACCGGTCGATTCAGCCGGTTCATAGGTCGCCGTCGCGTCCAGCATCGGATCGACGCCCTCCGGCAGCCCGTCCTGGCGCAGATGGGCGATGCGGCCGATCTCCGCGATCGTAATCGACCCGGAGACGCCCAACGCCTCGCCATCGGCAAAACGCACCTGTTCGACGTCACATTGCAGATGATGCGCCGCAATCAAGGCTAGCTTCTCGCGCAATTCGATGCAGACATTCGATACCGCGCCGCCGCTCATCACCATCGAGCGCGAGGCGAAGGTCCCGAATCCAAACGGCGAAACCCCCGTATCGCCAAACCGGACCGTGATGTCGTTGGGGTGGATGCCCAGCTCCTCATGCGCGATCTGCGCCAGGGTCGTCTCCAGCCCCTGGCCATGCGAATGAATACCGACCAGTAGCACCAAGGTGCCATCCGGGTTAATCCGCGCCGTGGCGCTTTCATAGCCCGGGACGATCGGCGAGCCCCGGCGCATCCATTCCGCCGCGCCATGCGCCGTCTGTTCGGTGTAGCTCGCCAGCCCAACGCCCCACAACCGGCCATCGGGTTCCGCCGTACCTTGCCGGGCGCGAATACCCTCATAATCGATCAAGCTTGCAACGCGGCGCACGCTTTCAGGATAATCGCCATTGTCGAAACGCATGCCGCATACCGTCTCATAGGGCATCTGATCGGTGGAAACCATGTTGGCCATTCGCACTTCCAGGGGATCACGGCCAACGGCGCGGGCGACCTCATCGATAGTACGTTCGATGGCGAAACAAGCGCCCGGCCGGGCAACGCCGCGATAGACGCCCATTGGCGCTTTGTTGGTCGCGACGGTCCAAGTTCGGCAGCGCAGATGTTCGATCCGATATGGGCCTGACAGGTTGCGCGCCGCCATGCCGGTTTCCATGAAAGGGCCCGAATGCCACAGCGCGTAGGCGCCCGCATCGACGGTCAATTCGGCATCGATGCCCTTGATTATACCGTCGCGGTCGGCATAGGCGGTGATCCGATAGACATGTTCGCGCGCCTGCGGCGCCGCCATCAAATGCTCGCGTCGATCCTCCAGCCAGCGAATCGGCTTCCCGGTTTCCAGCGCGATGGCGCAGACCACGATTTCCTCCGGCATCAAGCGCGCCTTGCCGCCGAAGCCGCCGCCGACGTCGGGCGCGATAACGCGCAACTGGTTGGTGGGCAGGTTCAGAACTTGCGAGAGTCCGGTGCGCATGAGATGCGGGATTTGGGTCGAGAGATGTACCACGAGCTCTCCTGCCCGATTATCCCAATGCGCCAATACCGCGCGAGTTTCCAATGGCGACACAGACTGCCGGTTCATCCGGTAGTCCCGGGTCACGACGACGGGGGCATCGCGCACGCTGTCGATATCGCCGCCTTCGATATCGCGCTGAACGAAAATGTTGTCGCCCCATTCATCGTGCACCAGGGCGGGCGGGTCGTCGCGCGCCGCGAGTGGCTCGCTCAACGCGGGCAGGTCTTCAATATCGGCAACGGTCGCATCCGCTAAATCCTCGGCTTCGGCCCGGTTCGCACCGAGGCACGCGGCGATACATTCACCGGCGAACCGGACCTTGTTGGTCGCAAGCGCATGGTGATCGGCGGGTTTAAAACCGGGGATAGAAGGCTCGACCCGAACCGGGTTGACCCGTGTCAGTCGTTCGGCGGTAAAAACGCGATCTTCTTCACCTTTGGGAATTTCGACCCCGCGCAACCAGCCATGCGCGTTTTGGCTGCGCAGAAACGCGACATCCAAGATACCCGGCACATGCACATCCGCGACATAGAGCCCCTGGCCACGCAAAAAGCGCCGGTCTTCCTTGCGCGGCACGGACGCACCGACGCCGAGTTTAGTTTCCTCTGTCGTCATCCAACAGGCACCTCACACGCCCTCAGGCAGCACGTGCGCCCATTTTTCCCGGATGCGGTCGTCAAGTTCGCGACTTGAACGTGCCACGAGGGGAAATTCATCGCGGCGATTCCACGGCCGGCAAGCATCGATGATCATACGCGAATTACGCTTGTCCAACTCGCCGTCATAGCACATTGGATCGAGGGTGGTGCTCCAGCAGCCATCGAGCGTTTCCAGATCCATGCGCGGATCGAAGCGCGTACACATCGCCCACAGCACGTCGTTGGTGTTGGCCGGATCGATATCGTCATCGACGACGATGACCCAGCGATTGGCATAGGCGCCAGCATAGCACTGCGACGCCACCAACCCGGCTTGCTTGGAATGTCCGCCATAGCACTGCTTGATCGAAATCGTCAGCCACATCCGGCTGCCGCCGGCTTCATGCGCGCAGACGCCCTGAATTTCGGGGATGCCTGCCGCTTCCAACTGGTTCCAGACCGCGCCGCTGCGATAACTGCCGAGGTAATAGGTGTTGTCGTTGGGCGGCACCGCGGGGATTACGCCCAGCAGGATCGGATTGTCGCGGTGCATGAATGTCTCGATGCGGATTGCCGGCTGCGGTCGCTGGCCGCCAGCGTAGTAACCCGTCCATTCACCGAGTGGCCCTTCCTCGACAAAATCGTCCTGATGAATGAACCCTTCGAAGGCAATCTCCGCATTGGCTGGAACCAGCATACCGGTGCGGGGCATCTCCAGGGTCCGCACCGGTTCGCCGAAGATACCGCCCACTGCGTCGTATTCGCTGACGCCCTGCGGGATTTCCAGTCCGGCAATCATCAGTAACGTTGGATGCATACCGGCGACGACAGCAACCGGGCAAGGCTCGCCGCGATTGTGATACTTGTCCATGATCAGGCGGCCGTGCCGTCCCGGCGACATCATGACAGAGGCCGTTTTTGGGCCATGGGTTTGCACCCGATAGGCGCCATAGTTAACCCAACCCGTATCCGGATCCTTCATCACCACCATGCAGCCGGTGCCGATGAACGGTCCACCGTCATGTTCATGCCAAATCGGGGTCGGGATGGTGGTGATATCGACGCCGTCGCCCTCGATCACGTTCTCTTGCAGGGCACCCGTCTTCACCACTTCCGGCGCGTGTCTGGGCGCGTGTTTCATATAGTCGCGCCACCACAGCACAAGCTCCCGCTCCGATCCGTCAGCTGGCAAGCCGAGCGCGATATTGATCCGTTGTACCGAAGTCAGCACGTTGGAAAGCACCCGGTGGCCCTTGGGGAAACCTGGCACCTCGTCGAACAGGAGCGCCGCATTTCCCATACGGCGCTGGAAGAGATCGAGAATTCCACCGATTTCTTCCGTCGGTTCGGCGCCGGTGATGGTTTGCAAGGCGCCTGCCGCCTCAACCGCCTCCATCCAGTTGCGAAGGTCCTGATCCCAGTTTCTCCTCGCATTCTCCGCCACGTGTTTTCTCCTAAATCTTGCCGAGTGCCTGGAGCACGATTTCCGGCGTCATCGGCTGCGCCGTAACCACCGCGTCAAACGGGCGAAGCGCGTTGTTGACCGCGTTCATCACCACACCCGGCGCCGCGCCGGTGCCGGACTCGCCGGCGCCCTTGGCGCCAAGCTCCGACTCCGTCGTCGGAGTCTGAACATGCGCGACCTCGATATCTGGCATCTCCGCCGCCATCGGCGTGAGATAATCCGCCATGGTACCGTTCTGTAGCTGGCCGGCATCGTCATATATACAATGTTCGTAGAGCGCACCGCCGAGCCCCTGAACGCAGCCGCCGCGCACCTGTTCGTCGGCCAAATTCGGATTGATGATGCGGCCGCAATCCTCGACCACCCAGTGTTTCAACAGGCGAATGAAACCCGTATGGGTATCGACCTCGACATAGGCGCCGTGAATGCCGTTGGTGAAAATGTAAGGCAGCTCTTTCAGTCGAAAGCGGCGCGTCGCGGACAAAACAGGCTGATAGTCGTTCGGCAACTCGCCAAGCTGAAAATGGCCAATGCGGCCGATTTCCGAAAGGGGTATGCGCGCCTCGCCGTTTGCCGCCGTGACGACATTGCCGTCGACGATGTCGAGGGTCGACGGCTCCGATTGCAGCAAAATACCAGCCATGGTGAGGATCTCCGACCGTAACGCACGGCTGGCCTGATACACTGCTTCACCACCAATGGCGGTGGCGCGCGAGGCATAGGTGCCACCACCATAGGGCACCGCGTCCGTATCGCCGGAAATCACCCGGATGCTGTCGAAGGGCACGCCGAGCGCGGTTGCCGCGATTTGCCCCATGACCGTATCCACGCCTTGACCTTGATCCGTGACGCCGACGGCGCAGATTAAGCCGCCGGCGGGTTCCAACTTGATCGTGCAGGCATCCTGCGAAGCGATGGGTGCGCCGCCGGACCCATAATAACCCTGAGGGCCGGGTGCTGTACCCTTGATGAATCCGGCAAGCCCGATGCCACGATGGACGCCTTGTTCTCGCAGCGCCGCCTGCTCCCGCAGAAGCTTGTCGTATTCCATCATCGCAACCAGCTTATCCAAACAGGCTTGGTGCGAAAGGTCCTTGACGGGAAAGCCCGACGCGGTGACCGTCGGATACCCATTATCCGGCATCACATTTCTGCGGCGAAATTCCACCGGGTCCAAACCGGTCGCCTCCGCCGCCCGGTCGACCATATGTTCGCCGACCGAAATGCCGATCGGATGGCCGACGGCACGGTATTGTGACGTCGGCACTTTGTTGAGGTAAACCACCGTCGCCGTCGCCCGGTAATTCTGGAGCTTATAGGGGCCGCCGGTGATATTGAGGACCTGATTGGCTTCGAACACGCTGGTGCGCGGATAGGCGGAATAGGCCCCCACCCCCGCCAGGTCGTCGATTTCGAGCGCCTGAATTTCGCCTTCCTTGCTAACCGCCATACGGGCGGAAATCAGATGCTCCCGGGCGTGGATGTCGGAAACGAAGGATTCCAGGCGGTCGGCGATGAATTTTACCGGTCGGGCCATTACGATCGACGCCGCCGCAGCGGCGACCTCGTCCCCATATGTGTGAATCTTCAATCCGAAGGACCCGCCGACATCGGGTGCGATGATACGAACATTATGCTCGGGCACGCCGAGCGTGCGTGCGAACACCGCCTGAATCATATGCGGAACCTGGCTGCTGGTGTGAATGGTCAAGCGCTGTGTCCCGGGGTCGTAATCGGCGATCAGCGCGCGCGATTCCAGACTAACCGCCGTGTGACGGCCGAAGGAGAACGTTTCCTCCAAAACGATATCGGCGGAGTCGAAGGCGCTATCGACATTGCCTTGGTCGATCACTTTCTTGAAGGCAAGATTGTCGCCGAGATCCGAGTGTATGACCGGTGTTTTCGCGTCCAGCGCGGTTTCCGCGGCGGCCGTGGTCGGCAGCGCTTCCCAGTCGATGGCGACATGTTCGGAGGCGTCTTCCGCCACCGCCCGGCTTCCCGCCACGACTATGACCACCGGTTCACCCTGCCAGCAGGCCCGATCCACGGCCATCGCGTATTGCGGCGCGGATTTCATACCCTCGAAACAGGCGAGCGTCCCGATCCATGGCCCGGTGCACCGCTCGGCCAACGCCGCCCCGGTCATCACCAGTACCACGCCCGGCATCGCTTCCGCCTCGGCGGTGTCGATTCGGAGAATTTTGGCATGCGCGTGCGGGCTGCGCACGAAAGCCGCATGCACCATGCGCGGCAAGGCGATGTCGTCGGTATAGGTGCCGCGACCCGCTACCGCGCGCCGTGCGCTGGGGCGTGACAGTGAACGGCCGACATAGCTGTTCGGCCGATCGAAGGGGGTCAACAAGTCAGTATCGTTCATGACGATATATCCATCCGCTGACTCAAGGTGGTCTCCACTGCGTCGACAATCGCGTGATAGCCGGTGCAGCGGCAGTAGTTGCCGGAGAGAAACTCGCGGATTTCATCGCGCGTCTTCGGCGCGGCCTCCCGCAGCAGTTCAGCCGCGGTGATCAGCATGCCAGGCGTGCAGAAACCGCATTGCAGCGCGTCCCGTTCGACGAAATTTTCCTGCAGATCGGCGATTTCACCACTCTCGGTTAGTCCCTCGATGGTTTCGACTTCGGACCCGTCGGCTTGTACCGCAAGCATCAGGCAACCCCGCACCACGTCGCCATCGACGCGAACTGTGCACGCACCGCAGATGCCGTGTTCGCAGCCGAGATGGGACCCTGTGAGACCGAGCTCAGTGCGCAAGAAATCAACCAAATGCTGGCGCACGGCAACAAGCCGGGAGACCTGCTCCCCATTCACCGTTAGCGTGACGGTCTTGGTTTCTTCGCTCATGCCGCCTTCGCCCGTTCGACTGCCTGGTCCAGTGCGCGCCCCGTTAGAACGCGCTGCAGATGGAGTTTAAATTTTGCGCTGCCTTGCAGATTCTCCATCGGGTCAAGATCATCCGCCAGCGCTGCCAGCGCCGCAGCCTTGCTCTCCGCCGACCAGCGCTTGCCCGTTATTGCGGCAACGGCATTCGACGCAAATGTCGGCCGGTCCTCGCTTGCGAAGTAAACCAACCGCGCCGCTGAGATCGTATCGCCGTCGATCCCGATCTGGCAGGCCAACCCTGCGATGGCGAAATCGCCCTGACGCCGGCTCAGTTCCATGAACGCGCAGACGGTATTTGGTTTCCGGCACGGGATACGGATTTCAATCAATAGCTCGTCCGGCTTCCGTGCCGTTTCGAACAATCCATTAAAGAAATCGTCCGCCTCGATCTTGCGCCGGCCGCGCGTGCTTTCGACCACGATGGTCGCGCCGAGCGCCAGCACGCAGGCCGGCAGTTCCGCCGCCGGATCGGCAAGGGCGATGCTGCCGCCAAAGGTGCCGCGATTTCGCACGGCCATGTGGGCTACGTGTGGCATGGCTTCCGCGATCAAGGGTAAATGTTCGGCAACGATCGGCGACTTCAGTACCTCCGCATGGCGGGCCAGCGCGCCGACGCGCACCATGCCATCTTCGACTGCAATGCCCTTGAGCGTGTCGAGCCGGTTGATATCGATCAGAAGATCGGGCTGCGATAGGCGCATGTTCAAAGTCGGCATCAAGCTCTGCCCGCCGGCAAGTATGCGCGCGTCATCGCCATGCTCGGACAAAAGATTCAAAGCTTGTGCAACGTTTTTCGCACGCACATAGTTCAATTTCGGTGCCTTCATGCCAAGCCTCCCACCCGATGATATCGGATGGCGTATTGTCGCAACCTCAAAACGTTCCCCCCTTTTTTCGACCCTAATTCCCGCGCCGCTCCTCCAGCACCGCCATGATCGCGCGAACGATTCCGGCATAACCGGTGCAACGGCATATGTTCCCCGCCAATTCCAAACGCACCCGGTCCGCGTCCGCGTTTGGCAGGCGGGTGACGATATCTCGCGCGGTCATCAGCATCGCTGGCGTGCAGTAGCCGCATTGCAAACCATGATGCGCCGTGAACGCATCGCGCAGCCTGGCCATGATCGGATCGTCGTCACAGCCTTCGATGGTCTGGATGTCGGCACCGTCGCAACTGACCGCGTAGATGATGCAGGACCGAGCCGGCGCGCCATCGACCATAATCGTACAAGCGCCACACACGCCATGCTCGCAGCCGAGGTGAATACCGGTCAGCCGCTCCTGATCGCGAAGAAAGTCGGCGAGCGTCGTTCGAGGCTCAATTGCCGCGGTTACCGCCGCGCCGTTGATCCTCAGCGTAATGTCCATCATGTTTTATAAGCTTGTGCGACCGCACGATGCAGTGCCAGTGCATGCATCCGCGCCTTGAACGGCTCAAACGTCTCAGCCGTTTCAGCCAGCGCGGCGCGCGCCGCCCCTATATGGAATCCGGCGCCATTCGCCCGCGCGACGGTCGCTGCGATGGCATTCAGTCGCAATGGCGCGCCGTCGGTCGCGCCGAGCACCAACCGCGCTACGCCGGATTGCGGATCGCACACGAAGGCGCCGATCGATTCCGCGAATTCTCCCGGCTTGCGGCATATCTTGTGATAGCCCCAGCGTGCGTTGTCGGACAGGATCGGTACGCGAACCCCGCGCAGGACTTCATCGGCTTCGAGCGCGACCGTGAAGGCGCCGATTTGGAAGTCCGCAAGCGCCAGCTCCCGCATGCCATCCGGGCCATCGATCACGACCTGCGCGCCGAGCGCAAGCAGCGCAGCCGGCCAGTCGCCGGCCGGGTCTGCGTGCGCGATGCTGCCACCAATTGTCCCTCGATTGCGCACGGCGCGATAGGCAATCCCGGAAGCGACATGAACCATCATGCCCCTGGCGACATCGGGCAACACGTCATCTTCGATCATCGCATGAGTCACCAGCGCACCGACAAACAGATGATCCGCCGCTTGCGCAACCCGCTTCAACGCGTCTAGGCCACGGATATCGATCAACCGGTCCGGCTGCGCCAGACGCAGATTCATCATCGGCCCCAGCGACTGGCTCCCCGCCAACACCTTATTGAAACCGTCCCCCGCCGCGAGCGCCGAAATGGTCTCGGCCAGATCAGATGGCTTTTTGTAATCGAATTTCGCCGGTTTCATCCCGCTGCCTTGTCGTTGGCCCTTTTGCCGCCCAAATCCCGTGTCCAAAGTACGTTGCCAGAGAGAGCGACCGCAAGAAACATGTCCGCCAGTTATGTCTATCGCAGGCGTTGTCAGGGTGATTTGGCCTGAGCTGGGGGGAGCGTTCCATGCTTTGAACACCGGCGCTCGTTTGTCTCGGTCTGAACATTCATGGTCTAGGGCTCGAACCTTGCCACGCCATCAATCGCAAGGACCAGCCGAAGGACAGGTCGTTGTGATATTGGCGTTGTTTAGGGCTCCCCTGGGAGATCTCGCGGTGTCCCGCTAAAGCAAAAAAACTGACGTGTGTCAGGCTTTTAACAAGCGGTTCATCCACTCAATTGTTGCGGGGGCACGCAACTGCCTTAATTTCCTCCTAACTGCCAGAGCGGTACTACCTTGATTACGGCGCCTTTTTATTTAGTCGTCGAGCGTGAGACTGTTTGTATATTGCGTCGTTTGGCAAACCTGTTACTGTCGATGTGCTTCTAAGGCCGCCACCCGGCAGGAGGCATTTCGCGCCGCCTACACCCCTTTTAAGGCGGCGCTTTTTTGTGAACTGGCTGTGGGAAACTTGGCAGAATTTGGTAGTGTCCCCTCGTCTAGCCCTTGCGTGCCGATTTTCGAGAGCACGGTGGTAGCGGTTTTATAAGCCACCATTGCCGGTAGACCGCACGAGCCCCGCGGGAATGCTGTCCCCTCGCCTTTTCCACGAGTCGAAGTCAATCGGAACGCCACGTCATTTGGATAACGGTATCTCGCCCGTGAAGGTGGCCGCGCTGAAGATAAAAATCGTGCTATACTAGCAATCATGGATTGCGGAAGCGGCGGTACCGCTTCTGGAGATTTAGACTGATAAGGCAATGGGTAATGCCGATGTCAGAGAGCAACGTGATCTCGTTGGCAGACCACAGAGCGGTGCCGGACGCGCTCGACACCGCGGAACAGTTCGTCCGGAACCTGTTAGCCGAGTCCGGCGATGAGCTGCTGCCCTTGGTCGTTTGCACCAAGGGAGACGGTGAGCGGTTCATCATCCGCTACGAGCCTGCGGCAAAGGATTTCGGGCGCTCTGCGCAAATTCGCGATATCGGGCGCCAGATGCGCACGATGGGCGTTACGCATTACGCCGTTTGCCACAGGGTCTGTTTTCAGGGCAAACGCACAAACCCGGAAAATGCGTTGGACCATTGCGACGGTCTGGTCATCCAAACGCACGACGCCAAGAACATGCGCTATCGCCTGTTCTCGTTCGAGCGAGGCGGCGCACGGCCCTCTCTTCACCACATTGCGTGCGGCGACGCAGAGTCATTGTACGCGCCAAACAAGGCATGGGCGGAACTATTGATGCCCGATTACAGCTGATAGAAACGATCGCCAATCCGAGCGACGCAATTGCGGCGAATGAATTGCCTGTTTACCACGAGAAAGTCGTTAACCTTATTTACGCGTCAAATTTGTGCAAACTTTAATAAAATACTAAACTACTCTGTAGGTTAGCACTTGAGGACGCCAGTCAGGGGTTGCTGGTTTTGGGGACGCTCGAAAGCCGATTGGTAGAGTCGGTCGAAACGAGCGCACCGACAGGGGGCGGACGGGAAGCCAAGCGTGGCGGCAAAGGTAGAATCCTTTCCTTCATTGGCCGGCGAAGCGGGACGCGTGTCCGCTCCGAAGGATACGCCTAAATTTATCGAAGCCAATTCCGGCGAACCCATCGTTCTGCCGAGCGGCGTCGTCCTAACCGATGCGAGTTACCTGCAGCAGGGCAACGATCTGGTTCTGATCGGGCCGGACGGGACGGTGTTCGTCGTGCGCGGCTATTTTCTGCTCGACAACCCGCCGGATTTGATCTCGCCGGAGGGCGGCCGCATGACGGCGGCGCTGGTGCAAAGTTTCACGCCGCCGGAGG
>JAKZTB010000404.1:0-17367 GCA_047517345.1 Alphaproteobacteria bacterium
CGCGCCGACGGCGAAACCATCGACGACGACAGGCTCCAGGCCGCGTGACCCGCTTCGACGCGACCGAGCCCGGGCCTGTGGATTAAGTGGACAGCTCGGCAAAGCAGCCGACCTGACCACTTATCCACAGGCCCAACCACCACAACAGAAGCGGTCAATTCATATGGTACATAAAGCGGTCAACTCAGTTTGTTATCGACACCTCTTTCCTCGTAGCTCAGTCCCAATTCGGTTGCACGATTCTTTGTTGTGGGCAGTGCGGGCTTATCCCTAAGATCCTGGCTCGTAATATGTTGCTGATTTCATGGCCTTTGTTTTCTTGCTGGTTAGGAAGGGTTCGCGCCGTGATGCCGGCGGCATCGCAAGCGGGCGCTGACGCGATCCAGCGAGTAAACAAAGGCCACCCGGAGGGTTGGCGCTTCTCGGCCGGCTGGTGCGTCGCGGCCCTTGGCCGATGCCCGGCATCGCCCGGCGGGCCGCTCCTGCCATCCGACTCGACAATCGCCAATGAAAACAGCAACATATTACGAGCCAGACTCTAAGCGTACGGTCCAGTCTCCGCCGCCTTTGAGGGTCGCAAATCGTGTCGAAGGCAAATCGCCGAACGCAAACCGAATATCGAGCCGGTTCGCCGGCAAATAGGGCCCGAGCCTTTCGGGCCACTCGATTAGCGATACGCAAGACGCAAAGGCTTCTTCGATATCCAACTCCATCGCGTCTTGCGGCGCGTCGAGACGGTAAAGATCGAAATGCCAAAGTTCGAAAGCGGGCAATTCGTAAGTCTGCACAAGGGTAAAAGTGGGGCTCGGCACCTCGATATTCGAACCGCCGATTGTACGGATCAATGCGCGGCTGAAGGCGGTTTTGCCCGCACCCAGGTCGCCGCCCAGCGCGACGATGTCGCTCGGGCGAAGCAAGGGTGCAATACGCTCCGCAAGGGCTTCGGTAGCCGCCAGGTCGGATAGCGTGATCCTTAACGCTGCCGTTGCGTCGATATCGAAGAGAGGTTCGCTCACTTAGGAGCCAATCCGGTCGACCCGAAGGGTCGTGTTCCCGAGGGTTTGGGACGTCGTCCGGCGCCGCTCGCGATGCTCCCGGCAGCGCCACGCGACACCGTCCTAACCCAAACAATTGAGAACATGATGCAGTCGAAAAGCATTACACGGACAGGCTCCTAGGCTAGTTTTTCAGCGGCGCACCGTGTTGCGGTACGGTCAGGGGCAGGCGGCATTCGATTTTGGCACCCTGTTCGGCTTCGCTGTGCACTTGGATGGAGCCGCCGTGCAATTCGATGAGACTTTTCACGAGCGCCAGACCCAATCCCGCACCGGATTCGCGCGCACTCTGATCGCCGCGCTCGAACTTGTTGAACAAGCGGTCGACATCGTCTTCGGGAAATCCTGCTCCGGTATCGGCGACGAAAATCGCCAAATAGTCACTTTCCCTTCGTGCCGACAGCGTAATCGTTCCACCTGCCGGCGTGTACTGAACAGCATTCGTAACCAGATTATAGATTGCCTGACGCAAACGTTTTTCGTCGGCGACGATGCTCCCGATGTCGCTTGGGCAATCGAAGTTCAGGGTGAGATTCGAATCCGCCGCTCGATTTCGGAAAACGTTCAACAGGTTGGCGAGAGCCTCGCGGATATCGAACGGTGCCAATTCCAGTTCCAGATACCCTGCTTCGATGGTTGCCAGATCCAGGATATCGTTGATCAGCGCCATAAGATGATTGGTCGCTTGGAGAATGCCGTCGATGTATTCGGCTTGCCGTTCGTTTAGGTCGCCGAAATATTGGTTTTCGAGAATCTCGGCGAATCCGACGATCGCGTTGAGCGGCGTGCGCAACTCATAGCTGACATTGGCGATGAAATCCGATTTCAAATGATCGGCATGTCGCAGCGCTAGATTCCGTTCCTCCAAGGCGCGCTGTACGCGAACGCTATCCGTCACGTCGGTATAGCCAAGCAGGCAACCGCCGTCGGGAAGCGGTACGCAGCTGAAATTGTTCACTTTTCCATCTATACGTTCCAACCGGCCCGACTTTGGCTCCGGTTCCGTTATCGCCAGGATGAGGCGCTGTTTCCGGTGGTCCCAATCGTCCGATTCCGGGAAGTAGCGGCGCGTTTGTTCCAGCAAATCGCCGATATGAGAGTCGAGCATCGATTCGTTACTTGGCAGCTCCCACATCTCTGTGACGGCCGGATTCGAAAGCTTCAAACGACCATCGCCGCCAAAAACAGCGATGGCTTCGTGCAGGTTGTTGATCGTCTCTCGTTGTACCGCGATCGACGTGTTGTATGACCGTTCCAACGCCAATCGGTCGGTTACATCTTCATAGACGAATAGAAGACCGCCCATTGGATGGGGCGAAACGACCATGCGGAGCGTTCGCTCGTCGGGCAGGTGCAACAGTTCTTCGCGCGGGTCGATCAGCGAGTGAAAGAGCTGGTCGGTTTCCTGTTTGAACGCGGGGAAATCGACATATTCCGGAAGCCGCCGCCTCTCTCGCAGCATTTCCAGGACTTCTCCCATGTTCGGTTCGCCGCCGAGCGCCGCACTCTCGATACGCCACAATTCCAAGAAAGCGGAATTGAAAAATTTCAGTCGCCTATCGGGTCCGTAAATCGCGATTGCGGCACCCAGCGTTTCAAGGACTTCGGCATGAGCGGCGACCAGTTCCGCCAGTTCCGACTGAACCGACTCGACAATCGTAACGTCGATCGCGTAGCCGACAGACGCCGCGGAAGCTGCATCGATCGGCGCTTCCGTGAATTCGAGAAGTCGGCGGGTTCCCCCGATCACGATATGGTGGCTTTCTGATTGAACGCTGCCGCTCTTCACGGCGCGGCGCGCCAATCCTCGTCCGTCCCGATCCAAATACCCGGCACCCAACTCGCCACCCTGCTTCGCGACGGTATCTGTGTCGGAATCGAGCGCCTTTGCATAGGTCGCGTTGCAGCCCGCGAGCGCAAGGTCTTTGGATCGCCACCAGATCGGCATCGGTAGTTTATCGAGTATGCGCCGAAGCATCGCGCTTTCGCCAGATTGTACCGACAGATCTTCCGTGAGCCGCGCCCGCTCGCCGGCATCCGATACCCAAAGCACTTCGTTTCGTCGGGCCCGCTGCCCGACAACGGAAAGCGAGCGTCTGCTCTTCGTTTGGAATATACCTTCGAATGGCGCGCCATTAGCCTGAAGCGCGGCCACTTCCTGAGCGATCAGCGCCGCATCCGGTTCGACAAAAGCGTCGCTCAATTCTTCAGCGCTAAGCGGTCCGTCGAGACCGAGTAGTTCGCAGCCGAGCGGCGAACCTGTCAGGCGGTTGCGCGAAAAACGAAAGAAGCCGACGGGTGCGGCATCAATTTGCGCCGTGAATGCCGAGCGCTGATGCCAAAGCATCGCTGTCGCCGTGGCCAGTGCAATCACCAGCCCCAAACTAACGCCCCACGCCATACCCGTACTCTCGGCAGTGGCGGCCAAAGTGGGGCATGGCATGCACGCCAACTGCAAAGAGATTCCGCCGACGGCTAGTTTGCTGCCCTGTTTTCGCACAGTCGCATTTTAGGATTGCATGATAAGCGGAACAAGGGCCGTAAGGCGTTAGTATCGATAGCTCTCAGGCTTGAAGGGACCGGTTTTCGAGTATCCCAGATAGTCCGACTGGGCCGTTGTCAGCTCCGTCAGCGCAACACCGAGCTTCTTCAGATGCAGTGAAGCGACCTTTTCGTCGAGATGTTTAGGAAGCACGTAGACTTCGCGGTCGTATTGGTCGGTGTTGGTCCACAGTTCGATCTGCGCCAGAACCTGGTTCGTGAACGACGCGGACATGACGAAGCTGGGATGCCCGGTCGCACAGCCGAGATTTACAAGACGCCCTTCGGCCAGCACGATTAGCCGTTTGCCGTCCGGGAACTCGACTTCGTCGACTTGGGGTTTCACGTTGTGCCAGGTGAAATTGCGCAATTCCGAAATTTGGATTTCCGAATCGAAATGCCCAATATTGCAGACGATCGCCCGGTCTTTCATCGCCCGCATATGGTCGAGCGTGATGACGTCGATATTGCCTGTCGTGGTCACAAAGATGTCGCCGGACGCCGCCGCCGCGTCCATCGTGGTCACTTCGTAACCCTCCATCGCCGCCTGCAGAGCGCAGATCGGATCGATTTCCGTGACAAGCACGCGGGCCCCCTGATTTCGAAGGCTCGCCGCCGATCCCTTGCCGACATCGCCATGGCCGCAGACCACTGCAATTTTACCGGCGACCATGACATCGGTAGCCCGTTTGATGCCGTCCACAAGGCTTTCACGGCAACCGTATAGGTTATCGAATTTCGACTTCGTGACCGAATCGTTGACGTTGATTGCAGGTACTTTCAGCGTGCCCGCTTTTTGCATTTCGTAGAGCCGGTGGACGCCCGTGGTGGTCTCCTCTGAAAGGCCGAGAACGCCTTCCAACAAATCCGGATATTTTTCGTGCATGATCTGCGTCAGGTCGCCGCCGTCGTCGAGGATGAGATTTGGGTGCCAGCCGTCGGGACCGCTAATCGACTGTTCGATACACCACCAAAATTCTTCTTCGGTCTCGCCTTTCCAGGCGAATATAGGCGCGCCTGCCGCCGCGACCGCCGCCGCCGCGTGATCTTGCGTGGAGAAAATATTGCAGGATGACCAACGGATTTCCGCACCCAGTGCCGTCAGCGTTTCCATCAGGACGGCAGTCTGGATCGTCATATGCAGACAGCCGGCAATCCGCGCGCCCGTCAGCGGTTTGGACTTGCCATATTCCTCGCGCAGCGACATGAGCCCGGGCATCTCCGTCTCCGCGATAGCGATTTCCTTACGTCCCCATTCCGCGAGCGCCATGTCGGCGACTTTGTAGTCGTTGGCGGTTGTCATCGATTTCTCCTCGTTTCGGTCGCGGCATGCGGGCCGTCGCTATGGCACTGTGAACGGGCGTATAACAAGCAATCGGCACCATCGCAAGAGTTATATAAAGAAATCTTTATATATTTATTTTACCCTGAAATTGTTAAGAAATCGTACTTGCCGGACCGCAGGTTCACCTCTGGGAACGCCGCCGGCGGATGGCGTACGGACGCCTATTCGCAGAACGGCGCTCCTAATCACGCCAAAGCGTTGAAATCGTCGAGTAGCATTGCGATTCGTCCGGTATCGGCTTGTTCCATGATCGCCTGCGCGCGCACCGTGGCAGCGGTGAGATCGAGGCTGCGCACGCGCTGTTTGACGCGCGGCAGGCTAACCGACGCCATCGATAGATCGCGTACGCCGAGGCCGAGAAGTAGGGCCGTATAACGTGGGTCGCCTGCTATTTCACCGCAAATGCTGAATGGAATGCGGGCGCGCAAGGCGGCTTGGGCAGTGAATTGTATCAATCGTAAGACAGCCGGGTGCAGGGGATTGTAGAGGTGGGCAACTTGTTCGTCGGCACGATCGATCGCCAGCGTGTACATCGTCAGATCGTTGGTCCCGATCGCGAAAAAGTCCGATACGCGCGCCAAGGCGTCCGCGGCCAACGCGGCGCCCGGTACTTCGATCATAATGCCGATCGGCGGTAGCGGGTCCGCAATTGGGACCCGGCGCCGCTTGAGCCGTCGTGCAACCGTTTGGACGACTTCTCGCACCCGGCGAACCTCCCCGGTCGTCGCAATCATCGGAAGTAGGATGCGGATGGGACCGAGTGCACTGACCCTAAGGATCGCGGCGATCTGATCTTCCAGCAGCTTCGGATGCTTCAACGAAAATCGGATGGCGCGAAGCCCGAGCGCCGGATTGACGGTATCGACAAGCTGGTCGCCAAACGAATACGCCAGTTTCTCGCCGCCGACGTCGAGTGTGCGAATGGTGACCGGTCGACCTTCCATGCCGGTCACGATCGTTTTTAAATCCTCGAACTGTTCGTCCTCGGTCGGCGGGGTGTTGCGGTTCATGAACATGAACTCGGACCGCAGCAAGCCAATGCCGGCCGCGCCGTGCCGCACGGCTTGGGACGTCTCCTGCGGCAGTTCGACATTCGCCGAAAGCAGAATTTTCGTTTCGTCACGGGTAACCGCCGGAAGGTCGCGCAACCGTGCGAAACGCCGCCGCTCGCGCCGCAGTGCCTCGCGCCGCTTCTCGTAGTCGCTCAACGTTGCGGCTGTCGGATTGACGATGACAAGGCCACCAATCCCGTCGACGATGACCGTGCCGGCATTGCGGGCGCCTATCGTAAGTCCCGTCGCGCCAAGGACCGCCGGAATGCCGAGCGATCGCGCCATGATCGCGGTATGGCCTTCCGGACCGCCGAGAACCGTCGCGAATCCGGCAACATGCCGGGGATCCATTAAGGCGGCGTCGGCGGGGCTGAATTCCTCCGCCAGCACAATACTGCCTTGCGGCAGGTTGGAGAAGCCGCGGAACGGCGCTTTCGTCAGGTTGCGGATCAAACGGGCGCCTGCTTCGCGCACGTCGTCGGCACGCGCTGCCATGTAGGGATCGGGAAGTTCCGCGAAACTGCGCGCGATATCGGATATCTCAGACTGTACGGCGGCTTCGGCGTTGATTCTCATTTCCGCGATGCGGCGCTCGACACCGCGCACCAAGCGCGACCCGGTCAACATCTGCAGGTAGGCGTCCAGCAGATTGCTAAGGTCTTCCCCCGATGCGCCATGCGTTGCGCGTGCGCGGTCGCGAAGCCGTCGCAGTTGCCGGCCGGACCTGTCCACGGCTCGCTTTAGACGGCTATTTTCCGCGGCGACGTCGGATTTGCGGATTGAATATTCGTGTACCGTCGGCATGCCGGCTTCGCTCAGATGCGCCAGGCCAACGGCGATACCCGGGGAAACGCCAAGCCCTTCGAAGACGATTTCACCGTCGCGAACGGTCATTTCATTCCTCGTCGAAGCGGTTCGCCACCAGCGTGGTCAACGCCTCAAGCGCCGCTGCCGCGTCCGGTCCGTCAGCGCTGACACGAATACTCGTACCGGGCGACGCGGCCAGCATTATGAGCCCAAGAATTGATGTGCCGGACACCGTTTCGCCATCCTTGCCGACTTCAACTTGGACGTCGAACTGCTCGGTCACCTTGACAAAGCGCGCGGCCGCGCGCGCGTGCAGGCCCCGTTTGTTGATGATCAGCAATTCGCAGTTCATCGTCAGTTCGACCGCGCGGTAAGTAGGCTCGACGCGACACTAATATATTTGCGCCCCGATTCCATCGCGGCCTCCGCGGCCTCTGCCAGCGTTGCCGCATCGCGGACGCTGGCAAGCTTGATTAACATCGGTAAATTGACGCCCGCGACCACTTCGACATTTTCTTTTTCGAGGAAAGAGATCGCGAGATTGGAAGGCGTGCCGCCAAACATATCGGTCAGCACGATCACACCCGACCCGCTATCGACGTCGTTGATTTTCGCGAGGACATCCTCACGGCGCTGCTCCATATCGTCGTCCGGTCCGATCGACACGGCAGCGGTCTGTTGCTGCGGTCCAACGACGTGTTCCAGAGCGGCGACGAATTCCTCCGCCAACCGCCCATGCGTGACGAGTACCAACCCGATCATGACACCTCCCAAACGAATTTTTCTCGATGTTATTTCCTACAACATGTCGTGGCCGCCGCCATCGCTGAGGTCGCGATGGTTCAGCGTAACCCGGCGGCCGTGATTTTCGAGCAACTCGACAAGCCGGCGCGCGACATAGACTGACCGGTGTCTGCCACCGGTACAACCAATCGCAATGGTTAGATAGCTCTTACCTTCCCTTTCATAGCGCGGCAGCAGGACGTCGAGCATCGCTATAAGGTGATCCAAAAATTCGGAGAAGTCGGGGTCCGCTGCGACAAAGGTTCCGACTTCGGCGTCTTCTCCGGAAAGCGGGCGCAGCTTAACATCGTAATGCGGGTTGGCCAGAAACCGGACGTCGAAGACGAGGTCCGCCTCGCGCGGCAGGCCATGTCGATAAGAGAAAGACGTAACGCTGATGCTGAGCTCGGTCTTGCCGCCGAGCCCGAAACGGCCTGTCATTTGTTCTTTAAGGTCCCAAAGCGTGGTTCCTGACGTGTCGATTACCGCATCCGCACGGTCTTGCAACCGGGAAAGGAGGCGCCGTTCCAAGCGAATGCCATCGGGCACAGGACGATCTTCCGCGAGCGGGTGGCGTCGGCGTGTTTCCGTGTAGCGGCGCAACAGGACTTCGTCGTCGCAATCCAGAAACAGTATCCGAATGTCGATACCTTCTTGTGAAGCGAGATTGTCGAGCGCGTCGATCACGGGGCCGACGGCAAAATCCCTTGTTCGGATATCGACGCCGATCGCCAGTGGGCGCGCCGCGCCGTCGGTGCCGCTTTGGCTGACCAGGCCCTCGAGCAATGATAGGGGTAGATTGTCGACCGCCTCGTAACCGAGGTCCTCGAGAATCTTGAGCGCGGTCGACCGCCCGGCACCCGACATGCCGGTTACCAATACGACAGGCTGGTTCATGCCCTATCCCTTTCCCGCACCCTTGACGGGGGTTGCAAGCGACTAGCGCACTATATCGTCGGGTCCCATGCGAACCGCAAGACGGATTTTTGCCGGCGCGGACGATTCGAATGCGTTCAGCCGCAAAAATGGGATGCTGAGGCCCAGAAACGCAGCCGTCTCCGGCTCTGGAAACCGCTCCGACGGGCCGTCGAGATCCACGACCAGGACCAGGTGGACTGGCTCCTCCGCTTTTATGCGGACCACCCCAATACCCCGAACCTCCAAATTGTTTCGGATCGTCTGCGGCGCGCGGACGACAATGCGATCGTCCTCACGATGAAGTAGCGAGCGGTCGTCCGCGACCAACGATGCGCCACCGTCGACGAGGCGTAACGCCAAGTCCGATTTTCCGCTGCCGGACGCGCCTTGCAACAGCACGCCGGCGCCGTCGATCGAGACCGTCGTGCCGTGGACCGTCTTTGTCTGCGGAACGTTCAGCGTTCCCGCCAAGGCTTGAAATGCTTGCCGAGCTGCAGCCCCTGGCGCTGGTAAGACGACCCGATACCTTGCCCGTATATTCTATCCGGGACTTCGGTGAGGCGCTCATAGACGAGGCGGCCGAGAATTTGCCCATGTTCGATCATGAACGGCACATCGTGCGACCGGACTTCGAGCACGGCGCGGCTGCCGCCGCCGCCGGCGGCGTCATCGCCGAACCCGGGATCGAAGAAGCCGGCATAGTGGACGCGGAATTCGCCCACTAGCGTATCGTAGGCGACCATTTCAGCGGCCTGATCGGCAGGTACGGTGACGGCCTCGCGCGACGCGAGGATATAAAAGTCGTCGGGGTTCAAGACGATAGTCGAATCTTTTCCGCGATATATAGGTTCCCAGAATTCTGCCGGATCGTACTGTCCTTTCCGATCCATATCGATCAGACCGGTGTTCTTTCGGGCGCGGAAGCCGATCAGGCCGGATTTCGGATCGCCTTCGAGGTCCACCGTAAACGGAATGCCATCCTTCAAGTCGAGTGCTGACGGCCCGGCTTCGACCAAACCAATTTCTTGATTCAGCCGCCGGATGGCGCGCTCGCTGTAACTGAAGCGTCCCTTCTTGAGGCGCAACTGGTTGAGGCGTGCCCCGGTTCTGACGACGACGCTGAAGGTCCGGGGTGAAATTTCCGCGTAGAGCGGTCCGCTATAACCGCCGCGCACGCGATCGAATTCGACGCCATTGTCGGTGATCAGCCGGGTAAAAATGTCGAGCCGTCCGGTCGAACTCTTAGGATTGGCAATCGCGGACAGCCGACTTTCGAGTTTTAGCGATTCCTGCAAGGGCACGATATAGACGCAGCCGGTTTCCAATACCGCGCCATCGGCGATGTCGAGGGCGTGAAGCCCGAACTGGGCGATCTTGTCCTGAACCGTCGCATTCTTTCCCGGCAGAAAACTGGCTTGGACCCGGTGTGCGAGTGCTCCGAGCCGCAGGTCGAGGCTGGCGGGCTGGATCTGCGCATCCTCGATTGCGGTTTCCGCGGCGATGCTGCCTGCAGCGATCATTGCGCGAATCGATTGGGACGGCAAAACGCCGGATGCGTGACCGGTTTCCGTTGCCGGGACGGCGACTTGCGCTGTCTGCTCGCTCATAAACCGAAACTCCTAAGGCGCGCGCAGAATAACAGAAAATATCATTTAGTAATAATGCGTTATAAGTCAGACATAGATTTTGATTATAGTATTTTACATCCCCAGCATGGTCGGTCCTAATCAATTGATTACACGCGACGATCCGGCTTGTACCCGCTATCCACAGCACGGAAGCAGCCGGTTTTCCATAGTTTCGCTAACGGGTCGGGAGCTCGATAACGAACCGCGCGCCGATGACGCGCTCTTCCTTGTCCAGGCGGTTCTCCGCGCGGATCGTGCCGCCATGTGCTTCGATGATCTGCTTGGAAATCGACAGACCGAGTCCGGAATGGGTGCCGAACTTTTCCCCTGCCGGTCGCTCGGTGTAGAACCGGTCGAATATCGCTGCCAATTTGCCGGGCGGGATACCGGGTCCGTCATCGGAAAACGAAACCGTTACGCGTTCGCCGTCGCGGGCCGCCGCGATTCGGATCGAATCGCCCGGCGGGCTGAAACTGACGGCGTTGCCGATGATATTCCGGAAAACCTGGGCGAGGCGGTCTTCGAAGGCCGGGATCGTTAAATCGTCATCGGGCGGTGTTTCAACATCGATTTTCGGCAGCGTTTCGTTTGCTTCCGATGCGGCGGCGTGGAATTCTGCGAGAATTTGCAACATCTCCCGCAGATTGACGTCCTTTCGCATTTCGCGGCCGAGCTCGGCATCAAGGCGTGAATAGTCCGAAATATCGCTGATCAGGCGATCCAACCGCTGCACATCGTCGAGGATGATCGACATGAGGCGTTTTTGCTGATCCGGGTCGTCGATTCTGGAAGCGGTTTCGACCGCACTGCGCAACGATGTCAGAGGGTTTTTAATCTCGTGGCTGACATCCGCGGCGAAGCGTCCGATCGCATCGATCCGTTTATACAAAGCCGCCGTCATCGCCCGAAGGGCCGCAGAAAGGTCGCCGATTTCGTCTCCCCGCCGCGTCATGTCGGGAATTTCTACGATCTCACCCCCGCTGCCGCGGCGGACACGGGCTGCGGCTTCCGCCAATTGGTGCACCGGCCGTGCAATCGTCCCGGCGAGGTAAAGCGACAGCAATACGGTAATCACAAGCGCGCCGGCGAAGATCTGCAATACGACGAGACGTACATCGCGCACGGCATCCTGAATATCCGTCCCGCTTTGCGACAGCATGATCACGCCGATGACCTGGCGGTAGCGCTGTACCGGCATTGCGACCGACAATACGTAACCGCCGCTGCCGTCGCGCCGCGCGACCCCGGTCACTTCGCCGGCCAACGCCAATCGCGTTTCGGGGTAATCGGAAATCGTTTGCCGTTGCGATTCGCGATAGGTCTCCAAATCCGTACGCGCATGCAGTCGCTCAACCAACCAGTCTATCATCGCGGCAATATAATGCAGCGGGGTAACGTCTTCCGGCGGCGGTAGCGACAGAACATGTACCAGCCGTCCGCGACCGCCGATAAACCGGCTATCGGCGATAATTTGTCCGGAATTCAAAAATAACCTCGCGCGGACGCTTGCAGCGGCCGTGAGCCGCCGAATCATATCCCGCGCGTGGGGCACGTTCAGTACCTGCTGTCCGCTCGGTTCGGTCCGAATCGCGCCTTCGCCCAACGCGCCAGCGAAAATATCCGTTTGTGTGCGCAACGCTTCGAGCTCGGTCTCGATCAGACCATCCCGATACGGTCCGAGATAAAGGAGGCCGCCGACTGGTATCGCTAACGCCAGAATGTTGATCGCCAGAATGCGTCGCGTTATCGGCGAAAAAACAAGCCGGCGAGGATTGGTCGTATTGCCGTCGATCGGTGACGTCATGGCCTCGTAACTCTAGTGTCCTGATCGTGAAATTCAAATGATTGAATTTCTCGTGAATCAGCACACTAACTATTTGAATCTAGTGTGATTAAGATCCAGAATCTCGCCGCATTCAATGCGGCGAACTTCAGAATCATCACACTAGACCGGATCAGGATTGATGCTGGGCATCAATCCTGCGAATCCGCTCGATTTTAACAGATAAAGCAAAGAAACATGATGAACGGTGATCGCCGAAGGCGAATCCCGTCAATTCTGATTTGCTTTTCTCGTGAAAGAAGCGGTCTTTGTATTTTAAAGGAACATCGCCTGCGGTCACCCGCCCGTTTCAGCCGATCGAGCCGCTGAACCGAGCGGCTAACCGTCCCGATAGCGGTAGCCTACGCCGTACAGCGTTTCGATTTCCCCGAATTCATCATCGATATCACGGAATTTCTTACGCAGCCTTTTAATATGGCTGTCGATCGTCCGGTCGTCGACATAGATACTTTCGCCATAGGCGGCGTCCATGAGCTGGTCGCGATTCTTCACATGTCCTGGATATTGGGCCAAAGCACGCAGCAACAGGAACTCCGTTACGGTGAGTTGAACCGGATTATTTTTCCACGTGCACAAATGCCGTTCGGGATCGAGGACGAGGTCGCCACGAACTAGCTTTGCTTCATGTTTTGCGGAAGAGGAATCGGCTCCGGCGTCGGCGCGTCGCATGAGGGCCCGAATACGCTCGATCAAAAGCCGTTGGGAGAACGGTTTCTTGATGTAGTCGTCGGCGCCCATTTTAAATCCGAGCAGTTCATCTATCTCGTCGTCTTTCGATGTCAGAAAGATGATCGGAAGCTGACTCGTTTGCCGCAAGTTTTGGAGCAATTCCATGCCATCCATCCGCGGCATCTTGATATCCAGTATGGCGAGATCTACCGGTTGCTGATTGATTCCCGTTAACGCTTCTTCTCCGTCTTTGTAAGTCCGGACGCGATAGCCCTCCGATTCTAAAGCAATGGAAACGGATGTCAGGATATTTTGGTCGTCATCGACCAGCGCGATCGTTCTGCGCATGGAACCTCCTCCTCGGCCCGCCGAGGCCTTTCGAATTCACATATTTTAGATTGTGTCCGCAAAATAAGCAGATTTGTCACCTATTGCCATAATTACACGGACATATGGCGTCAATGAGGCGATGTCGCGACCGTACCAAGGCGTCGTTCGCACAGGCGTAATGCGATTGTGCGGCGATATGTCCACTCGCCATTATCGTTGCGACCGTTATGTGTGTCATGCAAATCATTCAGATGCCGACGGCTCGGACAGGCTCCTAGAATCCATGATGTTATCGCGGCCCTCTTATCCATTGATCGGCGCCATGCTCGCTGCGCTTGCAGCGATCGCTTTTGCGGCGTACGTGACTTGGCAGGTGGCCCGCCCGGTGCCGATTGCGAATGTCGGCGGCAGCAGCATTGCCGTTCCGATGCAGATCAAGATCGGTGGGCCTTTTGCGTTGACCGATCACAAGGGAAAGCGGGTAACGGACGAGGATTTCCGCGGAAAACTCCTGCTGGTCTATTTCGGGTACGGTTTCTGCCCCGACGTTTGTCCGACCGAATTGCAGAATATGGCCGCGGCCCTGGATGAGATGGGCGAAGCCGCTCATGACGTGCAGCCTATATTCATCACCGTAGATCCGGAAAGAGACACCGTTTCGTCTCTTGCCGAGTACGTGCCGAATTTTCATAGGCGCCTTGTCGGTTTGACGGGCGCGCGCCAGGAAATAGAGAAAGCGGCAGCGGCTTACCGGGTCTATCATGCGAAAGTGAATACCGGTTCCGACGATGAGGACTACCTCGTCGACCATTCCAACTTCGTCTATTTGATGGGCCGCAACGGAGCGTTTCTCACCATGTTCCGCGGTGCGACCGATCCGAGAAAGATCTCGACGACGATTTCGGGCTATATCGGTGGCAACGGCTAATGTCGAACGCTGAATTTTTTTTGTGAGAATGTTGATTGCGCACGTTGATTGACGCGCCGCATGGGTGCAGTTTAGGCTCGTGAAACGAATGCGAGATCGAGTGGAGAACACGATGCCACAAGCGGCTGTAAAGACACCAGCAACAGAACAGGCGAGTTTGTCGTCGCGAATTACGGCAGCGGCAATCGCGGCTCTGCTCGGAAGCTTTTTCCTCATCGGGGCGGGCTTCGCGCATTCGGACGTCTTACATAACGCGGCCCACGATTCGCGTCACAGTTTCTCGTTTCCCTGCCACTAGCTGTCATGGTCGCTAGGGTCCTGACCATTGCCGTCATCGCAGGCCTAGTTGCCGGAATAATCGTCACGGGCGCGCAGTTTCTGCGTGTCTTTCCCCTGATCCAAAAGGCGGAGACCTACGAACAGACAGCGCCAGCGGAATCCCATACGCATGGCGCAGCGTCGCAAGGTGCGCATTCGCATGAAGCGAGTGATTGGGCGCCAGACGACGGGCTCGAGCGCACGGTCTTTACGTTGTTGGCGAATATCCTGACGGCCGTCGGGTTCGCGTTGCTGCTGAACGCAGCATTTGCCATTTACGGGCGTCCGATTGGACTGAAACAGGGCGTGGTGTGGGGCCTTGCCGGATTTGCGGTGTTCGCCTTGGCGCCGGCGATCGGATTGCCGCCGGAATTGCCGGGATTGCAGGCGGCCGAACTGTTCGCCCGCCAGACTTGGTATTTCGGCACCATTCTCGCCACGGGTGCCGGGCTCGCGGCGATCGTATTCCTGTCGCACTGGGCCCACCAGTCTTTGGGCGCAATCTCGATTGTCGCACCGCATCTCATCGGCGCGCCGCATCCGGCCGAATTCGGCGGTAGCACGCCACCGGAACTGGCGGCAATGTTCGTCATCGCTTCGTTGTCGACGACGGCCTTGCTGTGGATCGTCCTCGGCGGCATAAGCGGTTACCTGCACGATCGGTTCGCGAATACGGCTTAGCAGCGCAGAATCCGGGCGAATCGATGGGGTTGGTTAGGCCGTGCCGGCGATGGTCCGCCTCGTTCAAAAAAATCGAGATATTCTCACGGTCCGATATCCAGCGGGTCCGAGAAATGTCCAAGATACTACGCTGCCGGCCTGACGAAACAACAAAAGGCGGAATCCGTCGACGTACGATCGGCCCGGAAGGCGCTGAATTCGCTGAGGAACACGCGGAAGCACGGTAATAAAACGCCACTCCGCTCTAATGAACTTAAAACGGGTATAATCTTAAAGTAAACCACGTATTACGGGCTTGGCACCGGGACGCGCCTGGAAAATGGACTGAACGGCGCGTGGCGGTTGATTTCTCTCGTGGCGCGCCGATATTTTCCTGATAATAAGGTTCATGGAGCATCGGAGTAGCGGCCTCGATTTTATTAACGCGCTGCAATCCGTAACCGAGGGGCGTTCGGAGGAAACACTAGGTGTCACATAACAGCAATTTCGGGCTGGACAATCACGGCGTGATCAACGCCGCCGCGACGCATTGGAACCAGGGCGCGGAACGACTCTACGAAGATACGGTCAGGCTTGGACTCGGGACCATCTCGGAGGGCGGCGCTCTCGTCGTGGAAACCGGCAAATACACCGGCCGTTCGACGAACGATAAATTTATTGTCGAGGAGGAGTCGAGCCGCGACAACATCTGGTGGGGACCGGTCAACAAGCCGATCGCGCCGGAGCGGTTTGACGGCATGCGGATCAAGATGCTGGCATACTATCAAGGACGCGAACTCTACGTGCAGGACGTTTATGCCGGTGCGGACCCGCAATACCGTCTGTCCGTGCGCGTCATTAGCGACAGTCCGTGGCACAGCCTGTTCGTGCGCAACATGTTTATTCCTGTTCCCACGACGGAAATCGCCGGCTTCGTTCCCGATGTCACAATCTTTCACGCGCCGATGATGCACTCCGATCCGGCTGCCGACGGCGTCAACTCGGAAGCGTTCATTATAATGAATTTCGGCGAGCGGATGATGCTGATCGGCGGCACGCGCTATGCCGGCGAAATAAAAAAATCGATTTTCGGGTATCTGAATTATCTGCTGCCGGAACGCGGCGTGCTGCCGATGCACTGTTCGGCCAATATCGGAATCGACGGTGCTGCCAGTATTTTCTTCGGTCTGTCCGGTACCGGCAAGACGACCCTGTCGGCGGACGGCACACGGCCGCTGATCGGCGATGACGAACATGGCTGGACGGGCAGCGGCATCTTCAATTTTGAGGGCGGCTGCTACGCCAAGGTGATCAACCTCTCGCAGGAGGCGGAGCCGGAAATCTACGCCACGACCAAACGCTTCGGCACGGTGCTGGAAAATGTCGTAATCGATCCGGTGACGCGGGTTCCCGACTTCGACGACGGATCGTTGGCGGAAAATTCCCGGGCCTCCTATCCGATCGGTTTCATCGAAAACATCGTGCCCGAGGGCATGGGAGGGCAGCCGGCGAACGTCGTCATGCTGACGGCGGATGCGTTCGGTGTCCTGCCGCCGATCAGCCGCCTGTCGGCCGATCAGGCGATGTACCATTTCCTGTCGGGTTACACCGCGCGCGTGGCCGGTACCGAACGCGGCGTAACGGAACCGCAGGCGACTTTCTCGACTTGCTTCGGCGCACCGTTCATGCCGCGTCACCCGTCGGTCTACGCCAAGATGCTGGGTGAGCGAATCGCCAAGACAGGCGCCAAGTGCTGGCTGGTCAATACCGGCTGGTCCGGCGGCGCCTACGGCACCGGCACGCGCATGAAGATTGCCCACACCCGCGCCATGGTGCGTGCAGCCCTGGACGGCAAGCTGGCGGAAGTGGCGGAGACGCCGGACCCGAATTTCGGCCTGCTCGTGCCCTCGGCCTGCCCCGACGTGCCCGCCGACGTCTTGCAGCCGCGCACGACGTGGCAGGACAAGTCGGCGTACGATTCGGCCGCCGGCGAACTGCGCGGGCGCTTCGAAGACAACTTCAAACAGTTCGAAGAATATGTCGACGACAGCGTCAAGAAGGCAGGCATCTACAAGGCGGCGTAACGCATATCTAGAAAAGCCGCTCCGCCAGGCTGGCGACGACGATGTAGCGCACCGCCTTACCGATCGCGACCAGGGCGACGAATATCGGGAACCTAACGCCGAGAATGCCCGCGGCGAAGGTCAGCGGATCACCGACGATGGGCAACCAGGCGAACAGCATCGACCACAGGCCGTAACGATTGAAACGGTCCGTCGCGCGATCCAGCGCGGCGGGCTTAATCGGGAACCAGCGCCGGTCGCGCCAGTACAGGCAGTACCGTCCCAGAATCCAGTTTATGATGCTTCCCAGCGTGTTGCCCACGGTGGCAACGGGTGCGAGTCTCGCATGGCAGTGATGTCTGCGGCTTGGTTCGTTGAGTTCAGGCAGCGATTGCCATGGCTGCTGCACGTGGACTGATGTTGTCGT
>JAKZTB010000405.1:0-15103 GCA_047517345.1 Alphaproteobacteria bacterium
GTCGGAGCGGGCGGCGAAGATCCTGCGCGAGGACATGGCGGCGATGGGCCCGGTGCGGCTGTCCGACGTGGACGACGCGCAGCTCGAGATCGTCAACGTCGCCAAGCAACTCGCCGAGCAGGGCGAAATCATGCTCGCCGATAGCGGCGAGGAAGACGAACTCGTCTACTAGAGCCGATCGGGGTTGGTTGGAATCGCCTTCGGCGATCCAACAACCGCGTGAATCTGCTCTTAAACTATTGAAATAGAGCGGATTCACAATTTCGTCCGAACCCATGAAATGGGTTCGACCAAACTTGATCCGCTCTAGTGGATACAATCTAACGCCGGCCGCGACCGCCCTTACAATTTGCCGATCAACAGGCCTCGGTCAGTAGCGGCAGTTCGAAAAAGAACGCCGAGCCACCGTCCGGGGCCGGATCGAATCCGATTGCGCCGTTATGCCGGGAGACAATCGCCTTGCTTATATAGAGTCCGAGACCCGTACCGGGCACGGTTCTCGAATCTGTTGAATCGATCCGTGAAAATCGTCCGAATATCCAATCTCGATACTCTTCCGGAATGCCCGGACCATAGTCACGCACCGTCACGCGGACACTATCACCCGTTCGCGACGCCGAAATTTCAACGACGCCGTCGGCGGGCGAATATTTGGCCGCATTCGCCAACAGGTTGGTCAAGACCTGGACCAGACGGTCGGCATCGCCGTCGACGAACGCACGCGGAATTTCACCCTTCACCGCAAACGAAATGCCGAATTGCTCGCAAAGGCCGTCATTTAACGAAATCGCGTTCCCTACCAGATCGGAGATGGAGACAGGCGCCATTCGGAATTCAATCTTACCGGCGCTGACTTTATCCGTATCCAAAATATCGTTGACCAAGCTCACCAACCGTTCGCTGTTCTTGTGCGCAATGTCGACCAACTCCTCGACGCCACGCGATTGACCATTCGCCAAGCTGTTTTTGATCAGGCTCAATGAGCCATAGATCGACGTTAGCGGCGTGCGCAATTCATGGCTTACGGTAGAAACGAATTCCCGCTGCATCTGGTCCAGACGGCGGCGTTCGGTAATGTCGCGATACACCGTAACATAGCCATCGCCACCGTCTATCGGGATACCGCGCCCTTCGATCCATGTTCCGTTTGCAAGCTCACGCACGAAGCTCGTCGGGGTCATGCCGCTAATGAATCGCTGATGGTCCGCGGCAAGCTTGATGGGGTCGTCATCGTCATAATCACCGCGTTCGGCCAGCATCCGATAGAAAGCTTCCCTCGGGTTCTCGGCGCCCAGCACGGTTTCTCGGTTTAGGCCCAATACCGAGAATAGCTGCTCATTCCAAAAAATCATATCCAGCTTGCGGTCCTATACCTGTATCCCATCGGGGATCGTATCGAACACCGTTGCCATAATGGCCGCCTTCTCCCGCTCCGCCCGCGAGGCTTTCTTGAGCTCCGTAATATCGGTCGAAATTGTGGCTGTTGCGCCGCCTGCGACGTGCTGTTCGTGCACCAATAGCCATTGACCGTCCTGTCTTTCCAGCTCGAAAGGCGGACCTGGATTTCGATAGCGATGCACCCTCTGCTCGAACCATTCGTCTTCACGTCCAAGCGATTCCGGATACAGGCCTTTTTCAAGCGCCGCGCGTATATGTGCCTCGAAGGGCGTTCCGGGTTCTGTCGTTGCAATGACCGCCGCGTTTATCTCTCGGAACCGTTCGTTGCAGACGAGCAGCTTGTCCTCCCGACCCCAAATTACGAATGTTTCGTCGAGTTACTCGATCGACGCCAAAAGGATGTCGATTCGGGACTTCGCTGCGATTTTCTCGGTAACATCAGAACCGATACCACGGTACCCTTTGAATCTACCGCTTTCGTCGAAGAATGGGACACCGCTTGAGCACATCCACTGCGTACTATCGGGGCCTTTTCGTTCGAAGATGAAGTCTTCGTAGGCTTCGTGCCGTTTGAGAGTCTCCAAATGCGCATGCCAGATTTCAGAGCTTATGGTTTCCGGTGCGCCGATTTCCTCGCGCGTCTTGCCGTAGTGCCATTCCGGCGGCACCCCCGCCAGTTCCAGAACATTGGGCGAGAAAAAGGTGTAACGCAGATGTTCGTCGGTTTCCCAGAACCAAACCGGATTGACCCGCGAAAAAAATTCCCATCGGCTGATTTGCTCCGAAAGGTCCTTTTCGCGGTCTTTGCTTGCGGCGAGCTCGGCTGCAAGCGAAGCGACGCGTTCCCGCAGTTGCGCAAGTTCGGTCCCAACCGACTCCTTGGCACCCAAAGCCTTGGTTGCGCGTTTGCTCACCATTCCTCAATCTGTGCGAAAATCTGAAAATTTTTCAGTAAGCGATGCAAAGACACGACAGCCATCGTCAAGATCACCGCGGAATAGTCCCTTTGACGGTCGTCCGAAGCATAAGACGGCGTTGCGGCAGGGCGTAATCGTGAAGGGCAAGATGCTGCACCAGGCAGTTGTCCCAAATGAGGACATCGCCGGCCCGCCATTTGTGTCGATAATGAAAATCCGGTTTTACGCAATGCGCCGCCAGCATTTCCAGAATCTCCGCCGCTTCCTGGTCCGGAACGCCGTCAATACCCACGCACTCGCCGGCGACGACATAGATGCACGAACGACCCGTTTCCGGATGGATGCGAATTACCGGATGCGCGACCGGCGACAAGGCATCGCGCTGCGCCTGGGTGATGGGTTTTCGGTTGCTCTTGCCTTCCTGCGCCCTGCGGGCGTGCTTCGCCTCATAAGAATGAACCGTATTTCGGCCTTCGAGACGCAATTTGAGGTCCCGCGGCAACGCGTGATAGGCCGCGGCCGTACTGGCGAAAAGCGTGTCGCCAAGGTTCCGGCCGTCGTCACCGACGGGCACTTCCTTGGCGTAGAGGATCGTCGCCGCCGGCGGTGCCGGGATGTAGGACATGTCGGTATGCCAGGTCGTCCCCGCATCCGTCAGTCCGATCGGTGCGCCATTCTCCAATATATTGGAAACGATAAGGATTTCCGGGAAACCCCTTAACGCGTAGTCGGAGAGAACATAGGATTCGATGTCACCGAATCGGCGCGTGAATGCGATCAATTGATTTTCGTCCAACGTCTGGTCGCGAAAACATAGAACGCCGTGCAAGGCAAAGCTTTCGCGGATCAGCTCAAGTTCACCGGCGTCGGGTTCCACGTTGCCGTCAAATCCAAGCACGTCCGCGCCGAGCAATCCGCCGCTGGCTACAATTTCAATTTCCGGCATTTCTCTTGATGCCTTTGCCCGTTTCAGTTGGCGCAAATCCATCCTATTTGCCCTATGGCATTACGGCCAGCGTCCAGGGGTTGAGCGGAAACATCATCAATACATCTCCGATCTTCCGTTTGCGCCGGATCGCCCGTTACGATACCAGGGGCGCGACTTCCTTCATGAAGTGGTCCATGTTTTCGATCGTCTTCGACAGCGGCGGACTGCGAAAATCGAAGATGACTTCCGCGACGCCCATTGCCTTGTAGGCCCGAAGATCTTCCGCGATGCGTTCCGGCTCTCCGGTGAAAAGCAGGCGGTCGTGACCGTCCGGAATGTTTCCCGGGTCGTACGAAGGCGATTTGAAGGAGATCGTCAATTCCTCGTAGTCGCGGCCTTCCGCTTCGGTCATGCGCTTCAACTCGTCCAGAAGTTTTTGGAATTCCGCCGGCAGCAGGGGCGAGGCCGACGTCGCGCCGACCGGTTGCCAGCCATCGCCGTATTTCGCGACGCGCCGCAGCGCGGGCCGGCTGTGCCCGCCAACCCAGATCGGCGGATGCGGTTTCTGCACCGGATGGGGCACGCAACGCAGCTCCTTGAACGAATAGAACTCGCCCTCGTGGGACACCGGATCCTGGGTCCAGCATTTCTTGAAAATTTCAAGGTACTCGTTGCTGGACGCGCCGCGTTTGTCGAAGTCGGGCGCGTCGAGCGCCTCGAACTCCTCGCGCATCCAACCGACGCCGACGCCGACCGTCACGCGGCCTTTCGACAGCACGTCGATCGTTGCCAGCATCTTGGCGGTAACCAGGGGATTGCGGTGCGGCAGGATCATGACGCTGGTCACGAGCCGGGCCTTGGACGAAATGCCGGCGATGAAAGACATCAGCGACAGCTGCTCCAGCGCGTCGCCCTGCCCCGGGAACCCGCCGCCGACCGTGTAAGGGTATTGCGAATCGACCGTAACCGGGAAGACGATGTGGTCGCCGATCACGATTGTGGCGAAATCCATTGCCTCGCCCTGCCGCACGATCTCCGCGATCATATCCGGCTCGCTCAACGGGCCCCGAGTCGGCAAATAAAACCCATACCGCATAGATTTTCTCCCTTTCCGGGCTATGCACCCTGTACTTCCGATCGATCCGCTTTAGTGTAAAGCGCCGTACGCCCCCTTGCTAAGGATTCGTCACCATGCCCAACCCTGCAAAGATACTCGCCTTCGCCGGCAGCCTGCGAAGCGGTTCGTTCAATAAAATGCTTTTGCGGACGGCAGTTCGCGCGGCCGAAGCGGAAGGCACTTCGGTCACCACGATCGACCTGGCCGACTACCGCATGCCGATTTACGACGGCGACCTCGAAGCCGAAAGCGGCTCGCCGGAGAATGCGGAGAAACTTCAAGCGCTGTTCATGGATCACAACGGTCTGTTGATCGCCGCGCCTGAATATAACAGCTCGATCACGGCAGTCCTCAAGAACACGATCGATTGGGTGTCGCGCAAGGATGGCGGCGCGGACTTGGCCTACTACGCCGGCCAAACGGCCGGGCTGGTTGCAACTGGCGGTGGATTCGGCGGGATGCGTGGTCTGGTGCATGTCAGGCAAATTCTGACAAATATTGGCGTGCTGGTGATTCCCGAACAGGCGATGGTATCGGGGGCGCGGGACGCCTTCGAGGAAAACGGCGAACTCAAAGACGAAGGACGCCGTGCCTCAGTCGAAAAAGTCGGCGCAACGCTCGCGCGGACGCTCACCAAACTGCACGCCTGAGCATCTTTCATTCACAACCGACGTAGCCGGGGCGCCGCCAGCGCGACGATCAGACCGATCGCAAGCAAAACCGCGCCGTTGACAGCCAGCGCGTTGGACAGGCCGATCGCGACCGACAACGCGCCCATCTGCAGGTGGCCGACCGGCGCGAAACCGACCGCGAGCACCCAAACGCCCATCGCGCGGCCCCTCAGGGCGTTGTCGACACTCAGCTGCATCATGCTCTGTGTCAGAACGTCCGACGCCGTCGCCATCGCTGCAACGAGACATACCGCGGCGACGGTGAGAAACGCGGAGCTGTCGGCCGAAAGCAAAAGAATGCTTACCCCGAACGCAAAGATTACGAAGAGATAGGTCAGGCCGCGGCGTTGCATCTGGCCCATGAGCGCCAGCGTCAGACCCGCGACGATACCGCCAGAGGCGCGCGCGGCGTGCAGATAACCGAGCCCATCGGCACCGAGGCTCAACCGCCCGGTCGCGAGCTCCGGCAAGGCGGTCGCGAACGAAAACCCGAACACTTCGACCGCCGCCGTCACCAAAACCAGCATCAGGAGGATAGTGTTACCGCGCAGCTCGACCGCGAATTCGCGCAAATTTCGCCCGATCGGCGCGTGCGCTTTCGAGGCGGCTTGGCCGGTTGACCGGAGCCGCGCGAAACAAACGAACGCTACGACGTGGCCCCCCGCGAGTGCGAGTATGGCGGCGGCGGCGCCGAAGCGGTGCATCACCCAGCCTGCGAGAAGCGCGCCGATAAGCTGACCCGTGCGAGACCCGAGGTTCAACAATCCCAGCCCCGCGACCACGTGGTCCCCGCCGACGATGTCATACGCGTAGCTGACCCGCACCGGCTGGTGTAGCGCGCGCAAGCTCCCGGTCAGGAGCGTGAAGAGGACGATCAGCCACAACGGCCTGAAACCGGTGTACAAATGGGCTGCGAAACAAGCCAAATTGACGACAATCGCCAGCTCGATGCGCCGCAACAACGCGCGGCGGTCCATCCAATCCGCGACAGCGCCGGACAGCATGCCGAAGACGAACAACGGCAGGAAATAAACCGCCAAGATCGCACCGACCCAACCGGTCGACTGGGTTAGTTGAAAAACCAGAAGACCCAGCACGACGTGCTCGCCGCTCGAGCCCTGCTGATTGAAGGCGGCGCCGAGCCAGAGGCGGCGGTAGTCCGGGTTTCGAAACGCCGGCAAACGAGTCATGAACGCACCGAACGCCGCGCCGCGGCCGTTACGCAAGTTGGCCGGCCGGTCGCCAGCCCGTCATGGATACGCGAGTCGCCGGGCCATCCCTGGAGGATACTCTAAAACTCGGCGCGTAACCCGACCGTGTACCGTTTCCGTTTAAATCCTTGTAGGACAGGAGCGTTTCGAAATCGACGAACGGCATCCATCCGTTCGGCAGAATAAGGAGGAGACTGACCCCGAAATTGAAATAGTTCCGATCCGGATCGTCGGTCGTGAGCGCGAGACTGTTACCCGAAGTGTCTTGCGCAAACGAGGAGACGACGGATCGCGGATCCTTCTTGTATTCATGCTCGTATTCGAAGCGAACCTGCGGGATCAGCACGCCCCAATCCTGGCTAACCGCATAGCTGGCCTGGACACCCAGAATGCTGGTCAGCGTCGTCGACGTATCTTCCTGAACCGACATGTTAAGCCCGGAACCAGAGCGGTCTTCTTCGGTAAAGGCAGAAATCGTACTGCGCCCAAAATTGATGCGGGCATAGGGACCGATGCTCAGCGCATCACGGTAGAAGTCGTATCCGATTCCGGCGCTGGCATTGACCTCGTAGCCGTCCGTGCTTCCCGACGTCGCGACAGGTACGGTGAACGTTCGGGCGGTATTCTGGAAAATCACGTTCCGGTCCAAGGTGTAGTCCGTGTAGCCGAGCCCTACGGTGCCGTCGACATACAGATTGTCGGAAACGTTGTAGCTCGCATAAACGTTGAGGATGGCACTGTCGGATTTCGTGCCGCCTTCGTCAGGAAAGGGAACGAACCCGACACCCGGTAGGTCCGGATCGAATGTCGTTTCACTGTGGTCGTAACCAACGAGGGCACCGACGATCAGCTTATCGCCAACCCGGTAATCGCCGCCGAGCTGAAAGCCCGATTTCCACCCCTCATAGCCTTTTTCCTGATCGACATTGAGAATACGATCGCGGTTGACCCTCTCTCCGCCGAGATTGAGATACAAGCTCACCCCGCCGAATTCCGCAGCTTCTCCCGCGGCCAATCCGGTCTGACGTCCGGCGCGTTCCTTACGCTCTTCTTCAAGCCGATCCTGCACGCCGGAGGTTTGTCCGTAGGCCCGGATTAATGCCGATTCGTTGTTGGTCAGGGACTGGCCGGGACTGACCGAAGTTTGCCCATCGCCGGAAAGCCTGAAATCACCGGCGACATTGTTGCCCGTCGCGCCTTCCGTCGTAGCGCACAGAGCCGCCATCACACCCGTCGCGGTACCGCCGGCGCAAGCGTTGGTGAAAAGATCCTCCAGACTCTGCCCCGTAACCTGCGCCTTGGCGGAATTCGTACTGAGCGACAGCGCCACGAGTATAGCAAGCGCCAGATGTCCGTTAACAATACTGCGCATGAATTTCATTTTCCCACCCCTGAGAAGTTCTTCTAATTGGCCACGGGAACGAAGAAGAAGTCGCCCGCCTCATGGCCAGCATATTTGATTGGTGCGTATTGCGGTACCTGCTCAATTTCGGCTGCCGCACGGACGCTTGTCACGCGCTGCGAAATAAGTTGGAAAAGTCTCTGGCCTTCGAGTATTCCGCTATTATTCGACAGGACGTCGAGAAACGCGCTAGCGAACACCGAATGCGATCCGCCGCCGCTGTCGAGGACCGGCTGTACACCGCCCGACGACAGAACCACGCGCGCGCGCTTGTCCGCCATCAACTTGATCCAGTTGTTGCGCGTTTGCTCATTCATGCCGGCGTCGAGTTTGGCGACCGCCGAACGGGTCAACGTTCCCGAATAGCAGGAGTCTGCGACGACAAGCACCTGACGCACGGTCATCGCGTTCAGCACGTCGGTGATCTGGATATTGGAGATCCAATTCGCCGAACTGTCAGGCTCGGCGTCGACCGGCAGCCAGTGGCCGCGGTTGTTGACGCGGTCGAGTTCGCCGTGACCCGCATAATAAATCAATAGGTTGTCGTCTTCGGTCAGCGATTCACGCAACTTGTTGAGCGCCGACAGGATCGCATAACGGTTCGCATTGACGATCAGCGTAACCTGGTGCCCGTATCGGGTTTCCAGAAGCTCCGCGACCGCTCGCGCGTCTTCCGCCGCCGTCTCCAGTTTCGGGAGCAACCCGTAATCGTTGTTACCGATCACGACGGCATGGAATTTGCCGAAACTGACGTCGAGCTTCTCCGCCGCAAGCTGCGGCGCGACGCCACTTGCATTGCGAACCGCCCCGACGGGCCGCGTGACGAGAAACGCAGTCTCGATACGGCGCCCCTTCTTGTCGATGGCGATTACCGTCACCTTGTTCTCGGCTTTTGGCAGCGGAACCGACGCGCGGAACATGCCGTCTTCGCCGATCTCCTGATCGACATCGTTTATCATCAGTGCCATCAATCCGGTCGGCGCGTTCACGCGCCCGACGACGGTCTTGCTGTCGCCACCCTGCACCGCAATCGTCGGCAGTCCGGCGGTTCGCGTTCGCGGCAATTGCGGTTCGATAATCTCGATTGTCGGCACCGACGCGGCCAATTGTGCCGCCGCGGCTTCTCGTTCCGCTTTTTCTTTCTGCAGGCGGGTGGCCTGTTTTTTCAAAGACGCGGCTTCGGACGACAGTGACGCCGCCTTCGCGCGCTCCGCGGCAAGCGCCTTCTGTTGCGCGACGAGCCGCCCCTTCAGATCCTTCTCTCGACGGCGCTTGCTGGCCGTGTCTTTCTGCAACCGGGCAAGTTCGGTGCGCAAGGCCGCCAGTTTTCGATCCGATTCGGCCCTCTTAGCGCGTTCTGCTTCCAGCTGCTTTGTCCGTTTCCCCAGCGCAGCCGACCGCAGCTCGAAGGTCACCGCCTTCTCCCTCACTGATGCCAGCGCCTGCTGATGCGCGTCCAGCCGGTTCTGTAGGTCCGCCTCGCGCGCTTTGTCGCGATTCGCCGACTGGCGTCGTTGGTCCAACTCCGCCTGCAGTGCGGCGACTTTTGCCTCCGCCGCCGCCCGTTCCGTTTTCTCCTTCTGCAGCGAAGCCGTTTCCCGTTTCAGCGCCACGGCTTCGCTTTTCAGGCTGGCCGCCTTGTCCTGTTCCGCCACCAATGCTTTCTGACGCGCCGCCAGTTGGCGCTTGAGGTTCGTCTCTTTCTTTTTCTCAGCCTGCGCCCGTCTCCGTTCCAAAGTAAGCTTGGCTTCCAATGCGGCGACATCGCGTCCTTTCGCCTTGGCGCGCTTGCGCTGCGCCGCAGATGCGTTTCCGCATTACGCAGCAGCCGGGTGACGCGCGTCGCCTCCGCCTTCGCCTGTTCGGCTTCCGCCTTGTAGCGCTTCAGTTCCTCGTCGAACTGCCGCGTGTCCGCCAGACGGCCGCTGCGTTCCTCCTGCAGCGCCGACTGCAGGGACGAGGATTTCTGTTTCAGATCCGCCACCTGAGTCTTGAGCCGCGCGGCTTCTCCCTGGCGCTTCGCCAGTTCGGCCGAGCGCGCGGCGAGATCCTTTGAGATTTCAAGAATTCGGTCTTGCCGACCTGCCTTGACGTCCGCTTCCAACTTCTTCTGCGCGGCGGCCAACGCCTTTCGCGCCTTATCCGTGTCCTCGACACTCCGACCGAAGCGACGCTCCGCCTCGGTTATCCGAACTGGCAATAGACGAATCAAAGGGCGCAAGCGCCAGCAGCGTCGCCAAGACCGCAAAAATTGCGGCGTCGCACAAACCGATTCGCATCTTGAATACGTTTAGTTTAGCGGAGCACGGGTTCATCTGAATTTAAGAATTAAGTCGCGAAGTGCCTTATGTATTACTACGGAGATAAGGTATCATGCTTGCCTATCCGGTTAACGCCCATGACCGCTACATGTAGGGTGCCGCCACTCTCCCGAGTAAAGCTCGGCATAGGTTGGAGCAGAGGTGTCGCCCGCGATGCCGAGCAATGAAACGCTTCAACTATACCGCCGTCGGCGAGGCGGTGAACATCGCGGCGCGCCTGGAAGGACTGCCCAGCGTCTACGATTGCCGGATCGTCCTGGGTCAGACGACGGCAATTCTTGTGGAGGATCGTTACACGCTCCGCGAGCTGGATATGGTCGCGGTCAAGGGCAAGGCGGAACCGCTACACATCTACGAACCGCTAGGGGAATCCGAAACGGCGCGGCGTGAGGATTATGGACAAGCGCTCGCGCGATACCGCGAACAGTCCTTCGAAGAGGCCGCAGCGATTTGGGACCGGCTCGACGACGGCCCCTCCGGGATCATGGCCGACCGTGCCCGCAGCTTCTTGAAATTTCCGCCGCCCGAAACCTGGGTCGGCGTCTGGGTGATGACGACGAAATAGCGGCTGTCAGCGCGCATCCTCGCGGATCATGTCGGCGGCTTTCTCGGCGATCATGATGGTCGGCGCATTGGTGTTGCCGGACACCAGGTTGGGCATGATCGAGGCGTCAACGACCCGCAAACCCTCGATGCCGTGAACGCGCAACCGTTCGTCGACGACCGCGCCGCGGTCGCTTTGCGGGCCCATCTTGCACGTGCTGGTCGGGTGATAGATCGTCGTCCCTATGCGCCGCGCCGCGTCCAGCAACTCTTCGTCCGAGCGGCAGTCCGCGCCGGGCACGAGTTCCTCCTCGATCAAGTCCGCCATCGCCGCGCTTTGCGCGATCCGGCGCGACAGTTTCATGCCGGCGACAGCGACGTTACGGTCCGCCGGCGTCGACAGGTAGTTCGGGCGGATCGCCGGTGCGGCCAGCGGGTCTGCCGATTTCAGCCGGATCTCGCCGCGGCTTTGCGGCCGCAGCTGGCAGGTCGAAGAGGTAAAGGCGGAATATTCGTGCAGCCCGTCGCCCGGCTTGTCGGCGCTGAGCGGCTGCATGTGGAACTGCAGGTCGGGGATGTCGAGCTCGGGCCGCGTCCGGCAGAAGATGCAGACCTGGCTCGCCGCCAGGGTCATCGGCCCGCGCCGCCGCATCACGTAGTCGAGCCCGATGCGCAGCTTGCCGGACAGCGAGTTCACGTAGTCGTTCAGCGAAATCGGCTTGTTGATCCTGTAGACCGCGCGGATCTGAAAATGATCCTGCAAGTTCGCGCCGACGCCGGGCAAGTCCCGGGCGACGGGGATTTCGAATTCGTAGAGCTGCGCGCCGGGCCCGATGCCGGACAGCATCAGCAGCTGTGGCGAGCCGATCGCGCCCGCCGACAGGATCACCTCGCCGCGCGCCTCGAAGCTTCGGAGCGCGCCGCCGACGACGGCATCGATGCCTCCCGCCCGGCCGGTCTCGACGCGGACCCGAATCGTCTGGGCCTTCGTGACGATATCCAGGTTCGGCCGGCCGCGCGCCGGGTTGAGGTAGCCGACCGCGGTGCTCCAGCGCCGGCCCTTGCGTGCGGTCTGCTGAAAATATCCGACGCCTTCCTGCTCTTCGCCGTTGACGTCGTCGTTGCGCGGGATGCCGACCTCGACCGCGCCGGCGATGAAACGGTCGCTGAGTTCGCTATGATGCGCCGCGTCGCTGACCGCCAGCGGCCCGCCGGTCCCGTGATAATCGTCCGCGCCGCGCTCCTGGTCCTCGGCGCGCTTGAAATAGGGCAGCACGTCGTCGTAGGACCAGCCGGCGTTGCCGAGTTGCCGCCACTGGTCGTAGTCGGTCCGGTTGCCGCGGATATAGAGCAGCCCGTTGATCGAACTCGATCCGCCCAGCACCTTGCCGCGCGGCCATTGCAGCGACCGGCCGCCGAGGCCGGGGTCCGGCTCGGTCTCGAAACACCAGTCGTATTTCGGGTTGCCCATGGTCTTGAAATAGCCGACCGGAATGTGGATCCACGGATACCAGTCGCGCCCGCCCGCCTCGAGCAGCAGCACCCGCGCGCGCCCGTCCGCCGAAAGCCGGTTCGCCAGCACGCACCCCGCCGAGCCCGCGCCGACGATGATGTAGTCGTAGGTGTCTGTGGGCATTTAATTCGACCGCTCCTCTTCGCGTGGCTTGCCATCCGACGCTTGAAGAGTGGCGCGCCCGATAGGAGGAATTTCGAACCGCTTGTTCGAGACGTTGGCACAATTGAACTCGGTTCTTGAAACGCTTGACGTCTACAATAATCCATCGCCATGAGCATTACACAGGGTCGTTCTCCCAATCTTCACGACCGTGGCGAACGCGAAGAATCAGCACATCGTTCTTATCGTCAATCAAGTAAACAATGATGTGCGATTGGTAGGGATGAACCCTTACAGGCGGTGCGATTTCTGTGCGTTCTCTGGCTGCCTCAGGTGAATCTGACAGAAACTGAAAAACGCGCTCCAGACCGGCGTAGTATTTTTCGGCCTGCTCGGCACCGAATAACCGAAAGCCTTCGCGATAGGCACGGACGATATCTTCTTCTGCTTTTACACTGAGCTTGTAGGCCATGTTCTCCTTATGAATCCTGAGCCGTGGTGCGGGCCTGTATTAGGATTTCAGCAACGGATTTTTCGCTGATACCGCTTTCCAGGGCTTCGTCCACCAGCGTTTGCATATGAGCGATTTTATCCCTGCGCTCTTGGTCGTGGCGAATGAGGTCCCGCACGTAATCGCTCGCATTGCCGTAGCGGCCGGATTGAGCCTGAGCCTCAACCCAATCTTTCATTGCGTCGGGCAGTGATACATTCATTGTTGCCATATTAGGGTCTCCATTCTGATACTCTATCATGGCATAAATTGCCAAAGTTTAGCAATTTATGCCATGTATTGAAGCTACATCGGAGAATTGGCCTAGTCGGATTTGAACCAGAAAATCATATTAATTACAAAAACTTACACAATTTTATCGTTGCTGTTGTGATTTGTAGCCAATAATGTGTTGTTAAACCAGTGTGTTGAAAATGGCGCGCCCGGCAGGACTCGAACCTGCGACCCCTTGATTAGGACTCAGACGACCGTAGGGCGGGAAACGTATCCGGATCAAAGCGTTGCGTCGAGGGTCGGCTGGTCGAGCACCGTATAAGTACCGAACTGTGACCGTTCATTCATCAGGGTATTATCCCGTTTTGGAAATGCGTTGGTCCCACGTTCTCAGCGCGGTACTGTCAGGGCATTCTAAGGTAGGTCGTAATGGCGTCCAATGCTCTTGCTTCATTTGAATCGAATCTAACCGAAGTCGACCGCCTCTTCGAGTTTCATCGCGATGCTGGAGGCGGCGATCGGGGACAACGGGTCGGGTTTGAGGTCATCAACAAGTCGGCAATCGTTCTTACATGCGCTTGTTGGGAGGCTTTCATCGAAAACCTCTGCATCGAAGCCGCAAGTCAGCTCACCAAACAAATCCAAGGACCGGACAACGTCCCGCAATCACTCAGAGAATCTTGCGCCGAGTATCTATCCTCCAAAAAAACCTGGTGCATTTTGGAACGTAGCAGTTTCAAATTGGAAGCAGGTAGTAGTTCTAAACGCGAAATCGCGAGCCCAAGGACTGAATGACGGCGATCATGCGTTCACCACACCAAATGCAGAGAACATAAATCGGCTTTTTGATCAGACTATAAGTCTAAAGGATGTGACTGCGACTTGGTATTGGCGAGGGCGAAGTCGCGACAGTTCAACGGCCGAGCTTCGAAAATTTATTAAGCAGCGAGGGGAAATAGTGCACAGAGTTTCAGCTGCGCGCCGAGTTCTCCTTGCTGACGCGGAGAAACGGCGCGACTTTATTGGCCGTTTGGGAAAAAAAACGGATCAATCGGTAGCTAGATATTTACAAGGAATAACCGGGCAACCGCCATGGTAGATTGGCGATAATAATCTGGCCAAACGGACGGAATCCAACCGGATTAAGCCAATTTTATCTTCTGCGGTCGACTTCATCCGTCTACCGTCGCCGGCTCGGATTTGCTATATGTGCTACTTCGCGCCCGTAGCTCAGTCGGATAGAGCACCAGATTCCTAATCTGGGGGTCACAGGTTCGAATCCTGTCGGGCGCGCCAAACTAACAAATTTATTGTAGGATATATGGAAATTTCTTAGCTTAGGACAACTTTTAATAATCCCAATGGATCAGTTTGAGGGGGAGTATGACGGATTTTCTAGAGGCCGGGGAAAGAGTTGGGGAAATTGAGGTTACGATCGGGCCTCAGTTTTTGAATCTTTTCAGCGAACATCTCTACTCTTCTCCAAACAAGGCATTCGAGGAACTCGTTTCGAACTCATGGGACGAAAGTGCGAAGCAGGTCCGCATTCGCGTTCCAACTGATCTGCAAGGCGATCAGGCAGCCATTTGGGTTCTCGATGACGGAGAATCGATGGACCTCGACGGCTTTAGAGCGTTATGGGCCGTCGCAACATCAAACAAGCGTGAACACGAAACCAGCGCATCGCGGAAACAGATTGGAAAATTTGGCGTTGGCAAGCTCGCTACCTATCTTCTGGCGCACGAACTGACGTATGTGTGTCGTGCTGCAGACGGTGTAACCCGAGCTGTAACAATGGATTACCAGCGGATCGATAAATTGGGCCATGAAGCCCTCCATATCGATCCGCTACCTCTTGAAGTTCATTCGCTTGATGATGCGCAAATTCTCGATTTGCTAACCGCGCTGCCGGATGGTGATGAGGCGCTTGAGCATATTACGGCAGACTTTCCGGGCCCTGAAAGCGACCCAGAATTTATCGATGAATTTGGCGGCGAATCTTTGCCGTCCGCGAACACGGCAGGGACGTGGACTCTCGCTATACTATCTTCACTCAAGCAACCTGGAAGGCAGTTACAGGTCGGACGGATACGCAGACTTCTGCGAACAGCATTACCCTTAGCAGCCCGTTGAAAAAGGCGCTATTGACCGGGTTTCACTCGACGGCGAAACATAACGCGACGAAGGCGGTTTCGCCATCCTCCGAGACGATGAGGACCATCTGAGCGACCAGAACGGCTCCAGCTGGCGCAATAA